>CAIYXP010000366.1 GCA_903930145.1 uncultured Methylococcaceae bacterium
ACACACATCCGAAGACATAATGACACTGGCATGTCACTCAAGATTCGCGCAGTTCGCTCAACAATGGAGGAACTGCCACGGCCCTTTGATACCGGGCGGTTCTTATCTTGGAATTCTGCCGGGCCATCCAACGATAAGACAATTGCATCGAAATAATCCCCAATATATTCACACTGCCGCTCGCTAAAAAGACCATTGGACGAGACATCGAAATAAGGAATCAAGTCTTTCTGGGACGCTAAATAGCGTGCGCGGTGAATGACAATCTCGACGAGTTCTTGGGCGACGAATGGCTCCCCACCGAAAAACTGAACATGGAATTTACTTTTCCCCGCCTTCTCCAATTGTCCAGCCGCCCAATCGAGCGCATCGACGGCAAGTTCAGGACTCATGCAATCATCCTTATTGGCTGATGGCCCTCCGAAGTTGCAGTAGATGCAATGCATGTTGCAGCCACGGGTGGGTATAATGCCTAGACAGGATGGTATGAACTCCCCCTCAATCGGTTTTGGCGCGGCAATGGGAGGTTCAGAGGCAAGCAGCCTGCCAAGTTCACCTAGCTCGCCGGGAATATCCCGTCCGAACTGCTCCCTCAAAATTCGAGCCGCGCTATGGTTGATAAGTGCCGAAGTCTTATGCAAGGGCGCATATAATAGCCATTTGTCGAGGACAGGGATTAGAAACACCATTAGCGTATGATGAGTTTATTGTTTATACATGCGAACAGCCCGTTCATGAGTTAGCACGGGTTGCACTGCCATATCGCGAATCTGCGTAATCATATTACCAATGTACCAACTTCCCTCCCGTGTGATGGACCACGATAACCCATTTTCCGCTGGCAACATCAGTTCATGGTTCTGCCAAAAATCTAAAATGTCGGCAAACCGTTCTGGATAGGCGAATAACACAGTTTCAATGGTCTTATGGGTCACCCGATGTGCCAGCATTTCGCGTTCCAAGTTTAAGATAATTTCCTCTTGGTCGTCATACAGCACGGCAGTCTCGATTGGGGATTCTCCCATTTTGATAGCTTCGTAATAGGCTGGCAATAGTTTGTTGCTGTAGTATAACCGACCTGCGGAACCATGCGCATAGGGTCCAATTGCCACACAATTCTCTCCCCGTGCAGGATGGGTGAAGTACAGATTACTCTCTTGTGAGTCGGCAAATTGCCCCAGATGAATGGGTATTAAATCGGCACTTTCCATAAATTCCCAAATCTGTTTCCAATATTGGTAATTCCTCTGGCTTTGTTCTTGATGCTGTGAACTTTGCAAATCTTTGTGCCTGACCAAGCGAAGTTCGCAAATGGAGAACATGCGTATCCCGGACGCGTAGAGTCTCTGCAAGTCTTCATTAAGGATGGCATCACTGTAATTGTCGAAGCCAATAATCATATCTGCTGAACACAAGAAACCTTGTTGCTGCAAATAGCGTATCTTGTCTATAGCTTCGTTGCCGGTTTCATGGCGTCGGTTGAATGTGCGCAAATCATCGTTAAGCGTTTGGATGCCTAGATGGATACGCTTAAAACCTAGCTCGGCCAATGTGTCTGCTACTTTTGGAGTAATTGAGGAAGTGGTTGTTTCCAATGCCCATTCACACGAATCGGAGCTGCCAAAGGCTTTTTTCAGTGAGTGAGTGACTTTGGCAAAACGATCCAACCCAATATGAAGAGGCGTACCACCGCCGAAATGAACCGTGGTGGGTCCGTGATTTGAATAGGCACACGGATGAGTCTCGATGGATTGGCAAAGCCATTGGACATACTCGTCAAATATGGCATCGGCATTACCCTTCACCGCCCGAGTGTAGAGTGCACAAAACCGGCAGATGGACGCGCAAAAAGGCACATGGACATAAATGCAATAAGGGTTGGGTTGGGCGTGGGTCGTTTCTTGCAGCCTCGCCAAATAATCCTTGGCGGCATTACTATTTAAACTATGCCCCACGCCAAACCAAGGATGAGATTCCATGCGATCATTAAAACCTTCTATTCCCAGACTGTGCAAACCAGTAGACTGGTTTTCTCGAAGGTTGAACCTTGAAGTTTTGAATGTCATAAGTCCCCTCTTGCCTCAACAAGCGACTGCGCCGGATGGCATACCGCAAAATGAATCAATTGCAGAAATAATGCCTAGATCGG
>CAIYXP010000367.1 GCA_903930145.1 uncultured Methylococcaceae bacterium
ATCTATGATTTCCGCTGCATGTCGAATTCCATCAAGATAGAATGCTTGTCGTCTATCAAGATTGCCATCGTTCCCACGGTCTCCGTCAATGCCATTAAGTTAGCGTTCGTAGTTCCGCCTTTAGGCGGAAGACAATTCCGAAAAGACCGGCTAAGGTCGGGACTACAAACGGTTTTGACATGCTCAAAATCCTTAACTTAGTGGCAGTGACGGTCTCCGTGGGAACGCCTAAGGTGACGCTCTGCGTTATGCAACGCCGTAGCGGTGCTGTCTGCATTCCCACGCGGAGTGCTCATCGTTATACACAAGTATACCAATGCCGATTGTTGCAACACCGGAGGGTTGCCAGCTATTAGCCGGGGGTTGAGCGAAGCGATACCCCCGGATAATGCGGAAAAAAGACCCACGACCCCGGAGGGGGTCGCAGCAATCGGATCATGAGGGAACCTAGGCGCTCTTCCGAAAACTGCACATGATAGGTTCGGACGGGTGGTATCCTAGACCGCGAAGGAAAGACTACGACCCCTCCGGGGTCGATATTTTTACGGTTTGCCGTCCGGGGATGTCGCTTCGCTCAACCCCCGGCTAATGGCTTGAACCCCTTCGGGGTTCCGTGGTTCCCGCAACGAACTGTGTATAACGGTGAGCGCGGAGCGTGGGAACGATCAAAATCCGACTTACCGCGTTAAGTATCTACGATTGCGCCTTACCGCGTTACAAGCTATCATTCACCTATGATCGCATCATTCCGACACAAGGGTTTGAAAAAGTATTTTGAGTCAGGAAGTTTGGCGGGAATTCAACCTACACATGCAAAACGGCTGTGAATTTGGATTATGAGGACTATCATTAATGGCTATGCATAACCCTCCACACCCCGGCGAATTTATCCAGTCGGTCTACTTGGAACCCAATCAGCTTAGTTGTCGGGAACTCGCTTCCAAACTGGATGTGTCCGCTTCAACATTGAACCGCATTCTGAAATGTTCCAGCCGCGTAAGCCCGGAAATGGCTCTAAGGCTTGCCAAAGCCCTAGGCCGCTCCCCTGAAAGTTGGCTAGCCATGCAAGACAACTATGATCTTTGGCAAGCCAAAACAAGTCGTGAATTTAGGGAATGTCTCGAAAGTCGAGTTAAGGGCAAGCTAATCTTCACTTTTCGGATGGGATATGCTTTTCCCTATGAAACGTTTTGTGTCATATCTGATTTCGTGACTTCGCACAAAACGAAAGCGGCGAGGTTGTTGGCCCCGCCTCGCTTCGTCTCTGCATTCTACCGCACGGACTCTTCCATTTTTTCAACCAGCCAAACCTTGATTAATGCTTGATAGGGTATGTCTCGCCTATTGGCTTCGATTTTAATGGATTCCAACAGGTTGACGGGTAGGCGGAGGGAAATGGATTGGGTACTAGGCTTTAAGTTTGGAAACTTAGCTTGACCGGCAAGTGACCAGTCCAGATACTCGGTGCTATCATTGCCATCAGTTTCCCAAAATGCCCTTTCTTCGGCTTCGGTTGTGAATTCAGGAATGGCTTTTAGGGGCTTGTTCATAAATGGCTCGCTCCTTCTCTGGTTCACAAGCTATGCGTTTGAAATGCTCGTCACCCGGCTACGCGGATTATTGTACCTTCAAGTCATCCAGCAATTCAGGATGTTTATCCAGCAACTTGAAAAGATTCAACACAGCCGGCATTGGATGGACTTCACCCCGTTCATAACGAGAAAAGGCATTTTTTCCGCCGCCTGTTAGCTTAGCGGCTTCGGCTTGGGTCAGCCTCAATTTACGGCGGATGCGAGCCAAGGCTTGGCCTTCTTCTTTATCCACTTCCTCGCGGAAAGCCAGCCATGCCGGTTCCGTGGCTTGCAAGTCGTCCCCATTCAAGATGCCTTCGCCGCATTTGTCGCACCAGTCGCCGGGTTGGTCTTGCTCGAAGACACGCCCCTTATAATCCATGGCAACGTGCTTGACATAACGGCGCAATACACCTTGAAAGCAGATTGGGCAGATGGTATCGGCTACAATGATTGAGGTATTCATGTTTCCCATGGCTTGAATGAGATAGCGAAGAAAAATCCTTCCGGGTCACGCTGAAATTTGACATATAGTTGCAGACCGTGCCATTCAGCGTGGTAAACGTCTTGCCAGACGTGATGATCTTGATGGGTTGTCATTGACTTGTAGTAGTATGCCGCGAAAGACTTTGAACAACATCCATTGCGTCTTGATTGACCATGCCAGCGCGGCGGATGCCTTCCATAGCCGAATATGTTAAACGTAGGTCTTGGACAGTTTTCATTTGAGCTTGGATTTCTTCCAAGCGATAGTGCCGAGTTTTTTTTTCCATTTCGTTGCTCCAGTAGCTTACAATTGTTAATCACGCAGATACAAATATTAACAATTTACTATTGCCAGAAATCTGGCTTATATACTTAAATATTTAAAAATCTACTGAGTCACAAGCGCTACTGTTACATCTCAACTTCTCCGTAATTACCCTTAGAGGTGAATTCTACAGGGCTGGCTACAGCACGTCAAGCTGCAATGTTTCTATCAGCCCGTTTTCTGGTTTTTCTGGTTCCCACGCTCCAGCGTGGTAACGCCTTGTCCGCTCCAGTGGTCGGTTACGCGGCGCTGGAGCGCCGGGGCAGGCATTCCCACGCTGGAGCGTGGGAACGAGAGAAAAAACAACTGGCTCGCCCTTTTCAACAGACCCGCAAGATTAAAATAATGTCGGCCTAGGGGGAAAATCAGCCGGGTACGCTGTAAATTAACCCCTAGCCGGCTCTTTTAACATTGGCTTCGATTCTTTGTTTATCGGCGAGGACGTTCAAGACATCGAACTTGATATAAAAAGAACCCCCGCCGACATTATTTTCCTCGGCTTGGATATAAAAAGAATCGATTAAGATACAAAAGATGTGGTAATCGGATCTTTTTTGGTCGGCTTAATGGGAAAACCAGTTCCGTAGGTCGGGCGCAGCTTCATCGCGCCCGACGAAACCGGATGTCGGGCAACAAAAAGACGTTGCCCGACCTACGATACTGCCATACTTGGCCATGTACATGGTCGTGGCATGGCGGGTGTTGTTCGCGCTGATGCTCGGGCGGGGTTGCCCGGACGCGAGTTGCGAGATCGTCTTCGACCCCAAGGAGTGGAAAGCGGCTTACGCCGTGGTCAAGCGCTGCCAGCCCCCGGCTGTGCCGCCGCCCCTCGGCGAGGTCGTCGCCTTGGTGACGAGCCTTGGCGGTTACTTGGGACGCAAGCACGACGGGCCTCCCGGCCCCAAGGCCATGTGGATCGGCTTGCAGCGTTTGCGAGATTTTGTCATTGCCATAGATGCTCTTCAGTCTCTTGGAGAAGGATGTGTATAACGATGAGCGCCGGAGCGTGGGAACGATCACATAGCGTTACCAAGCAGGAGCTTGGTAACGAGCACATCCCGCCCTACGGCCCTTGGGAGCCAGGGGGAAACCCCGTCACGCTTCGTAGCCCGTTATCAACCCGGATGTCCCCTTGGAAGGCGCTTTTTCGATGTATCTACATGGCTATGCGGACTGCCAGGATGGGCTCCATCGAGCATCTCTTTCACATATTGCTGTAATTGCTTTTGCAAAACAAAAGACCAGCCAGAGATAGCGATATTAGTGCCACCAGTGGCAACAAACCAAAATACATTGCTCCAGATGTTAGTCGTCCAGTCCCCTTGCCCTACAGCGACAGATGTACCCTCTTCATTTGAATAAATATGTATTACTAATGCGCGGTCTGCACCTATAGCTGCACGCCACCAACTAGATTTTCTTGCTCTTACATAATAATTACCTTCTACTTTTTCAACTTTAGTTTGCCAGCTCTTAAATTCAAGCCACTGCGTAACGCCGTCAGCTATATTTTTAAGGTTTAACTGTTTTTCAGTGGTTATTGTAGACACAGTGGACCCCTTTGATCGTTCATGTGAGTTTTATTGCCTAACTTTATGTTTGGCATCAGCAGTGACGCATCACACCAAAAAGTGGGGGTTGTGCGTAAACTGGCAGTGTTATGTTAGGAAATTACCCATAATAATTCTGTACGCCACCCCACATAAGGCGCATTCTTCTGGTGTAGCGACTTGGCGTTTTGTCTGGTTCACAAGCTCTTTGCTTGAGAACCTATTATTTGAAGCTCCGCTTCATCAAATCAGTGGAAGCGAAGCTTCTAGGATGGCGTTACCAAGCAGGAACTTGGTAACGAGCGCAAACATTCGTTAGACTTGCAGATTACATGTGGCAATAAGGTCGCCACCAATTGACTTACTTGCGTCTTGTGATTTGAAAGCACCTTCAAGGGAAGATTCCGCATATTCTATAATCTCCATAATCGTGGAGTAAGTATTTGAGAGATTTGCTGTATATGTATGGGCCTTCAGCAGAATATTCCCTGAATGGTTTTTTATG
>CAIYXP010000368.1 GCA_903930145.1 uncultured Methylococcaceae bacterium
AATACGGGCGTCGATGGGGTATTGAAATCGATTACTGGGGCACACGGGGGGAAGAAGATCCACAGGCTGTTTTGGCTCAGCTTCCAAAAGGGCAGCACTATGATAGTCAACTCATCGTTAGAGGCGACATGCTAAGGACAGCCTGCATCGTAGAGTTCCTCAAGCAGACTGAATCACGCACGGAACCCGTATTGCATGGCGTTTCCGAAGGTCGGTCGCTGGGCTTATGCCTATGCAGGGATGATCGAGTCGACTTAATGCCCTTGCACTGGCCCATGCTGATTCAGGGCTTGCCTATCGCGTCGGAAGCTTCAGTGGAAATCACCGATGCTCACGATTTCCGCATGGAATCTTTGGCCGCCTATCACCAAACCAACCTAGACGCAGCCGCCGGCCGGATTCCCGGATTGCTAATACCAGGCAGGCAAACCGCCCTAGGTCTGACACAAGGCCGTAACAGTCAAGTTTCCTCGCGCAGCCTCAAGCTTGGGATTGCCTTTGTCGGTAGCGGCAGCGAAGTTCACCCCACAGCAGAACTCAACCATGAAGTCGTCATCAGCGACCAAGTGATTATAGACAGGCACGCAAAGCTTTCCGACACAGTGGTATTGCCCAATACCTATGTTGGCGAGTTGGTGAGCCTGACTAACTCGATTGCGAGGGGAAACGACTTGATCAGAGTCGACATTGACACGCATGTGCGAGTCACCGATGCCTTTCTATTAGCCGATCTCAGGCAAACCACCTTGGGCAACGGCTTGTCTCCCCTGCTCAATCGTATTGGAGGATTTTTGTTGTTACTGCTGTCCCTTCCCTTGTGGCCAATTGCCTTGCTGTCCGCAACCCAAGAGAAAACCTCATCCAAATTAATTCATTCACGCCAACTGCGCGGAAATCGCATAGAACTGACCGAATTTGGCGAACGCCAAAGAAACGAGTTCACTGCTTGGGAATGGGCGACAACCCGTCCTTTGCTGCGGTCACTGCCTAGGATTTTGGCAGTCGTAAACGGTGACTTGCGATTAGTTGGTGTGGAACCCGTGACGACAGAACAAGCATCGCACCGCACCGAAGAATGGGAGCGTTATGCGGACGGTGCGCCCGCCGGACTCATCGGACCCACCCAATTGCGCTATTCCAGCCAAACCCCCGAGGAGGAGCGTCTATTGTCCGATGCTTACTACGTAGGCCAACATGACCGATGGAAAAACTGGCTGTATTTGTTGGAGGGCATCAAATCATTGTTTACCAGCCGCTCATGGAAGCGAGAAATTTAACCGTTCAAGCTTCACTTTTTCCATAATTCAGCCCCAGAACTACTCACCTAAGCAAAGAGCCTATGAAAATATTGCTTGCCGAAGATGACCCCGTCACCAGGCTACTTTATTCCAGAAACCTCAAAGCATGCGGTTATGATGTCGTGACCGCAGAAAATGGGGTCATTGCATGGGAGTACTTGCAAAGTGAGCCTTTTCAGATTTTGATCAGCGATTGGGAAATGCCCGAGCTGAACGGCCTCGAACTTTGCCAGAGGGTAAAGTCCGCACCGGATTTGCCCTACATTTTTGTATTGCTTCTTACCGCTAGGGACGATGAAAGCTCGCTGATCCAAGGCTTGGACATTGGTGCGGACGATTATCTGGCAAAAACCAGCGATATAGAAGTGTTAAAAGCGCGTATCCGATCTGCGGGGCGAATCATCCATCTGACCGCCGAACTGGAAGCAAAAAACCTTCATCTCAAGGAGATTAACGAGCGCTTGGACAAGGCTTACTCTTACATCAAACGTGACCTTGAATTGGCAGCAAAAGCTCAACTCGGCTTGCTGCCCCCTCAAAATGCGATTATCAAGGGGGTGCGGTTCAATTGGTTGTTCTTGCCTTCCACTTTCATTGGTGGAGATACCTTAAATTACTTTAGGATCAATGATTTTCAAATCGCATTTTATCAATTGGACGTGGCCGGGCATGGGGTTGCCTCGGCATTGCATTCATTTAGCCTGAGCAGGATACTTTCTCCCGACTTCACTTCGGAAACGTCAGCAATTTCCCCGAAAGAATATGACCCCCTTTACTCTTCGCCCACATCAGCCGCACACATCGTAGCAGAATTGAACAAGAGATTTCAAAGCGGGGCAGACACTTTAGACTATTTCACCATGGCGTATGGACTCATCGACTTGGGCGAAGAAACCTTTGATATATGCCTTGCCGGTCATCAAAAGCCAATTTACATTCCCTTTGGACGCAAACCAGATTCAATCGGAAGCAGCGGCTTCCCTGTGGGGATTTTGCCAGAATCCGATTATGAATCGACGATTCTCAAATTTGGAAAAGGGGATCGGTTGTTTCTACACTCGGATGGAATTGCCGAATGCATGAATACTAGCGGGGAGGAATTTGGAATCGAACGCCTAAAAGAATTATTATATGCAACCCAGCATCACGATTTATCGGATGTGGGAAATATTTTGATGACCCAATTGGAAAAGTGGAAAGGAAATAACCATTTTGAAGACGATATATCAATGTTGGCTCTTGAGATTGAAAGAAAAGATGGATAGCCCCTTGCCCATATAGGAATCTGGTCAGACCTCACTGCGTAGGCAATTAATCTTCAAATGCTTTAAATATTCATCGCCACTTACTATTCAAAGCTATTAATTTTTTAAGGAATAATGCAGTATGGGTAAAATTAAACTAGTTATTGAAAGTTTTTACGAGAACATTGATCTCGTCGGAACCTGTATCGAATCATTATCGGCACAGCTTTTTGAAGACCAACAATGTAACCAGATTAGTGTATGTGTCTATGAAGCAGTCACCAATTGCATAAAGCATAGTTACAAGGGTTCACCTGAATATCAAGTGACTATTAGTTGTGAGTTGAAGATCGATAGGATTATCCTTGACATAGCAGATTCAGGTATCTCAATGGAGCCACACCATCTTGAAGACACTTCAACTGTCTTTAATATTGACCCAGACAATCCTAAAGAAGGTGGCATGGGGCTTAAAATAATTAAATCGTTAATGGATGAAATTGATTATACTGTCAAAGAAGGTATCAATCATTTCACCTTGGTAAAATATGTGAAATCAACACTTGCGACAAAATAAATATCCAAATCCTATGGATAAGTCCGTAAATCATTGACTAAAAACTGATAAAGCAGAACCCCCTCATGGCCTCCCCGGATGGTTCAGCCGCAGTTCACCTTTCCAAGGTTTAATCATGAATGCAATCCATTTCCTACAGTTCTATTCTTGCGTATTATGGCTCATTTCCCTGTCGACTGTTGCATCTGAACCAATTAGTGTGGAAGTATTACCCGAAACACTAAGCGCCAATATTCCTCGGATTGGACTGAATCTTGGCGAAAGGAGTGTTTTTGGCGGGGCTCAACTCATGCGCAACATTTTGATCAACCCCGGATTTGAGGGTCAGATTGACCGCACCGTAATCATCGTTGCGCATGCGACAGATCAAGGATTTGACGATGATATGAGTTGGAGTGGACGTCCAGACGGGTTTTGGAGTGGGGCGAAATTCGATGTACGCAGCGGTAAGTCGGCAGGACAAACCGGCACGATATCCGATTCGCAAAAAAAAGGAGAGAACGGGCTTCCGACATTTGCCACTAAGGACCCTGCCCCTCCCCTGTCTGCCGGGGATGCAGTCATTGTTACCCGCATCAACGACCAGAATTTACCGACAACGTGGGCCATCCCACGCGATACTCCCTCTGGTCAAGTCATGACCGACTTAAACGAAAAACGCCCCGGCAGTACTGGAAAACGCTCGTTGACACTCATCCCAATCCCCGGCACTCCTAAAAAGTTCAGCCCACCCGCTAGGGTCACCGCCTACTTTGACTCAATCGGCAGTCGGGCAGGAAAGCTCTTGCCCATAGAAGGCCGTTGGAAATTCTCTATTTGGGCCAGATCGGATAAGGGATTGGGTGAATTGAGAATCACGTTTCAACGCCAAGGATCAAAACCATTCCTCAGAGAAACAGCCAAAGTAACCCGTGACTGGAAATTGGTCGAGTTTCAATTTGACGGGTCGGATCAAGGGCCACAAGGGGGGCTGTCACTTGAGTTAGCCGCAGAAGAAGACAAATTATGGTTGGACGATGCCAGCCTTGAACCATTGGGGGATGGCAGCGGTGCGTTCAGACGCGAGGTGGTCACCGCTCTGGAAAAACTCAAACCCGGCTATTTACGTGATTGGCAAGGGCAGCTTGGCGACACGTGGGAGAATCTGATCGCCCCGCCATTCGCCCGACGGTCGGATCGTTACCGCCCAGGACCGGAAGATCGTTTCGGCTATGGCTTGGAAGAATTCCTTGATTTATGCAAAAAAGTCGGAGCCAACCCTTGGCTAATTTTACCCACCACGTTCAGTGACGAAGAATATGAATCCTATGGGCGCTATCTCGCTAATAGAATCAAACAAGACAGCTTTACCGAGGCAGTGGTGGAATTCGGCAACGAAAACTGGAATGCCATCTTTCGCTCAGGCGGTTTCCCCAATCCGCATATTCATGGAGAAGTGGCGCAGCGCGCATTTGCCAATTTTAACAAAGGGGCTGGCCCCGACGCACCGATTCGGCTGACGGTGAATGGACAACATGTGAGCGTCGACAACGCATTGAAAATGTTGGATTCCACGCCGAACGCAGACATGCTCGCGGTGGCCCCTTACGTATTGCACAACATCAATCGAAGCGATTTCGCCGACACGCCCTGGGCTTTAATGTTCAAAGCAGACCCTAACCTACCTGTCTATGCGCAAAACGTCCGCAAACGAGGGAAGGAACTAGCCGTCTATGAGGTCAATTTCCACACCACCGGAGGCGATCTTGAACCTGCGATCCGTGAGCAGATCGTCACTGGCGAAGCTTCCGGCAGCGGCTTGGCAAAACGCTTGCTCGAAGCTCTCAATGTCGGGGTGCGTCGTCAATGTGTTTATAACTTAGCCCAGTATGATTTTTCAATGCCAGACCGCAATTGGGTCAAGCTTTGGGGGGTTGTGCGCGATTTAGGGCCGACGCAACGCTTGCGTCCGACTGGATTGGCTATGGCTATGCTGAACTCCGCCTTGCCGGGCAATGCCCATACCGTTCGTATCAGCGGTGATAACGCCGAAACAATCACCGCCACTGCCATACTGCGAAAAGAAGGTTGGGCGCTTGCCATAGTATCGGCATCGCCGCAACCTCAAAATGTCACCATCAAATTCCCAGCTTCAGCCCCCGCACCCGTCCGCTTACGCAAACTTGATGCGGCTTTGCCATCCTCGTCAAACGAAAACTCTGAGGACGTTCGCATAAGCACACAAGCCTTATCCGGCAAACCGCCTTTCACTATAAACATGCCAGCCTGGGGGTTTTTGGTTCTGACACCCTGAACTGCTTATTTCAACAACGAAAGTTTCACGCAAAGACACAAGGTTAAGGGCAAATGGGGGTGTTTGAAGCCTCTAACAATCACTCTTGTCCAAGGTGAAACTTCAATCCTAATGGCATCAGCCTTGCTTTTTTTTACTATACTACTCAATTGAAGATGGCATGAGCTGAATTAGGCAAGAGCAAGCATTCTCGACTTTGGCCTTTTTCAGTGAAGCAGGGGAACCGTTCTCGTAGCACAATACCCGGCTGGTGATGGCTTACGAGAGATGACAGACAGTGCTGATGCTTCCCGATATGGCGTTGATGGTTTTGGGTTCCTTCGCGCCGAT
>CAIYXP010000369.1 GCA_903930145.1 uncultured Methylococcaceae bacterium
CGGCAAACTCTCCCAACGGACGAGGGTTTGGGGCATCCCTGCAATCTGGATTCCGGCGATCCATGCCGGAATGACGAGGTTCTACTAGCCTTCATGCGATTGCCTTGCGTGACGAACCTCCAGAGCGGTTTAAACTGCTTTCCCACGCCGGAGCGCTCGTCGTTATACACAAGTTCAGTCAAGCCAGAAAAGTCGTCATTTCGGCAGGGATGCCGAAATCCAGGCCATGCCTGTCCTGAGCGAAGTCGAAGGGGACGGTAACTAGTCGGTTGTGCAAGTGCTTGATTGATGCGACTTGCCAAGCAATAATTTACGTTCTGAGGATACAAGGGCATCGGTCGTGACCCACAGTTTGCCATCCTTGGACGATGGATTCCGGCATCCCTGACCGGAATGACGGGTCTTCAACACTTGTGTATAACGACGAGCGCCGGAGCGTGGGAACCAGAATCAAGCTAAAGCCCTTTCCGCATCTTCCAATTCTTGCTTGCGTCGTCCGTAGCCGTGTTTGACGATCAGGCGGCGGGCTTCGGCGAGGTCGGCTTGCGGGGATTCCCAAGGATACGGCGACACCCGACCCAACAAACGGGCGCGGTGGAGGTGGATGTCCGCCATGTGTAGCGGCATCGGGCCACGCTCGGCGATTTCCCAAGCTTCGTTTAAATCTTCGATGGCTTCGTTGAGAGCATGGTAATCGGACGCGGTTGCTGAGCGCAGCCGAAAGACCCGCACCCAAGCGCGGGTCAGTAGGCCACGGGGAAGCTCGTTTTGTTGACCTGAGCGACGGAGATAGGACACGGCTAGGTTAATGGCGGTTTCGGCATTATCGCAGTCGGTGGGTTCCAAGAAAGCTTGATACAGCGCGACGCGGGCTAGAGTCAGATGGTCTAGGCCAATGTCAAGCAGCCAGTTATAGCTCACTGCAATGTTTAGGGTTTGCGTTGCGCGTTGTTTTATGGCGTGAAGTGCTGCGGATGTCGTCGTGTTTGTAGACCCTCCTTTAGGCGGCATCGAACGAGACAAAGCCTCCATTCCGCCTGAAGGCGGGACTACAAACTTTTGCCACGCAGCCCATTCGGCATCGGCCAGCAGCCAGTCGCAATAGCGGAAGCCGGGCATCGAGTACAGCAGAGGGTAGTAAGGCTGTTGCTCGGCCTGCATGGCTTCGGCCTTGCGGAATAGCGCTTCCGCCTCGGTGCTTTGCCCCGCTTGGTGTAGCGCATCGGCCAAAGTCGTGCGATTGCCCATTCGCTGAAATTCATTATCGCTGAGGTCGGCATAAGTTACGGATTGCAGGGCATTCTCAACTGCGTCTGCGACTATGCCTAAGCTCAGTTCCAACTCGCTCAGGTTGCTGGCACTAATTGCTGCTTCTCCCCAATTTTTCTGATTGGCGCACATTTCCAATCCAGAACGCATCGGTTTTAAGGCTTCATGCATCCGACCCAATGCGCGTAGCCGGAAGGCGGCTTGGTTCAGCAACCAAGCTTGATAGTCTTCGGTCAACGCGGGTGAGGGTCGATTCCACAGAGTCTCGAAGAATCCAGCCACCGCCCCCAAATCCGCGCCGTATGCGCCTAGTTTTCTCGTGCTGTAAAACTCATCGCCAAACGTGCCTCGGTTGATGCGTTCAACGTAAACCTTGTCACAAGCCTCTTGCTGCAATCCTGCCAAACAACCATGAGCGATGGCTTGATACAGCGGTTGCAGGTCTTCCAACGTGGGTTCGGGCAAGTCCTTAGTCGTTGCGCAGAGGTGTTGATACAGCCGGTGATGCGCTTCCCGCCAAGCCTCGGGGTACTGGGTCCGCAGTTTCTGGGCGAAATATTCGCGCACCAAGGGATGGGCATCCAGCGACAGCACAAATCCGGCAGCATCGCGGTTGACGGTCAGCAATTTGGCCTTTTCCATGGGGGACAAGGCGAGGTTGCGTTGAGCTTCGGTCAGGTCAATCAGGGATTCGGTCAGGCCGGGAATCGCCGGGGCAAGTTGTAAGGCTTGCAAGCAATCGGCGGTCGCGGGGCGGTCGAACAGCCCGAGCAATTGTAATAAAGAAATGGCGCGTTGGGATTTTTCCCCCTCACCCCGGCCC
>CAIYXP010000370.1 GCA_903930145.1 uncultured Methylococcaceae bacterium
ATAATGGACAGCTTGGAGATCAACACCGTCAGGCAACAACTTTACTGGCTGCTTTAAACTTCCCTCCCCCATCGGGGGAGGGTTAGGGTGGGGGCGAGTTGAAGGGTCAGTAATTTCGGTCACTAACGCCTCAAACGGCAGTTCCGCCAACACATCGTCAGGCACTAGAATCAACTGGTCGGTGTCTTGAATCAATGGCCTGAATTCTTTGAACAGCAAGTCATACAACACCTTGCCGGGTTTGGGGTCAAACCGGGCCAATTCCTTATCGGCCTCAGCCTTGGTTTTGGCGGTGAGTTTAAAGAACTTTCGATAGTCTTCGACTTGTTTAGCTAAAGCCTCGCGGGTCACCGGAATTGTCAAGGCTTTGACCACCTTGCCATCTTTGACCAGCCAAGCCAAGGTCGCGCTGTCGGTCACTTCGTATTCCAGCAAGACCTCGTTAGGCTTCAGTTTAATGTCTGCTAGGTGCAAAGGTTGCGGATACGCCACGGCGGCGTAAGCGGGTTGTTCGCGGCGTAAGCGGGCGACGAACAACTCCTGCTCACGCTTGGCTTTGACCAGCTTCGGTTCCAAGGATTGGAACAATTTAGTATTTTTGGCGTTGAACGCGGCATCCTGCTGTTTGTATAAACTGGCAAATTGAGTGTTCACCGCATTTTCCTGGGTTTTAAGCCCCGCAGGCAGCTTCAGCCCGCTACCGCTTTCCTTTCGAGCCAAAGCTTCCAAAAATAACCGCGCCTTGGTGTGTTCGCTCCAGTATAGCCCCATAGCCGCTTCTCCATTCGCCATAGCTACCCGCGCCATGCCTTCGTAGGCTTCCAAGCGGTTAAAAATTCCGATTTTGCCGCCTAAGAACTGGCGTTTGGCAGCAGGGTCCAGTTTTGTCCTTTGGACATCCATCAGGTCTACGGCTTTTTGAAAATAATTCAAAGACTGTTCCCAGTTCTTCAAACCCTCATAGGATAGTCCCAGACCTATATATTCGATCCATAGTGAATCGGCATGTCGTGAACTTTCTAACCAGTTCAATCCTTTAAGAAATATCTCACGAGCTTGGTCAAAATTGCCTATTCGCAGAGCATAGAGTCCCAAGCGCATTGGTTGATTAAATTGGGTATAGCTTGCTAGCGCTTCTTGGAATAGTCCTTGTTCGATATACATATCACCCATATTTCCTAGAATACCCTTCTTTATCTCAAGATTTCCCCACCTCATTGGCGATTGCCAAGGATTTCAAATAGTATTCAAGAGCCTTCGTATAGTCGCCGATATCTCGGGAGACAGTGCCTAAGTTGTTAAGATAAGTGGCTTCATTCCACCTTTCGCCCAAAGCCTTGGCGAGGGTCAAAGACTGCTCAATGTATTCGTGTGCCTTCGCATAGTCACCGAGGTGATTACTGACTTTGCCTAAGTTATTTAGTCCCACTGCCTCCCCCGGTTTGTCGCCCTGCGTTCTGATCATCGTCAATGATGTATTATAATATTCCAGCGCTCTCGCATAGTCTCCAATATCATCGTAAATTCCACCTAAACTGTTAAGTGCCGCGCTTTCCATCTCTCGATCACCCAGATCTTTGGCAATCAGCAAGGACTGTTCTTGATACTCCCGCGCCTTCGCATAATCTCTTAAATGGGCATAGACATTGCCTAAGTTGCGGAGGCTCACGCCCTCTTTCGCCCTGTCGTGCAGCGACCTAGAGATCGCTAATGACTGCTTGACGTAATCCCTCGCCATGTCATAGTCGCCGATATCTTCTGATGCAAGGCCTAAATTGTTGAGATTTAGGCTTTCCCCCGCTTGGTCGCCCTGCGCTTTGGCAATCGCTAAAGCCTCTTTGTGATACTTCGTCGCTTTAGTAGGGTTGCCGAGGTATCTGATGATAATGCCTAAGTTGCCGAGGACTCTGCCTTCCCCCGCCCGATCACCCAGCTCCTTTTTGATTGCCAAGGACTGCTCATAATATTCCCTCGCTCTAACATAATTGAGTTTTTCGAAGACAATACCTAAGTTGTAAAGGCTAGTGCCCTCCCCCGCCCGATCACCCAGTGCCTTTTCGATTGCCAAGGACTGCTCGTAGTATTTTATCGCCTTCCCATAGTCGCCGAGGGCATGGGAGACTCCTCCTAATTGGTTAAGAATCTTGCCTTCACCCGCCTGATCGCCCAGTGCCTTTTTGAAAGCCAAGGTCTGCTCGTAGTATTCCCTCGCCCTCGGCTGATCGTGAAGCGCTTCAGATAATAGGGCTAAATTGGTAAGGATAGTACCCACCATCTCCTGGTCACCCATCGCCTTAGCGATTGTCAAGGATTGCTCATAATATTCCCGTGATTTCGTATAGTCACCTAAAGTTTGGGAGGTAACGCCTAAATTGCTAAGGACAGATCCCTCTTCCCCCCGATTGCCCGACGCTCTGGCATTCTCCAAAGCCTGTTCGTAATACTGTCTCGCTTGGGCGAATTCACCATGCTGATAGGCTTGATTTCCCAAGTCAAAATAATCAACACTGTTGTCCAAAGCCCAAACATCCTGACCAGCCAAGCAAGCCGCCAACACAGCCCCTACAAATAACCTTAAATACCTGTCCATAATCCACCTTTGTATTTTATGCGCTAGTTACAAAATCCGGCCTATTGTATGGGCAGGACTTACAAAATCCATCAATGGCGGACGATGGGATTTACTGTATTAAGCCCATTATTCGGGTCTTATCAACAAAACGGGTTTACCACGGTCAATCGGTTATCAAAAACCTGCCCATTCTGCATGTCCTCGCTGTAAAGCGTATCGCAGCCTGCCCGCAACGCTGCGGCCACGATAAGGCTGTCCCAATGCGAAAGCGGATAGCGCCTTGCCAAGCGTATCGCCTCGCGCACCGTTGCCACCTCGACCGGAACCACTTCGCATAGGTCTAGCAGGCTTTCGGCAATGGCATGGGCTTCCGCCAAGGTGAAATCATATTTACGAGTCAGCACGTTTACCTTTTCATTGATGACTTGGACGCTAATGACCGGGTGGGCTTCGATAATTTCCATCGCCCTTGCAGTCTTATCGCCGTCGTCGGATTCGGCATAAATAAAAAGATTGGTGTCAGCGAAGATTCGGACGGTCATAGCAATCATCCCGGTTGAACGGCTCAACTTTAAATCGTCCGCGAAATTTAGCTAAAGTCTCCAGTGACCGATTCCGCAATATCATATCTTCGGCTTCCTGTTTGGCTTTCAATCCCTTCGCGAAGCTCAAAACCTCAGCCGCCTTCTGCTCTGGCAAAGTTTTTACGGTTTCGAAAATGTTTTCGGCGATGCTATTCATGGCATTAATCTCAATTGACTAGGTCTGATGGCAGCGAATCGGGTTCACCTGTATTGCTGGCTTCCCTAGCCAAGAGTTTACAAGAGAATGTAGACGACTTGATAGTCGGGTAGGCCAAAATAAGCCCGCTTAAGTGTGTTTCGCGCTGGTTCCCAAGCTCCAGCTTGTAGTCTCGAAAAGCGGGAGCTTCTAAAGCCACGTTACCAAGCTGGAGCTTGGGAACGAGCCAAAACCCTACCCCTCGCAACTGTCATATTGTGGCAATATCCGCAATGCCGCGACATCGCCCAAGGCGACTGCAACCACCGCCAAACGGGCCGGAGGTTGGTGGGCAGGGGCGAGAAACAGATACAGCTTATCGGCGTTCTGCAATAGCATTCGATAACAGCCTAGTGGCAATTGCATGGATAAAGCCTTGTATTCCGCATCTTCGTTATTGCCCGATTTCAGCCAAACTCGCGCCCGTGGGTAATTGGGAAAATCATCTGTACGCTGTTGTTGATAATCACGGTTGGCGGTGGACTCGCCCAAAACCAACACTAAGCCAAGCAAGCAAAGTAGTAAGGTCAATAAAGTAATCCCACGATTGAAACTAGACAGAACACTTGCCAGATATCGCTTCCACCAAGCTTGTTTAGATAAATAAGGCATCAACAAAGCCACTACCAACAATGGCAGGGCAAGAAACCACCAATCACGAAATACCATGAATCCGTACATAAGATGGTATTCCGCTGGAATATCAAGGCTTAGAAGGCCCAACTGAAAATTGGCGAAATAATGATAGGCATAAATCCAGCCCGTTGCATAAACTAAAGCGGTTGCCAGTGCGAGTAAGCCAGCAAAATCCAGCAAGCTTGTGAAGAAAGAAGTCTCATCTATGGTTTTGGCCATGCGATTAATCCTCTTCGTTGCCGTTGCGGATAATGAATGGCGTACTTGATTTTTTCGATATTCCGCATTGTATGCAACCGGGTTTGCCGTTTGGTATCATAGTCCATCCAGTGATATTCACAGGCACTTGACTTCCTTTGCCTTCGTCGTAGCAAACCGTTTTTTCATCCGTTTTGCCTTTTGACTCCGTTTTACAGCCAACCAACAGATTCTCAGCGGAATCGCGCAGGCAAAAACAGTCTCCTTTGGCAATGGCGGCTTCCGGCAATGCAAGAAAACATAAGGCTTGAATGATACCAATCAACAATAAACCGTCACGAATTGGACGGTGGCTTAGGATGCGGAAAGGCTTCATGATTGATCTTCCACCAGTGGTTTGTATAAATGGCTGTAATAATGTATGTTTATCGCTCCCCCGATCTATACTATTTTATCGGATTATGGCCCTACCGACTCATTCCGACAACATTATTTGATCGTTCTCACATCCCAACATGAAAACCTCACCCATGACGCTCAGAGGTTTTCTGCAGATAGCTGACTACGCAAAGCGTCCGGGATTGGCTCCCACGCTGGAGCTCGGGAGCAATCTTAAACTTCCTTATGTTGCCCGACACAGCAGAACCGAAGGGCGCAATAGGGTTAGCGTATTGCGCCGTTTGGCAAGATTCAATATCCGGCGCAATACTCGATGAAGCCTTCATTGTGCGCCCTAAGCTTTCATATATCACGCCCTTGTACTCACAACACCACTTCAATCACATTACTCACCAACCCATCCCCGGCTTTATTGCGGGCGAAGACGCGGTACTCGATGGTTTTGCCTTTGGGCTGGCCGGCGAGGGTGATTTTCGTGTCCGGCGTGGTGTCGGCGATGGTCCAATCGCCATCGGGCATGATGCGATATTGGATGACATAGGTGGAAGGCTTGCCGCCATCGGAGGGCGCATCCCAAGTGAGGCTGATCCAATCCGCGCCTTGCTTGACCAGCGTCAAATTATGCACTTGGCCAGGCAGTTGCAAGGGCGTGGGGGCGGCGCGTCCGCCCCAGTTGATCAATTTCAGTTGGGCTTGGTCTTGCACCACGGTTTCGGCATGGCGGATCAAGGCGCGGATGTCGTTGGCAAGCCCAACGGAGATGCCGCCGCGCTGGGCGGTGAGCATGACGCCTTCGGCGTGGTTGACATTCCATTGGTGATCGACTTGCGCGTAGTCGGTTAGCTTGGTGTCCACGCCTTCAAGGTCAATGGGAGGGTTGTGGAAAATATCGGGATGGGCGCGATACCCGGTGAGCACATCGTGCGCCAAGGTGATTAACTCTGCATCGGTTCTGGGAAATTGGGCCATGACTTAAAACAAACCTCCATTGGATGATTTAACGATTAACAACACTCATTTCTATCGGCTGCGGGCTTTTGCAGGCAGGCAGAGATGCCGTGCGAGTTTGCAAGGCTTGTTTTCGGGCTCTCGGCGTTGCGACACCGATTTGCTTTATACTCATGACGGCTTACAATGAGTTTATGTAAGCTGACATTGCGCTGATGTCAATTTACATTGCAACAATGTATGCTTACATGGTTGCTATGAAGGCTTACATTGCAACAATGTAAGCTTGCATTGTTTCAAAACAAGCTATCATCATAGCAATGTAGGCTTGCATTAAAAAAATGCTGTTTAACATTTCAGCTATGCAAGCTTGAATTATTGAAATGTATGCTTGCATTGTGGCAACGCAAGCTTCCATCGGAGCGTCGCTGGTTCCCATCGCAAACAATCAAGCCTACACCAAGCTTGTGTAAATCCACATAAGTCCGATAATCGAAAAAAAAGCTTTTGTCAAGTCTAGCATGGCTCGCATGACCACAGCAATAGCCATGTTGACGCTATCAGGGCTTCATTTTGCCCACTGGTTTGACCGACTGGGGTTTGATGAATCCGGGCCAAAGGCAATTGTTCACATCCAAATACACCCACTCCAGTTCACGCAAGCGTTGCAAGTCCCGCTGGCGGGTTTTGTCGTGGCGCTTGAGGTAAAGGCTTTGATACCAAGGGGAATGGCGGATTTCCTCCAGCGGCAATGGGCGGTCTTTTTCTAGCAATTGTGCAAGGATGGTGTATTGGCGCGGGTTGATTTGCTTTTCAGCCAAGGCGCGGCGTATTTGGCTCTCATAAAGCAACCGGGAGACGATGACGCTCACCCGGTCGTGCAAGCGGTTAATGGTCTTGCGCATCCCTTCCAAATGGTATTCGACAAACGGCTGATTCGGCGCGGGTCTGCCTTTCTCCGCCGCTTTGCGGCAAGTATTGAACAAGGCGAAATAGGTGTCGATGGTGTCAAGGTAATACCGGGCCAAGGCAAAGGGCGCGTAACGATAGCCCGCCGCTTGTAACAAGGTGGCTTCGATTACTCGGCCTACCCGTCCATTGCCGTCCCAAAACGGGTGAATTTGTTCGTAATAATAATGCACCAAAGGCGCACGGATTAATGCTGGCACTCCCGCCTGTTCCAACTCCTGATGCCATTCTACTAGGGCATCGAGCAACTGTTGGACATCCTTGCCGGATTGAGGTGGCTTGTAGCGTCCTCCGTGGGCTTCATCACCCACAGTGGTGATCCGATGCTTTGGATTGTCGCGGATAAGTCCCGGTCGGTTATCCGGGTGTGGAATATCGAGGGTAATCAGGCGATGCACGTCAAGGATGAAAGCCTTGTCTAAAGTCCAGCCGTCCGTATTCGCCGCCTGTTTCGACAAGTCATAAGCGGCCTTGATGTTGACTGCGCGGCGTTGCTCGATTTCTTTGATCTGATCTGCGCCAAGAAATAACACCTGTGCGGTTTCATCTTCGCTCAGTGTGCCGCCCTCTATGGTGTTCGTGCCAAACACGCTGCTAACCACGACTTCCCGCTCTAATTGATTGGAGACTTGGGATAAAGGCGATGCGATAAAACGCTCATGGGCATCGTCAACCCGCTGTAATTCTCGTTCGATCAAGTCAAGATCAAGGCCAAGCTCAAACATGAACGGGCCAAAGCGGCCAGTTTCAACTTGATGGGGGCTTAGGCTCCCAAGGTTTTCCAAGCGGTTGATGTAAGGCATGATGTCTAAAAAAATGTCCTTAAAATGATGCTTAACTCATCTTATTAAATCAGAAAGTTAAGCCATTATCGACGGTTATTGTCGGGGTTGGAATGTCCAGGTTTGTCCATGGCTGAAATGCCAAAGGATTTATCCTCTTGCTCGCTTAAGTTGGACGGATTCAGAAATCTTTTCGGCAATGCTGTTCATGGGTTTAACCTCATGCTTTGCAGTGTGGGCGAAGTTCCGGCTTGGGCAGAGTTCACCGGAGTATCATCCAGTTCAAATGCTAATCAGTTGCATCCAATTTTGATCGAGCTTCGTATAGCAATATGAAGCCGATCAAAAAGAGGAGAAACTGATGAATACACCTATAACCGCATTATCCGCAAACCCATCTCACCAGAAGAGGTTCTCGCTGTTCCAACTGTCCCCGCTGGTGTTTGCGTTGTGGGGGCTTGCCATGGCGGAGCCTGCCTCCGCGTTAAGCATTGATCTGGACACCACTTCGCTGTCAGGCACGGAAGCCCGATTTGAATTTTCCTTATTCGACGGCGACTTGACGGAAAACAACAGTGTAACGATTACGAACCTGACCACCGACGGAACCTTGCTCAACTCGGACTGCACGGTTTCCTGCACAGGTGCTTTCACGGTAAGCGACATTGGAGGTTTCGGGCAATTCCTTCAGGATGTGACCTTGGGCACCCGCTTCCATTTCGACCTTGGATTTAGCAACCAGTTTGCCCCCGGTTTGGATCATGCACCGGATCGCTTGGCAATCAGCCTGCTGAATCCCAACACAAACTTCAGCTTGCTCGCCACCAATCTTAGCTTCGCCGATGCAATCCCGGTCAATGATGCGCTGCTGACCATGGACTTCACTGGCGAACCCGCCGGTTTATCCATCCGGCTTGCCTCCGCATCCAATCCAGCAATCGGCGTTACTGCCATACCCTCCCCGGCAACGTGGAGCTTGATGCTGCCGTGGACTTTATGGTTAGCCAAACGGGCAAAACCGTCCCGTCCGGCAGTCAACCCTGACACCTCAACATTTTGATCCGCAATACTTTAACCACTTGATTGGAGACTCTGTGATGAAACCTAAATTCCGCCGCAACCACTTGACCGCTTCGCTACTGCTTGCCACTTTGGGCATGGTGGGGGCGATGCCGGTTTGGTCCGCCAACCACCGCGAAGCCCCGTTGACCGCACTTGACACCAAAGCCGACATCACTGACTGGTTTGCCTTCGTCAGTTATGACGATCCGGGTAAAGTCACGATGATCTTGAATGTCGATCCTTTGCTGGAACCCGCCAATGGGCCTAATTATGCCCCGTTTGACCCGGAAATCCTCTATGAGATGAAAGTGGACAACACGTTTGATGCGGACGAGGACCTTAAGATTCAATTCCGATTTAAAACCGAGCAACGGCTGCCCGGCGTATTCACTGGATTTGTGGGTGCGGGCAATGGTGTCCCGGCACCCGCCAACTCACCCAGCCCGGTGTCACCCGGAACGACCATCGTGCCGCCGGCCATCACCGCGCTGAACGGGACAGGTTCGGAGGGTTTGGGTTCGCGCCAAACCTACACAGTCACTGTGCTTAAAAAGATCGGTGGAATTTGGACGAAAGTGTTCGACAACGGTGTCAAGAATTTAATCGCCGTTCCTTCCAATGTAGGCCCGCGCACCATGCCCAACTATCCAGCCTTGGCCCAACAAGGCATTTACGACTTGGGCAGCGGAGTCAAGGTGTTTGCCGGCACGGTGGACGACCCGTTCTACATCGACTTGGGCGCCACATTCGATTCGATTAATTATCGCCCTTCTGCATTCGGTTCCGGCATAGCTGCCGTTTACACCCCCGGCCAAGACGCGGAACAGGCTAAGAATTTTTCCGCCGATGATGTCTCCGGCTATAACGTCAACACCATCGCCATCGAACTTCCGATTTCCATGCTGACGAGCGATGGACAACAACATCCCGCCACCGATGCCAAAGCCGTGCTTGGGACTTATGCGACCACTTCGCGCCCTCGCATTAAAACCATGCCTTCGCAACCGGGCGGGAAACCAGCCTTGTCCACCAACTTCGTGCAGATTCAGCGGATGGGCAATCCGCTCATCAATGAATTGCTGGTCGGCACAGGCGACAAGGACAAATTTAGCATGAGCGAACCTAAGAACGACGCACAATTTGCCAACTATTTCCTTGATCCCTTATTGGCGAGGGTGGTCAATGCGGTCTATGGCGGTGTCGTGACCATCCCCACACCACCGCGCGTGGACTTGTTGCCACTGGTGACGTATGCCGCACCGATTTGCCCGGGCTGCAATACAGCCCAAGCCGGGCCAGTGGCCGATCTGCTTCGTTTGAACACGGGAATCCCCCCTACAGCCAAAGCTCAGCGCAATCGAATGGCTTTTTTGGCGGGAGACTCGGCGGGATACCCGAATGGCCGGAGAGTCTCCGACGACGTGACGGACATATCCTTGCGTACCGTGGTGGGTGTTTTAAATCCAGCGTTTAACATCTTCCCCAACAACATTCTTGCCGATGGGGTGAATAACAATGACAGCAGCTACCAAGAAGTGTTTCCTTATGTTGCTTTCGCCAACAGCGGACGCGACAGCCGTCATATTGACCCGACTGAACCCGGTTGTTATGACGTATTTTCAATTGTCGGCATTGATTGCCCGGTCAATTAACGGGTTAAGGCAACACCCGGCATCCGCCCTCTGACTCAACCGGATACCCTCCCCGTTCATCAGGGGAGGGAACACCTCAGTGACAAAAGGCCCATGATGAACAAAACTAAAACCATTTTATTGCTGTCCATGCTTGGTCTGGCTAACTTGGCCTGTGCAAGCCCGTATCTTCCCGTCTCGGAGGATGAGGTGTTGGAAAAATTGCCAATCCGTCTGGAAAGCCGTCACGAGATTCGGGAATTGCGAAATCACGCCGCAGACGACCCGGCCAACCCCCTGTTGGCATTCAAATTAGTCAGGCGCTATATCGAACTCGGACGCGCCGAATCAGATCCCCGCTATTTCGGTTACGCCGAGGCAGCGCTTGCCCCCTGGCTGCGTTTGGCCGACCCATTGCCCGAGGCTCTGGTCTTGAGTGCCACGCTGCACCAGAATCGCCATGAATTCAAGGCGGCGCTGGATGACATCTCCTTGGCCTTGGCCCACCAACCTCGTTTGGGACAGGCTTGGCTGACCCGCGCTGTCATCCTTGAAGTACAGGGCGATTATGCAGGCGCGTTAAAAAGCTGCATGGCCTTGCTGCGGCTGGCCCCATTGCTGACTTCGGCAACCTGTGTCAATTCGGCACTTAGCCTTTCAGGCCAAGGCGACATCGCGTTGAAAAATTTAGCAGCAGCCGTTCAAAACGTTCAAACTGGCAGCGATTCAGAAAAGCAATGGGCGCTGACAAGCTTGGCGGAAATTGCCGCCCGACTAGGCCGTAACGAGGAGGCCGAAGGCTATTTCAAGCAGGCGCTGTCCATTCACCAGCGCAGCAGTTACCTATTGGCGACCTATGCCGATTTCCTGTTGGATCGGCAAAGGCCGGAGGACACCCTTCGCCTGCTCGACGGGGGGATAAGGGCCGATGCTTTGTTATTGCGGACGGCTTTGGCCGAACAAAGCCTGCACTCGCCGGGGCTGACCGGGCATGTCGAAGCACTTAAAGCCCGCTTCGCCGCCAGCCGATTACGCGGCGACACCACCCATCAAGGCGACGAGGCCCGATTCACCTTGTATCTGCTGAACGATCCACGCACGGCACTGGAACTTGCAACCGCCAATTGGTCCGTGCAGCGTGAACCGAGGGATGCCAGAATTCTATTGGAAGCGGCGTTGGCAGCAGGCAAGCCCCAAGCGGCGCAAGCCGTGCTTGACGCCATGCTCCAGTCCGGCATTGAAGATCAAACCTTGAAACAACTGGCAAAACAAGTGAGGGAGGGTT
Organism: uncultured Methylococcaceae bacterium; assembly: GCA_903930145.1. Lineage (GTDB taxonomy): Bacteria > Pseudomonadota > Gammaproteobacteria > Methylococcales > Methylococcaceae > Methylumidiphilus. The sequence continues at coordinate 11,263 of CAIYXP010000370.1, forward strand.
AATCATGCTGCGTTTGCTTGCAACGGGTTTAATGTTATTGCTTTGGATTGAGGGTGCCCATGCCCACAAACCCAGCGACAGCTATCTGAGCCTGAAACTGGAGGGCAGTTCCATTCAGGTCCAATGGGATATTGCCTTGCGTGATCTGGATTATGCCATCGGGCTTGATGAAAGCGATGACGGGAGTATCACTTGGGGGGAATTGTTGCGTAGGCAAAACCTACTGAACGCCTATGCATTAGCCCGTATCCAATTCAGCGGGGATCATGCCGTTTGCCCCGTCCAACTGACAGATTTGTTAGTGGACGATCATACCGACGGAAAATACGCCGTGCTGCGCCTTTTAGCACAATGCCCCAATGCGCCCGCCTTATTATCCATAGACTATGGACTTTTTTTCGATTTGGACCCCCAGCACCGTGGGTTGCTCCGCCTGGAACACGACGGACAATCGGACACGCATGTGTTTGGGCCTGCCAGCAAACACTTTGAAATCAATTTAGCCGCTGCAATGGATCCCATGACAGAAATTCTTCTGTTTGTGCGTGAGGGAATCTGGCATATCTGGATGGGATACGACCACATTCTGTTCCTGTTGAGCCTGTTGCTACCTGCCGCACTGGTGGCGACGAAGGGTCGCTGGCAGTCCGTACCTGATTTTAAGCGGGCCACCTTGGATGTCGTCAAGATAGTCACCGCCTTCACGCTGGCCCACTCGATCACCCTAAGTTTGGCAACCCTAGGGTATGTAGCCCTGCCATCACGCTGGGTCGAGTCAGCCATCGCCGCCTCGGTCATCGTCGCAGCACTCAATAACATCGGTTGTTGGATTCTTGAGCGCCGCTCCTGGCTGGCTTTCGCCTTTGGCCTAGTCCATGGGCTCGGTTTTGCTTCGGTCTTGCTTGACCTGGGGCTGCCTACTCACTTGCGATTGTTGGGGCTGGTCGGTTTCAACCTCGGGGTTGAAATTGGGCAATTGGCTATCGTCGCGGTCACCCTACCTTTAGTAGTTTTGTTAAGTCGTTATGCGTTTTATCCCCCTCTAGTGATGAAACTCGGTTCCTATTGCATTGCGGCCACTGCTTTGGTTTGGCTGGCAGAGCGAAGCCTGGGGGTTGCCATCATGGGGTTGTAATCGCTGCCTTTATGCAGGTGTCGTTCAGCGTGATTGTTGAGCAGACTTTTCTATTTGCATTAAAGCCGCCATTAGCCGAAGATATGCCTGACAATAAACTTCAGGTAATCGTAATGGCAGATACCGATCACAATGACAATTGGCTGCCCAACGAAATGGATGCAGACCAGCTTAACGGCAGGGATGTTGACGAGGCTGTCGCCGAAAAATCATCCCTGCTCAATAACCCAAAACCCATAGCCGACCAAGATTTGTTGCAGGCATGGGTTTCTCGAGTTGTGAACCGTGACCAAGAAGCTCTTTCCGCACTCTATGAGCATTTGATCGGTAGGGTTTATGGCTTGGCCTTGAGAATTACACGGAGCCAGGCCCTAGCCGAAGAAGTTGCCCAAGACACTTTTTGGCAAGTCTGGCGGCAGGCCCCCCGTTTTGACCCTGCACGTGGCACTGCCTTGTCGTGGATAATGACCATAGCCCGCAGCCGTGCTTTGGATGAGTTGAGGCGCATTGAAACCCAAGAATGTGAGTTGTTACCCGAAACCTTGGAATGCCTGACCACACCGGAACATGAATCGCCTGTGGATTTGCTGTCCGCCATCCAAAAAGGCAATATCATACAAGCGGCTTTGGCAAAACTCGAACCCTTGCCGAGACAATTGGTGTCCCTGGCATTTTTCCGAGGGCTTAGCCATGACGAAATTGCCGGACATGCCGGTTTGCCGTTGGGAACTGTCAAGTCACATATCCGCAGGGCGTTGGACACGATGCGTCAAACAATGACACCGGATGTTGATTTAAGCCCTTAAATTATCATGAAAAAAGACGATTTTATCCCGAACTCTTTCGATGATGCAGAGCAAGACAAGCTTAATCGCATCTTCGCGGAAGCTTTGGCCCCAATAAACCCACCCCATCGCTTGCAAGCATCCATGCGAACACGCCTGATGGAACAGGTTTCTCGCAGCCTTTCCGAACATGCCGGATTACTGACAGTCCGGTTGAAAGACGGGGCTTGGCAAACACTTAAAAAAGGTATCCGTTTCAAGCCGCTTTGGACTGGCCCGCAGGGAAGTTCGGTGTTGATTGAACTGGAAGCGGGTGCTGTGCTGCCTCCGCACCGCCATCACTGGATGGAGGAAGGCATTGTCTTGCGGGGAGGGCTGCAAATGGGTGATTTGGATTTGGGCCCGCTCGATTATCATTTGTCCATGGCCGGAAGCCGCCATGAATCCATCCATTCCCGACAAGGGGCGCTGGCATTTTTGCGCGGCACTTCGCTGGGCGATAGGGTGGGGGCCATGCGTGAACTGTTGGGTGGATTATTACCCTTTGGCGACGATGCCTGCCAAACGGTTTACACCTCGAAAGAGGCTGGATGGGTAACAGTGGCCGACGGGGTGGAGATGTTGGCATTATGGACCGACGGTGTATTGTCATCCCGCTTTTATCGCTTGCAACCCGGCGCCAAAGTACCCGGACATGCCCACCCGCATGACGAAGAGTGCCTCATGCTGGAAGGTGAGCTATTCATTGGAGACATCCTGCTTCTCAAGTCGGACTATCAATTGGCACCGGTCGGCAGCCAGCATGGAGAAGCCTATACCGATGTAGGGGCGACGCTGTTTGTCAGGGGATAGGTTTCCCGTACATGAAAAGCCAGTCGGAACACCGGCAAATTCGGGTTACAGCCAAAATACCTAATAAAGCCAAGGCAATCAATTACTTTGATATGCGATCTTCCCGCTCATGCATACTGTAGATGCTAGTGTTCATTCCCTTGTTGTTGAGCTTAATCCACTCGTCCAAGCATCAAAAAACCAGCCGACCAATCTCAGAACCGATCTCGATGTTTTTAATATGGCCTGCGGTTACCAGATGGCAAAGGAAAGTTTTGATCATAATAGGTCTGAAGTTTGGGGTTTCGCCACAGCCCCCACACAGCCTCACCGATGGATTTTTTCCCAATCAATCGATATGATTTGTGGGAAGAATTCAAATGATGCCCAGGCTTGTTTAAATACCTTAAGCAAAGGGAGCAAGATTAACTTATTCCCCTCTGATTATTATGCCAAACAAATCAATAGTTTCACATCGTCGCTACTTAAGAAATAAATATGAATGACAAATCAGTATTAATCACAGGTTGTTCTTCCGGCATAGGCTTATGTTGCGCGGAGGGCTTGCACAAACGTGGCTACCGGGTATTTGCCACCGCCCGCAAACCAGACGATGTGACAATACTAAAGGAAAAGGGCTTGGAGGCTTACCAATTGGATGTGGCAG
>CAIYXP010000371.1 GCA_903930145.1 uncultured Methylococcaceae bacterium
AAATAGCACATAACAGGCTACACAAGGCGGACCCAGCTAATGGAGGCACAAGCAACATGCCACCCACTCGGCAACCGGAACCCACATCCTGCTGGAAGGGCTAACCCCCGGCCAAACCTACTGGTTCCGCGTCCGTGGCATAGGCAGCGGCGGTGAGGGGGTTTGGACTGATCCGCTCAGTGTGATTGTGACTTGAGGGTGGTATTATTGGTGAAAACTGGTAAGGTGCGGTGAGCTTGTCCTGAGCGTAGTCGAAGGGCTTGCGAACCGCACCTTGCCAGCCTTCGGTACAAATGTCAGCCACAGGTAAAGTATGAATGCCTTGCACATAGAATTTGATCTTCCTGGCATATTGGCGACTCAAGCCGGATTTAATGCTGAAAATGCCACTGCGGAAGTTCGTCGAATGCTGGCCTTATTTTTATATGAACATCAATGCTTGTCCTTGGGCAAAGCCTTGGAAATGGCGGAGATAAGCTATTGGGAATTTGCTGATCTCAATCGCCAATTAGGGATACCCATTCATTATTCCCAACAAGATTTGGAACAAGACTTGAACCGTTTGGCCCATGTCTAATGTAGTCATTGCTGATTCATCTTGTTTAGTTGGATTAAGCAAGACTGGATGATTGGAAAGCTAGTCAAATAGCTTTAGGTTCGGAATTGCCTGTGGTTGGAACGGTTGCCATTTTGAATAAAACCGCTGAAAAGGGATTGCTTGCCGATTTGCCTATGGTGCTGGAAAGTTTGAGATTGGCTGGATTTCGATTTGTATTAAAAAAATGATCTTTATTGATTGTTGTGTTTGTCCAGTTTTCTCAAACAAACATTCAGTTAAGATATACATTCGGCGTATTACGCTAAATCGCTAATGCGCCCTACGCGGGCTATGCAGACTTAAAATAACTTTTGAATTATAAGACAGACAATATGACAACAATATCATTGATTATTCACGAACAAGATGCAAACTTAGGCAATATCCTGCAAAAGGAGCTTGAGAATGAGGGTTTCAAGGTTGTCCGTCCTATTAGTCAGGACTTGCAAAACTGGGGCAAAGACATCAATGATGAAATTGAAGATGCTTTCGGTCAAAATGTAAGTCATTGCTTAGTTATTATAAGCAACTTTTTATTAAGAGATTATTTGCTAACGAAAACAAGTCTAGTATCACGATTTCTCAGAACAGCAATACAAAGGAGTTGTTTTATATTGCCAATTAACATTACAGAACAAAATATTCATCCTTTACCAGTTTATTTAGATGGTATAGGTATAATTAATAGAACTCCAGACAATCTTAAATCAATTGCGAAAGCACTTGCAAATAGAGCAAATGCATTTGAAGAAATAGCATCACATGTTTCTGCACTTGATGATGCCCAAGGAATTGTAAAAATAGCGACGTTAGGAAAGGATGCGAGAGCCATGTCACCACCATTTTTAGATAAGTCACAAGGCATGGGATTTGAAATATATCAAGTCAATGATGATTTTGCAATTTCACATCAGAAATACTTTTTAGTTTTATATCCTAGATCTCATCTTCAAAACACAGCGAAGTATCTTAAGGAGAATTATAGCGATCTAATTAACAAACCCGGTTTTATCGTTCTTGTTCCAGATGAACCAGCATTACGTTTGAATACAAGACGTAAAGAAAATGTTAAACGGATTTTAAATATCCGAAATGCATGGCTTTTTAGTGAAGTTATTTGGCGTTCAACAAGGTTACAGTTGGAAAATTCTATTGATAATAATGAAGAAGAAGAAGTTGAGCATTTTGTTGGGCCAAATCTTCAAAACAAATTAGAATCAGCAATTG
>CAIYXP010000372.1 GCA_903930145.1 uncultured Methylococcaceae bacterium
AGTTACCGGGTCACTGGCCTCCGGCATCGCCACAGCCACCCGCAACGTCACCGTCGCTGGCGGCACTTTGACCGGCGGGACCGCCGTCACCGCCGCTCCCGGGGCCGTTGCCGTGACCGGCGGCGGCACGATTCAAAACGCCGCCGCCAACGACTTCGCCGTGACCGGCCAATCCGTCACGGTGAGTGGAACCAACTCAGCCATCGGCAAAACCGGCAGCGGCAATTTCACTGTTGAAGCCAAAGGCGGCGACCCGTCACCGGGCTTCGCCCTGACGGTTGGCAACGGCGGCAGGATTGTCGGCGGCAACACCGGCGACATGACCGTATTGGCAGATGCGGGGACCGTCAGCGTGGCCGGGGGCAGCATTACCGGCGGCAACATCGGAAACCTCCAAGTCGGCCAAGTCAACGACAGCGGACTCAACACCAAGCTCGTCAGTGTCACCGGCGGCGGCAACATCGAAAAGACCGCAGGCGCGAATCTGACGGTTCAGGCCCAAGGCATCCTCGTGGACGGTCTGGATGCCGTCCGCCGCTCCACGGTGCTGTATGGCGACGTGACCGCCCCGCTGGCGGGAGACTTCACCGTCCAGGCGACTGGCGCGGACGGGGTAGGTAACGGCGCGTTGGCGGTGGTCAATTTCGGCCAAATCCTAGGCTACGCCATCGGCAAGATGCAGCTAATGGCTTCCAGCGACGCTGACCGACCCGGTGGCACGGGCTTGGGGACAGGCACGCTATTCATTGGCGGCAATGGGCTGGTGGGCGACCAGATCCAAGGCCATGCACTGGACATCCACGCCCGCCGGGTCTGGGTGGACGGCACACTGCAATCGGCTGGCAGCTTGGCGATTGGCGGCGATGCCAAGAGCGATCAAACCGGGGCTGCCAAGGGACTGACCCAAGCTGAAGGCGACATCATCGTCAGTGGCAGCTTGAATTCTGGGGCGGTCAACTCGCTGAATGGCAACATCAACCTGAATGGATCGATCAAAACCACGACCGTCTCCGCCAACTCAATCGACATCACGGGCGTCCTGCTGGCCGACTCCGTTACTGCGAGGTCTGACCTACACATCGCTGGCCCTGCGGCGGCATTGACGGCGCTTAATGACGTGACGGCAGCCAATGAGTTGAAGGTGACCGGCGGCGGCACACTCCTGAGCACTTCAAACTCGCCGTTTGTTGTGAGTGCCTCCAAGCTACTGGTGGATGGATTCAACACCCAACACTCAACCCTAGCCAAAACTGGCTCGGGCAGCTTCACAATTCGGGCAACGGGTGCTGACGGATCAATCGCCGATTCCATCCCCGTAGCCGTGACTATCCGCAACGGAGGATGGGTCAAAGGCAGCAATGGCTCGGACATGAGCGTGCTGGCAGACCGGGGGACGATTGCCGTCGATGGCGTGGGTAGCGAAATCACCGGCGGCAATACCGGAAACCTGCAAGTGGGCGAAGTCAACGACACCACGTCCAACACCCGATTGCTCAGCGTCACCAATGGCGGTGGCATTGCCAAGACCGCAGGCGGCAACTTCACCCTCCGCGGCGGCAATATCCTAGTGGACGGGGAGGGTAGCGTGGTCACGATGGGTTCGGAGGCCATCGGCACACTGAGCCTGAACGCCGTCGGAGCGAACCCCGCCGGGGGCCATGCCCTGACCGTCGCTAATCAAGGCCAAGTGTTGGCAAGCCAGGCCGGCGACACTGCCGTCTTCGCCGGGTTTGGCACGGTGAATGTCGACGGCGGTAAGATCACCGGCAACAATGCGGGCAAGCTAGCCGTAGGCATCGGTACCGGACCCGGCGGACAGGCGGAGATGTCGCCGCTCGTCTACGTCCACGGGCAAGGCAGCGTCGAAAAAACCACCGCCGGGGACTTCACCGTGGCCGCACAGTCGGTACTGGTTGACGGCTCAGAATCATCGATCAGCTTCGGCTCCCCGGCGAACCAACCCCAAGGCACGTTCACCCTCCAAGCCAAAGGTGCGGACGGCACGGTTGCCGACCCCGCTGGCGGTGCGAGCTTGCTGCAAGCCCTCACCGTGCGCGGCGGCGGGCAGGTTGGCGGATATATCGCTGGCGGCATGGCCGTGCTGGCGGACACAGGCAGCATTGCGGTCGATGGCGCGGGCAGCCAGATCACTAGCGGCAACACCGCCAGTCTGCAAGTGGGCAACCCCGGCGGCGGCAACACCCGAAAGGTCAGCGTCACTGGCGGAGGCGGCATCGCCAAGACCGCCGGGGCGGGTCTGACCCTACAAGCCGACACCTTCCTCGTTGACGGGCAGGGCAGCCTGATCACGATGGGGCAGGATGCCACTGGCACCCTCGACATAGATGTAACCGGCACCAACCCCGCCGGGGGCTACTCGCTCACCGTCTCCAACTTCGGGCAATTGCTCGGGCGGCAGGCTGGCGACATCCATCTCCACACCGAGCCAGGCTCGTCCATCCTCGTCGCCGCCCAAGGCCGGGTCAGCGCCGCCAACACCGGCGACCTGCTGGTGGGGCAAGGCACCGGCAACTCCTCGCAAAAGACCGACATCACCTCGGGCGGCGTGGTTGAAAAGACCACTTCGGGCAACTTGACCCTGCGTGGCGAAGACATCCTGATTGACGGTGAAGGCTCCCGCGTCGTCCTCGGCAACCGCCTGTCCGCCACCGGGCAAAGTGCATCCGCCGATCTGTCCTCACCGGTGGACGGTAACCTCGTTGTCGAAGCCACCGCGCCGGATACGGCAACAGCCCCCGCGCTCACCGTCAGCAACGGAGGGCAGGTCATCGGCAACCTTGGCGGCGGCGACCTGCTGGTCAGCGCCAACGACCCAGCGGGTCAGGGCGGTGTCAGCCTCGAATCGGGCGGGCTAGTCGCCAAGACTGCCCAACCCGGCGCGACCGGCAAGCTTGACGTGCAGGGCGGAACCGTCAATGTCCGAGGCGCGGGCAGCGCCATCCTCGCCGGTGCCGACCCGGCATCGCCCACACAAACAGCAACCGCTCCGCTGGGTGGCGAGCTTGCCGTCCGCGCCGTTGGCGCGGACCCTGACAATGGCTACGCCCTCTGGGTCGCCGACCAAGGCCAAATCACCGCCAACACCGCAGGTGACGCCAGTCTCTACGCCGTGGAAGGCTCCTCCGTCGGCGTCACCGGGGAGGGTAAAGTCATCGCAACCAACCGGGGCGTGCTGAATGTCGGAACCGACGGGTCCGGCCTCACCTCCAAGCAAGTCAGCGTCATGACGGGCGGAACCATCGAAAAGACCGCAGGAGGCAACACCATAGTTAGGGGTGGCAACCTTTTGCTGGATGGGGGAGGTTCCAAAATTTCCACTACCGTGGATTCCATTGGCAATTTCACCGTGGAGGCAACAGGTGGCAATACGCCTGCCCAAACAGCCATCACTATTCGCAATGGAGGGCAACTCAACAGCGGCAACACAGGCGACATGACCTTGCAGTCAAACTCGGGTGACATAGGAGTATCTGGTGGGGACGCCATCTTTGCATCCAACTTTGGGGATGTGTTGATTAGAACCCCCAACCTGAGGGTGACAGGTACGGACGCAAACAACAAAACCACAGTGATTGCTCTGAGCAATACGGGAGAGGTGAAAATCCAAGCCAACACCATCAAGGGCGATGCCGGCGCTTGGGTGAATGCGAACAACCTTGGCGATTTGACATTATCACCGTTTAACTCCGACACGTTGACGATAGACCCCATCAGTTTCGAAAAATCCAATCCTGTGGGCAATATCATTTTGGATGCAAATAACATCAACATGACCGATACCCTTGTCGCGATAGACTCACAAGGAACCGATGGAGGCAATATACTCGTCGTCGGCATTAACTTTGATATGATCCGATCCATCATCCGTAATAAGGGCGCGGGTAATTTTGAAACCTCCAATAATATTAAATTTGACTTGCTCAATCTGAGAATGGCCAATAGCGTTGTGGAATCGAAAACCATTCCTAGCGGCAGGGGGGGTAATATATCCATAGTCAATGGCAACGAATTTAACACCCGAATTATTTTTGGCACGGTGAATAATGGCACGTTTATCGAAGGAGGTTCCGCCGACTGGAGAGTGACCACACAGTTGGAGCCCGACTTAGTGATCAGTCCCTTGGGCCAAACCATCTTCGCCGCGACCGACCAGTTCAAGCTTTCTGAAAACATTCGACTCAGTGCAACCGATTCGGTTCAAGCGGCGGTGAAAGCGGTGATTGGTCAATGGAGCCTGGCCGACAGACAAGCCGATTTGCGCAGCAACCCTTGTGAAAAAGAAGGCAGTTCTTTGTCCAGCACGGGCAGTGGAGGTTACGCAGTGGCATCAAGCATGACTCTGCCATTGCCGGTTGGTTATGCCGATACATCCAAGCAGATGGCTCATGCCAAGAATGTAGGCTTTGGTTTGCAGCAGCCTTACAAGCTGGCTGCTTTGAGCCGGACACCAGACCGAGAATGTAATTGATAAAGTGACAATTGGGAAGCAATGGAATCCATCATGAAAAATACAAATAAAGCGATAGCATTCAGCTTAGCCATGTTGCTTTCTGCTTGGTTGCATACTAGTTTTGCGGATGCAAACTTGCAACAACTCTTTGATCAAAATGCCAATAAACTTAGGGAACCAAATCTTTATAATTTGGATCCGTTAAGCGACCCCAGCAAACCCAGCAACAAACCCATGCTTAAAACTATTCCGAAACCCGGAGATAGGCCAAAGGAAGGTAGCTTGAAACTACCCGGCAAGCCAGCAGAAGGCCCGGTTGACGAATCGGATAAAGAAGCTAGGATTCTAGTCAACAAGATCGTTTTCCAAGGGAATAAGACTTTTTCAGATGAGGATTTGAGCGAAGTCACCAACCCCTATTTGAACCGTCGCTTGAGTGGCAGTGATTTGGAGCAATTACGCTATCAGCTCACGCTGTTTTATGTGGATAAAGGCTATATCAGTTCGGGTGCAGTAATCGAGAACCAAACCTTCAAGGATGGTGTTTTGCAGGTCAAAATAGTCGAAGGCCAGCTAAGCGATGTCAGGGTGAGTGGGAACGGATGGCTGAGGGAGCAATATATCCGTGACCGCTTAATGGGCGACCCGGACGAGCCACTCAATACCAATGAATTGCAGAAACGCTATTCCCGCTTGCTAAACGACCCTATGATAGACCGGCTTAATGGCACGTTGTTGCCCGGTGTCAAGCCTGGTGAGGCTATCTTGGATTTAAAGGTGACGAGAAGGCGCAATTATGGCTTGGCATTGAGTGCTGACAACTTTTCCCCGCCTGCCATTGGCGGATATACCGGGCGCATAGACACTTGGATTGCAAACCTGACTGGTTTCGGCGAAACAATCAATTTTAACTTCAATGCTTTATCAGGAGCCGAAAACTATTATGCCGGGGTTGACATTCCTTTAACTCCACAAGGCACCCGTTTTGCCTTTCACTACACGAATAGCAATACAGTATTGGTGGAACAACCTTTTTCAGTGCTGAATATTGCAAGCAACATCATTAGTTATGATGCACAGTTGTTACATCCATTTATCCTAGATGTCAACCAGATATTGACGGTTGGTTTTAATTTTAATATCCGTCAAGACATCACCACTATAGATGGAAATGACCCAGGACGTCCTGGCTCACGTAATGGGAAAAACCAAGAAACCGTGTTGCGCCTCTGGCAAGATTATATTTATCAAGAACGCAATATAGCCTTAAACCTACGCTCCACCGTATCGGTTGGTGTCGATGCCTTAGGTGCGAACATTACCACTCAAGTGGGCGATGGGCGGTTTGTCGATTGGATTTTACAAGCGGCAGGGCGGTATTCATTTCCATCCACAGGCGCTTATATTTCGCTCAGCGGTGCGCTACAGTTATCCGATGATGAACTATTGCCTTTGGAAAAACTAGCCATTGGCGGATTTTTCACGGTAAAAGGCTATCGCCAAAACTATTTAGTGAGGGATGAGGGGTTTTACACCGTGCTTGAAGCACACTTGCCCATATTCTGGGGCCAAACCGGTCTTCCCTATGGCATTTATTTAGTCCCATTTTTGAATTATGGTGGTGCTTGGGATTATCGACAATCTGGCACTAATCTTTTTTCCACCGGTATTGGCATTGACGGTCAATATAATTGGGTAGGATTTGATGGTGCCAACCAAAGCCTGTCGGCATCCTTGTATTGGGCCAATCGTCTCACAGATTATAAGCTTACCCCCGGAACCCCTTATGATTTGCAAGACAATGGCGTTAATTTTCAGATGAGATTGCAAGTATTTTAATCCTGTTTGCCCTGCCGGAATTTGACAAGAATCCAATGCCGCGATTGATAACATTTAAAAAACTACTTCACTGGGGTCTACGCCTGGGCTTGCTTCTTGCCAGTGTTAGTTGCTCGGTGACGAAGCCAACATCATCGACGATTCAAACCGCTGGGTTCAATAGGGAACCGGTTGCGTCCAATTTTGTTGCGAACAGTCCGCACATGGCCCAAGGTTATGCCAACTTGGAGGCTGGCAAATACCGGCTGGCTTTACTTGAATTTGATCTCGCCCTGGCCGAGGCCGAAGCACAAGCCGATTCTACTGTCGTCACCCTACAGCTTTCCAACTGCACGGCTTTGGAAAATGCACCCAAACCCGTTGACCCGTCCCGATTGGCTGAAATCTACGGTGCATCAGGATATACCTTATATTTATTGCATTTGTTGACTCCAGACCAAGCCAACAGCGCCCATCAAACCCTGATGAATTTTGCCGAGCCTCGATTGACGTGTGCATTGGAACTGGCCCAGCAAGCAAAGAATCCGTCGTCGGAAGGACGTGTCAGGGCTTATCTTGGTTTAGTCTATGCCCGGTTATCACAAGATAATGCCATCGAAGCTAAAAACGCTGAAAAGGATTCAAGGCGGGAAGAAGAGAAAAAGTATCTGGAATTGGAAAATAGATATAGGCAACAGGCGATAACCGAATTCAATCATAGCCAGAGGCTAGCCCAAGCCAGTGGGGATTTGGCCTTGCGTTATGCATCCGATCTGCAATTGGCGAAGTTGGAAAACAATCCTGCCAAGCGGTTGACTCAGTTAAAACAGGTGGATTCAAACTTGGGAAATGTGGCCGATATCCCTTCCCGCGTCAACTTGCTGCTTAATATCATGGATCAGCTTGAAAGCTTGCAAAAGGATGGCAAGGCGGCAAATCTATCGGCAGACATTTCAAAGTTTGGGTGCGAACTGGCGGCCCAATCCAATCAATTGGCAGCACAAGCCAAAATGCCTCGCGCCTTGTCGCAAGGCGAAGGCTTTCTGGCTGCTTGTTTTGAAAGGGTAGGCAAGCGCGAAGAAGCCATTCAACAAACCGAAGCCGCTATTCGTCACTCGGTGGAATCCAAGTCACCGGATTTGACCATGAAATGGCAATCTCAGTTAGGGCGGCTGTTGGCGCTGGAAGGCCGCAACCAAGATGCCATGTTGGCTTATCGGCGAGCCATGTTTTATGTGGATGAGATTCGCAATGACATCCCTATGGTTTATGCCGATGGCAAATCGTCCTATGCCGAAACCTTGGAACCTATCTATCGCGGCTTGGCCGATTTGCTCTTGCGCACGGCCAGCCATCAATCCAACCCGCAGGATCGGCAGGCATTATTGTTTGAAACGATTTATTCATTGGAGAAACTCAAACAGTCTGAACTTGAGGACTATTTCAATGCCCGTTGCTCTTTACAAGCCACATCCGAAGACAAGGATGCACCGCAACAATCCCCACTCAATGGGCTGTCGCCACTTTCTGCGGTGGGAGGGTTGGCTGATTTGGATAAAACCCTGCGCAAAGCCACTGGGAAAACGGCTATTCTATACCCCATCATCTTTGACAAGCGCTTGGAACTATTATTGGTTCATGATGGGCTTATTGTTCAAAAACCTTCGGTCGCAGTCACCGCAGACAGGATCAACCATGAGGCGGAAGAACTGAACAGGCAATTGAACTATGGTGATAAAGACAGCCATGGCAAGGAAAACAAGGAATGGAAGTCAAGCAGCCAAAAATTATATCAATGGCTGGTGAAACCCTTGCGAACCGAATTGCAAGCTAATGGCATCGAACGGATAGTCTATATCCCCGATGGCAAATTAAGGCTGGCACCCATAAGTGCTTTCTATGATGATGACAGCCAATCCTTCTTTGCCGAAAACTATGCCGTGGTCATCAATAATGGTTTGTTATTCAACAGTGCAGGGCGGGAACAAAATGCTTTGGGCAAAACCCTGTTGGCTGGGTTGAGCAATCCTGACGGCGATTCGGTGGATCAGCTTCCGCCAGACCACCAAGATATATGGGTCAAACAGGCAGCCAAAAAGAACCCACCAAAACGAGGTTCGCCCGAATATCGAACTGCTTTGGTGGATGCCATGTCTTTGGAAAGTGTGGGCAAGGAAATTGATTCATTGAATGGCATGTTGGAAAGCAAATCCTTATTGAATCAAATCTTCACCCATACAAACTTGGAAAACGATTTGCAAACAGGAAATTATGAGGTTATCCATATCGCATCCCATGGACATTTTGGACACTCGGCCAATGATAGTTATATTATGACCTATGATAAAAACCTCCGGCTCGATGAAGTGCAGAAAGTCATGCATGTGAATCCAGAGCAAGGCCGCCAACTGGATTTGGTGACTTTCAGCGCCTGCGAGACAGCCAACGGGGATGACCGGGCGCCGCTAGGCTTTTCCGGCATAGCCATCAAAGCCAAGGTTCGCAATGCCCTAGGCGCATTGTGGCCGGTCGATGATGAGGCAACCTACCAATTAATGGAAAGGTTTTATACGGCATTGAAAGCCAATGAAGGGGACAAGGCCACCGCCCTACAACAAGCACAGAAAGGGTTGCTACAAGATAAGTCAAAATTACATGCACACCCTTTTTTCTGGTCGCCTTTCATACTGGTTGGGTCGTGGTGATTCCAGTGGCCGACCATCAGCAGCGATATATTAATAGACTATAATGTTTTACCAAAGCGGGTATGCCATTTCATCAACTAAAACTCCGCATGGCGGGGGAGGGAAATTATGAAGAAAACACACGATCAAAACCAATATCTCGTTAGCTTGGAAAGGCTTAATGGGATTTTCCGCTTAGCGCTGATCGCATCAGTGATGATGGCGGCAATAGCCTGTTCAAACCAGCCAAAATCCGTGGCATCAACGGCAAAAGCCGGTAGTGCAGCAGCCACTGCACCCGCCGAAAACCGCCTCACCTATGACCAATACCTTGCCCAAGGCAAAAGCGAGTTAGCCGGCGGGAAACCCGGTAAAGCCATTATTGTTTTCAAACTGGCATTACGGGAAGCCAATGGTGATGAGGCAAAACAAAGGGATGCCTATGGAAACTTAGGCATCGCCTATGAAGCCGCCGCAGACTACCCTAGAGCCCAAGCCTATTTGGAAAAAGCCGGGGCAAAAGAGCAAGCGCCCGCTTGGATAAAAGATGCCTACAAACATCTATTGTCTTCGCAAAAATTCATGACCGCCGACTACATGGAAAAGAAACTCCAAGCCGAACAGGAAATTGAACAGGAACAAGCGCAATTACTCGCCGCCGACGAAAGCGCTTCGGACGAAGCCGAAGGAACCGGTTCAGGGACAAAAAGGCGTGGTTTTAGTGTAGGCAAACCAGCGGCCCCGACGTTAGCCATGGTGGATAAGGATGCTTACAAACCAAAACCGGCTGAACCCAAAACAAGTTCCAAATCCAGCCCAAAACCCAGTGCCAAAACCGCCAAGCGTTCAACACGCCCCGGACCCACACCGGTAGCCACCAGCAGCCACCGGGAAGAAGCCCCGATCTCCTCTGAAACAACCTTGGATATTCGCATCAACTTCGCATTTAGAAGCGCAGCCCTGACCCCGGAAGGGGAGAAACAAGCCGACGAACTGGGCAAATTGTTGCAGCAAAAACTGCAAGAAGGCAATTTGATGGCCGTCATCGTCGGTCATACCGATATCTTTGGCGGCGAGGAATACAATGACCATCTGTCCGAGGACCGTGCCGCCGCCGTCATGGCCTATCTAGTCACCAAGTTCCCCGATTTGAAGGGCAAACTGTCCGAGCGTGGCATGGGCAAGCGGCAACCTCTCTATCTGGAAGAGGACGATCAGTCGCAAAGCCTGAATCGCCGAGTCGAAGTGAAGTTGAAGAGCCTGTAAAGTAACCTAAGTCAATTATCACGGGTTCCGCGTGGGCAGACGATAGAGCCGTCTGCCCATGTGACTCGACTGGAAAGGTTTGTTAGTGTTAGGTTGAACTACGGTTTTATCGTAGCCTAACCATTTTAGAGCAGTTAGTGAGTGTCGGGCAACAGAAAAAACGTTGTCCAACCTAC
>CAIYXP010000373.1 GCA_903930145.1 uncultured Methylococcaceae bacterium
AACCATCAAACACCCCGAAAACATCAAGCTTAGGCTTCATAGAATGACGTTTGCTTGCACAATTGACAAACCTGACATGGGTTACTGGAACGACACACTCAGCCTAATTGAGCGTAGCCCCATCTATGTTGATGGTCAAATCTTGGAAAACCTGAACTTACTCGTCAGACTGACAGCAAACAACCAATGCCAATGGTTGACGTTTGAGCGCTTTAATGAAATGGCTGATAAGATACTTGCCAGTAATTCGGTAAAAAATGACAAGGCCGTTGAATCCTCCATTATTCATGTCAAAGGTTTGATTGCCCTAAATCAACATGATAAGGCTGCTGGATTAGGCTACTTTGCCCAAGCATTGGAACTCAGTCAAGACCCTGAAATGGGTCTTTTACAAACTTCTTTGTTGGCGAGCCATGGGTATTACTACGAGGCACTAACCCAGCTAGAGACTACCGAAAGATTGCTCGCTGAGTATCAACTCGATTACAGTAGTGTGTTGTATAAGCATGACTACCCTATGGAAATAAAACGTTTAAGACAGCAAATCGAACAAGATATTAAACAATCATCTTTGCCAGCAAAACCAAAGAGTACAGGAAAAAACATTCCAAAATAAAATTAGGTCATATTTTTCTTCCACATTTGTAAATTCACTGAAATTATGTTAGAGACTCACCATTTAATGTAAGATATTAGGTTATAGCTCACCCAATGCATCACTAATCAACCACCCAGTACAAACCGATTGAAGACCCAATCCCCGCAACGAAAACTGTCTATCGTCCTACCCGCCCGGAATGAAGCGGAAAACTTGAGCATACTATTGCCCAAATTACGCCAGACTTACGAAAAAGCTGAGATTCTGGTCATAGACGATGGTTCGACCGACAACACTCAAGAAATTTGCAAAATCAATCGGGTGAGGGCAATCCGCCATCCATTCAGCATGGGCAACGGAGCGGCAATCAAGACTGGGGCAAGAAAAGCAACTGGCGATATCATCGTTTTCATGGATGCCGACGGACAACATGACCCCGCTGACATACCCCGGTTGTTGGCGAAAATTGACGAGGGCTATTACCTTGTTGTGGGTGCAAGGACACCCTCCTCCCATGCCTCTTGGGCCCGCCGTATTGCCAATGCTTTCTATAATCGATTTGCCAGTTTAATGACTGGTTATCGAATAAAAGACTTGACCTCAGGATTCAGAGCGGTACGCGCACAACGTTTCCGCAAGTTTATTTATTTATTGCCGAATGGTTTTTCTTATCCAACCACTAGCACCATGGCTTTCTTCCGTGCCGGCTTCCCGGTCACCTATGTCCCCATACAAGCCGGCAAAAGAAAAGGCAAAAGTAAAATCAAATTAATGCGGGACGGGGCGAGGTTTTTTATGATAATCCTAAAAATCGGCGCTTTGTTCTCGCCTATGCGCTTGTTTATGCCGCTAAGTTTTTTTCTGTTTAGTTCGGGCATGGGGCTGTATGCCTACAACTATTATACGCAAGGCCGCTTTACCAATATGAGCCTGTTTTTGTTGATGTCAGCCCTGTTTACGCTGCTCATCGGGCTGTTGTCCGAGCAGATTTCATCTTTGCATTACAGGGGTATTGAAGGTAGCGGGGAAGACCATTCATGATCCATGTCGTGATCGGAACCAAAGCCCAACTTATCAAAATGGCCCCAGTATTGAAGGCATTACAAAATAATGGATTACCCTATCGATTTGTCTCTACGGGACAGCACAGGGAAACCATGGACGACATACTCGACAATTTCAAACTAGATGGGCCAGATTACCGACTTTATTCCGGTAGAGACATAACCTCCATAATGGCTATGGCAGTATGGTCAATTCGCATCCTTTGGAAAACGCTAACCCGTCGCCATGAAATATTTGGCGACGACCATAATGGGATTGTACTGGTTCACGGTGATACTTTTTCAACACTATTGGGCGCTTTGATGGCTAGGTTTGCAGGGCTTAAGCTGGGGCATGTGGAATCGGGACTGCGTTCTTTCAATTTATACCACCCTTTCCCTGAAGAAATCATTCGGTTACTGACATTTCGTCTTGCCCATTATTTTTTTTGCCCAGGGCCATGGGCGCTCTCCAATCTAGTCACCTACCCCGGCATCAAAATCGACACAGGTGGCAATACTTTAGCCGATGCGATAAAGTACGCATTGGACGCTAATGGTATTCAGCCAGTGGCTTTCCCTGATAGACCATTTGGTGTTGTCACCCTCCACCGATTTGAAAACATATTTTCCCGCTCAAGCTTGGAAAGAGTCGTTGACATTGTTGAGCACATCAGCCAAAACCATTATCTTTTATTTATACTGCACAAACCCACTGAAAATAAATTACGGGAGTTTGGACTTTACCAACGTTTAGCCCAACTCGAAAATGTCGAGTTGCGTCAGCGTTATGATTTCTTTCGCTTCATTCGCTTGATTGGATCGGCTGCTTTTATCGTCAGCGATGGCGGCAGCAATCAAGAAGAATGTTATTACTTAGGAAAACCGGTCATTTTACTGAGAAAGGCCACGGAACGACGAGAAGGACTTGGGGAGAACTGTTTGTTAAGTTCTTACAATTATGAATTATTTGACCAATTTTTGGCAAACATTAGCAGCTATAACCGATCACCCCAAGCCCTGCAAAACTCGCCCTCACAAATTATCGCTGAGACATGCCGTCAATTTGCTCAAAGCTGAAGCCGTTTTGAGCTTTTCATTCTTAGTGTTAGGCAAATAGTTTTAGCTCTGTGATATTCTTCACCAATGAAACTATTTTAGTTTATAAATATCCCCGTTTGAGTCGGGAGGAGATGCAGAAAATGTTGAACTTTACCTATGGCGATCTCAAACAAACACGATTCTATCAAGACGTTTTTGGCGAAGGCAAACTGGAGGAAGCTTGTGCTTTGGTTACGCGCCAATTGACTCGGCGCTTCGGGCCTCTATCCGCAGACCAAGCCCTTCGTCTCCACGCCCTCAACTTAGAACAGGTCGAAATTTTGGCAGAAGCTTTGTTGGATTTCACCTGTGTTGAAGATTTGGAAAAATGGCTAGTCAGCCAGCAACATTAAAGCTCAAGTCCATGCAAATACAGTTCAGCCAAATCAATGTCCCACCGGGACACCAAGTCATCCTGCGAGGCATTGATTGGCAGCATTTTGAATCGCTGCTGGAAGAGTCTGGCGAACACCGCGCAACCCGGTATGCCTACCACGTTGGAAATTTGGAAATCATGTCACCGCTCGCTGCGCACGAAGATTACAAATCAATTATACGAAACATCATAGAGATTCTACTTGAAGAGCTCAATTTGGAATTTAGAGCCTTAGGTTCCACTACGCTCAAGAATGACCTCGTTGCACAAGCTGTGGAACCCGACGAATGCTTTTACATACAATATGAGAACCAAATTCGAGGCAAAGAGCGGTTGGATTTAAACACCGATCCTCCACCAGACTTGGCCGTTGAAATCGACCTGACCTCACGCACTCCCTTCAGCAACTATTCGGGTTTAGGCATCGTTGAATTGTGGCGATTTGATGGTCAGTCGCTTGAAATTATGTTGCTAGAGGAAGGAAATTACCTTGCTAGTAATATAAGCCGCCTATTTCCACAATTCGATTTGAAATCACAAGTACCGTATGTGGTTTTGCAAAGCAAGCTGGAAGGACGTAATAAGACCCTAAGAGCCTTTCGACAACAGGTGAGAAACCTAATTAAAGCAAATGAGAGTATCGCCAAAACGTGAACACCCAACACGAAATCATAATCACCAGTGAAAAATCAGCCAGTTTGTTTTGGCGTGATTTATGGGAATACCGTGATCTTTTCTATTTTTTGGCTTGGCGTGATTTCAAGGTACGCTACAAACAAACCGTCATTGGGGTGGCTTGGGCAGTAGTCCGCCCTCTTATCACCATGATTGTATTCACGATTCTATTCAGTCGAATAGCCAAATTGCCTACGGAAGGCGGCGCGCCCTACCCAATACTCGTCTTTGCGGCAATGCTACCCTGGTATTTTTTTTCGTCCACCCTCCAAGAAAGTAGCCAGTCATTAATCAACAGCGCCAACATGATTAGCAAAGTGTATTTCCCCCGGGTTATTATTCCAGTGAGTACAGTTTTTGTGAATGTGGTGGATTTTCTAATTTCCTTGCTTATTTTATTTTTATTAATGGCATTCTTGAAATTTACTCCAACCTCCAAATTGATATGGCTGCCATTATTTTTTTTCCAAGCCACTTTAATTTCGATTGGCACAGGGCTATGGTTGTCCGCATTGAATGTCAGTTACCGGGATTTTCGCTATGTCGTTCCGTTTATTCTTCAACTTGGCCTATACATTTCCCCAGTGGGTTTTAGCAGCAACTTAGTCCCCGAAGAGTGGCGTCTTGCCTATGCATTGAACCCGATGGTAGGAGTCATTGATGGCTTCCGTTGGAGCTTATTGGACGATACCGTGATAATCCACTGGCCTAGTTTCAGGATTTCTTTGGCAGTCACCTTCTTGTTTTTTGTCAGCGGCTTGTGGTATTTTCAAAAGGTGGAGCAAAGGTTTGCCGACGTAATTTAAGGCATCTACAATCCCGTATTCATTCCGGTCATTACTCGATAAGTGAGATACCCCATGAGACTTACCGATCATGAACTAACAGCCATCCGCAAGCAACTCAGAGAAGCTGACCCTGACGGGAAAATTTTTTTATTTGGCTCACGCACTGACAACACAAGAAAAGGGGGTGACATCGATATATTTTTTGAAACCTCAGTACCTATGGATTTGAAGTCACAATTATTGCTGCAATATAAAATCAGCCATCTATGCGAGACTAAAGTAGATATGCTTATCAAAGCAGGGCAACAACCTGAGAAATCAATTTTTGCCATTGCGAGGAAGGGTCTACGACTTTGAAAATGGAAATTGGCATATTATCGACATCCCTTTTGGCTTGCTCCAAAAGGTTTCCTTCAAGAAAGTTGAATTTATGAGTAAAAAATTAGTCATCATTGGTGATAGCGCTTTTGCGGAAATTGCCTATGAATATTTCACCTATGATTCAGAATACACTGTGGTGGGTTTTAGCGTAGAATCTGCTTATCTCAAGAAAGAGTCTCTGTTCAATCTTCCAGTCGTTGCTTTTGAAACAATAGAGCGCCATTTCCCCCCCAATGAAGTGGACTTTTACGCAGCACTGGTTTACACCCAACTGAATGGCTTACGCACTCGACTTTATCTTGCTGCTAAAGCTAAGGGCTATCGCCCCGCCAGCTATATCAGCAGTCGCGCTTTTGTTTGGAAAAATGTCAGGCTGGGGGAACATTGCTTTATTTTTGAAGACAATACAGTCCAACCCTTCGTTGCTATTGGAAACAATGTCGTGCTTTGGAGTGGAAATCATATCGGACACCACAGTATCATCGCTGACAATTGCTTTATCTCATCCCATGTGGTCATTTCCGGCTTCTGTAATATTGGACACAACACGTTCTTGGGCGTAAACTCTACCGTGTCCAACAACGTGAGAATCGGCGAAGACAACTGGATTGGTTTAGGGGTTACCATTGTTCATGATACTGAACCAAATACCTTATATAAAGGGGTTCAACCGGAACCGGCAAAAGTGTCCGCACGTCGTTTTTTCAAACTTCTTGATGAATGATTGGCTCAATGCCCCTTACACCAAGCCAGCATGAAAACCGACAGCCTGTTTTATCGCTTGTTTCAGCGCATACCCGGCTTGCCTCTGGAGTTGGCGGGATTAAATTATTCGGCTGAAGGCTATGTCTTCCGCTCAGAATAGATTAAGCAGACCGCCTTTCGTTTGGATGGCGTTCTGATTCCTCCAAAGGGGAGCAATGACCGCCCCTATGTATTCATCGAAGCGCAGATACAGCCCGACGAAGGGTTTTATTCACGGTTCTTCAGCGAGATATTTCTGTATCGAAACGATTTTAGTATACAAGCTGCCTAGACTGACCAGAGAGGAGATTATTGAGATGATCGGCTTACAAGTCATTGAACTGAAGCAAACCCGATTTTATCAGGATGTCTTCAAAGAAGGGCTTGAAGAAGGAAGGCAGGAAGGTGAGTTGACAATCATCCTGCGTTTGCTGGGTCGGCGCTTCTCAAACTTACCTGAGTCATTGGTGGGACGATTGCATCAAATGGACGCGGGACAATTGGAGGCATTCAGTGAAGTTTTGCTGGATGCAAGCAGCCTTGACGACATTAACGATTGGCTGCAAAAGCGGCAATGACCACCGTCATCCGCGCTGAAAACATTGGCAAGCAATACCTGATCCGGCACGAACAGCAGGGGCAGCGGTTTCGTTTTGACAGCTTAAGCGAGTCGCTTGCCAACGGCGGTAAGGCATTCTGCAATCGGCTATTGCATCCTTTCTCGGCTAGGCCCAAAATGAACGCCAAAAGGGGTTTTGGGCGTTGAAGGACATCGACTTTGAAATCCAGCAGGGGGACCGAGTTGGAATCATAGGCCGCAATGGTGCTGGTAAATCAACGCTGCTGAAAATCTTAAGCCGTATCACCAAACCCACCACTGGCAAAATCCATATTAAAGGCCAGGTGGCGAGCTTGTTGGAAGTTGGCACAGGATTTCACCCCGAATTGACCGGGCTGGAGAATTTTTTCTGAGATCATAAGATGCGTTTAACCGAACAGCAAAGAAACATTATTCGCGAGGCGGGACTTTACCACTTTGGTGTAGTACCGTATCTTTTTGGTTCGCGTTTGAACGATGCAGAGCGAGGTGGCGATATTGACCTTTTCATTCCGGGAGCTTGGTCTGCTAAAGAAGCTGTTCCTAGACGTTTGCGCTTTTGCTTAGAACTGCGTCGTCGCTTGGGAGACCAGAAAATTGATGTAGTGGTTGAACATAAAACGCCTTCCTCTATCCACGTTTGGGCAAGGCAGAACGGAGTGCCTGTGTGAGACCCTTGGATGACCTATTTAAGGAATGCGACCTGCATCTATTGGCTCTTCGAGAAGCCATGCAGCGCTGCCCTCATCCTATGACGGTAGGCCACTTTGCCACGAGAAACCCTGATTTGATTGGCGCACTAGATCAATTCGCCTACCGCTTCGCCAAGCTTCAGGACACCATGAGTGTTAAGTTGTTTCGTCGATTTGCGCTTGATGTACTGCATGAACCCGTTGAGTCGCTCCCCGTCATTGACATTCTGAATCTACTGGAGAAATACCGCTACCTACCGTCTGCCTTGCGTTGGCAGGAAATAAGGGAAGTCCGCAATCAGATAACCCACGAATACTGCCTTGAACCCGACGAATTAATCGAGACGCTTGAATTTGCTTTTGGCATGGTTACCGAAATGTCCGAAATAGTTGACGTGCTGAAACATGGTTTATCAGCCTTGCATCGTAATCATCAATGACCACCGTCAACCGCGCTGAAAACCTAGGGAAGAAATACCTGATCCGGCACGAACAGCAGGGGCAGCGGTTCCGTTATGACAGCTTAAGCGAGTCGCTTGCCAACGGCGGCAAGGCATTCTGCAATCGGCTATTGCATCCTTTCTCGGCTAGGCCCAAAATGAACACCAAGAAGGAGTTTTGGGCGTTGAAGGACATCGACTTTGAAATCCAGCAAGGCGAGCGGTGATGAATGATTGGCTCAAAACCCTTGGCATCACGCCAGCATGAAAACCGACAGTCTATTTTACCGCTTGTTTCAGCGCATACCCGGTTTGCCCCTAGAATTGGCTGGTTTGGACTATGCGGCGGAAGGCTATGTGTTTCGTTCAGAAGAAATCAAGCAGACCGCCTTCCGGTTGGATGGCGTTCTGATTCCTCCAAAGGGGAGCAATGACCGCCCATATGTATTCATCGAAGCTCAGATACAACCCGACGAAGGGTTTTATTCGCGGTTCTTCAGCGAGATATTTCTGTACTTGCGGCAGTACAAACCGCCGCACCCGTGGCAAGCGGTGGTCATCTACCCGGATCGCACGGCGGAAAAACCCGCAGGGCATTTCGCTGACCTCCTGCAATTGCCGGGAGTTCACCGGGTTTATTTGGAAGACTTGGCAGGGGTTGACCGATGCTCACCCTCCTTAAGCCTAATCATGCTGGCGATTTGCCCACCCATACAGGCACCTGAACTAGCCCGACAAACGCTAGCGCGGACAGACCCATTACCCGTTGCCAGGGACGAATGGCTGGATTTTATCGAAACCATATTGGTCTACAAATTTCCCCAATTGAGCAGAGAGGAGATCAAACAGATGATCGGCTTGCAAGACATCGAACTCAAACAAACCCGCTTTTACCGCGATGTGTTTAGCGAAGGAGAGCAGGAAGG
>CAIYXP010000374.1 GCA_903930145.1 uncultured Methylococcaceae bacterium
AATCCTAAAACCACGATTATCACGACAATCACCGGAACCCAAGGGGAGTTAAGCCACGTTGACGCTAGAACATCATGGAACATAAGCACACCTCTGCATTGATTGAACCCGAAAGTTTGAATAGTGCTATTTGTGGTAGTTTTTTTGTCGGAAAAATAGGCCAAACAAATCTATCTAATTGAAGATTTTCTAACCCCGGCCTAACCCCAACAAAAAAGCCTTACCGTCATCTGACCGTAAGGCTTTGATATTTTGGAGCCGATGATGTGAATCGAACACACGACCCGCACATTACGAATGTGCTGCTCTACCGACTGAGCTACATCGGCGTTGAATCAATATTATAGAGAACTTTAGTGCTTTCCTACAAGCTTTTTAGCGTTTTTAGGAAACTATCCGCGTTTGCTGAATGAATCGATGTGAATCTTACGGCTTAGCTGTTGGAAGATAGGGTTCAGGGGATACGATGGGTGATTGCTGCAAGACATGATTGGCTAACAACTTCGCCGAGGCTGGGGCCATCACAAACCCATTGCGGAAATGCCCACAGTTGAAGTAGAGGTTGCTGACATCTGGGTGAGGTCCAATGGTGGGGATTCCATCGCTTGAACCCGGCCGCAAGCCGGCCCAGTGTTTTTCTATGTTACAGTGGCGCAACGCGGGCAGCAAGGAAATGGCAAATGCGTTCAAGGCTTCAAAAGCCACTTCGGTGGTGCCTTTATTGAATTGGGCGTTTTCGATGGTGCTGCCGGCCAGTATCTTGCCATCCTTGCGTGGAATCAAGTAGCGTCCTTCGCTCAAGACCATGTGCTGCAAAAGTCCGGGTGGCGCTTGGAAGATGAGCATTTCGCCTTTGACCGGCATGATCGGCAGTTCCGGTAAACCCGAATTGAATGCCACGAGGCCGGACCAAGCCCCAGCCGTGACGACAAAATCTTGGGCCGTGAAGGTTTGATGGTTAGCGATGACACTGACCGCCCTGCCTTTTTCTATCTCGATGTGGTCGACTGGGTGTCGTTCCAACAATTGCACCCCGCGACGGGCCAAATCTGTCCGTAATGCCCGTAACAGGCGCGGGTTGCGTACTTGGGCAATATCGGGCAATAGCAGCGGGCTACCAGCCTTGGGGCGGATATTGGGTTCGATCCCCGCCAGATCGGTGGGGTTCATCGATTCGTATCGGGTGGCATGGGTATCGGCCCATGCTTTGGCAATGCCAAGCTCTTGGCAATCACTGAATAACAGGCCGCTAAGCAGCCATTCCGGGTCGATTCCTGTGCTTGATTTGAGTGCTTCCGCCAGGTGAGGGTAGGCGGCTTGACTCCAGCGGCAAAGCTGCGTGATGGGTTCAGCCGCGCGCCATGGGTTTAGCGGGGAGAGTATGCCTCCGCCCGCCCATGATGATTCTTTCGCTAGTGACTGCCTTTCGAGTATGGCAACCCGTTTGCCTGCATCGGAAAGTTCGCGGGCACACATCAGGCCGGAAACGCCCCCACCGATGATAATTACGTCTATTTGATTCATAATTGTTTGGTAACTATGGAATAAATGCCCTTTGACGGGGATTGGAGTTGAGAATACGGGAGACTTTCCCGACAAGCTTGGTTATGCTTTACCTTACGAAGCCCGACCATGGCTTGGATTACACAGCCCAAGCCGGGTGGGGGAAACCCACATGTCATTAATTATTAAACCTACATTTTGAGGAGTTCCATGAAAAGGCCCAAACGATTGTTATCGGTATGTTTGCTTTGGACCCTGTTTGCACCGACTTCCGTTTCGGCACTGGTGGTGGAAATTCAGGGCATTCGGTTGGAAGGGCAACTGCCCGGTGCGAGTTGCGTCGAAATTTTCGGCAGCTTTCCCGGCGTGAAAATTGTGCCCAGCGAACACGGCAAAATACCAAGGGTTTGTTACAACAGCAATAAAGTTAACAGCATTTCCATTTTGAATTCGAGTTTCGTAGCTCAAGCCCCTATAAAAAAAGAAATTGTGTTGAAGTTTGAACATGAGTTCCCACCGGGTATCAATGGGAAAGTCATGGCACGTGCAAAGCTTCAAGGTTTTTTCAGTACGTTTAACGGCATGGGCGTACCCACGGGTGACCAAATTTCGCTCAGTGCCTTTTTTGCCCAAAACGGTCATCACGATGCCATCGGAGAGCCATTAGAGCGAACCGTAGGCGAAGACATGGAATCGGCACTGTTTGAATATTCGGTAAAGGAACAGTACCTCATTTCGGGTCCGCGTGTCCTCAAAGGAAGCTTAAAAGTCTATTTCACGACAATTGGCAATAAATTGACCTTAGTGGAAAAGAACCAAGTGTCAATTGACAGCGGGTCCACCATGGCCGACAAATTGGATACGATGGAGGTGCCTACGGAGGAAGAAGGGACGGATGAGCCAGAGCAGGAGAAACCTCTTCCCACCCAAGGAAAAGGCAGGAATAATCCCACGGGTGGGGCCATCCCCTATCCTGGCCTGCCAGGTGGCGAAGCGATTCCCACAAATTAAACTCACCAAACTAAAGCGGCTGCCACAGCCATTCTTGGCGAAACCTCGAATGGCTGCGGCGGGTTTTATTGCTTACATCGGGTCGGCAGAAGGCAGATTTTCAACTGGCTGTTGCGACTTTTGAATCCTGACTCCTTCAGGGGTGAATTGCTGGTCCCTATGCAAGCGGGCTTCCAACTTGTTCCAAGCCCCCTCCAAACTCGTGTCCATGACAACCTCGTTACCCATGGAAAGGACGATACGGACGAGTTCAGGTATCTTGGTGGTTCCTGTCGAAACCAAGTAAATCGGTTGTACATAGATAATCGACTTGCCTATCGGTAGTACTATGATACGCCCCCGCACCACTTTTGACCCCCTTTGATCCCATAGCGAGAACAAGCGTGAAATTTCAGGGCTTTGGTCAATGAGTGCGCTGACTTGCGATGGCCCGTCGACTTGGATTTCGCGGCTGAACTTGTAAACGATAATTTCCTTTTCAAACAATGCTCCGGCGGCATCCAACCGATCCACCCCGGCCACCGCCAACATGCTCAGATTGTTGCGTCCGATCGGTGTCATCGGATTGAGCAAGACGAAAGGCTGTAGCTCTCTGGCACCATCCAATAGCGTGGTCAGGTAATAGGGCTTGACGGGCTTGTCAGCCACCTTGGCGAAGTCCCAAGTTTCCGATTGCTGGTAGAAGAGGGCCGGATCGGTTTGATGGTACTTGGCATAGATACTCATCTGCACCTGGAAAATATCCTGCGGGTAACGCAATTGCTGGCGCAGCAAGGGGGGCATGGCCGCAATGTCCTTAAATAGGTTGGGATAGGCTTTGCTGTAGCCTTGAATGATCGGGTCTTTGGTATTTGAGATGTAATAGTCCACCGTACCGTCAAAGGCATCGATGACGATCTTCACCGAAT
Organism: uncultured Methylococcaceae bacterium; assembly: GCA_903930145.1. Lineage (GTDB taxonomy): Bacteria > Pseudomonadota > Gammaproteobacteria > Methylococcales > Methylococcaceae > Methylumidiphilus. Next base: position 3,423 of record CAIYXP010000374.1, read on the forward strand.
TGCGAATGTAGTTGAAGGTCTTTTTATCCTCGCGTTTGAAATCCTTGAAGGTATAGCGAAAGTCTTGGGCAAACGGAAACCAATTCGATGTCGTGTAGGCATCCAGCACCCAGTAAATCCGCTTCGAAGTCACCACAATATAAGGGTCGTTGTCGATGGATAGATAGGGGGTCAGCGTTTTGACGCGATCAATAATGTTGCGGCGGAACAATGCCTTGCTTTCGGAGTCGATGTTGAGTGAAAAAAACAAATTACGATCCCGGAAATAGATCGACATCAGCAACCTGCGGAATAGGGACGAAAGCTGAATGCCATCCTTGCCGGAATAGCTTTGGCTAGAACCCATGTCATCAAAAGTTGAAATGGCGGGAACTCTAAGTCTGTTGGGTACGATGGCGTAAGTCAAATTTTCCGCGCCAATATAGATATCCGGCTTTTCAATCTTGAACCCTTGGTCGGATTGTAGGCTCAAATCCCGCAGGAACCATTTCATCGGCGTTTCGCCATCCTGGGCGGCTGGCGTGATCACCGCGCCAAAGCCATGGGTATAGCGCAGATGAGTGTTTTCCCAGTTCTGTGCCTCGGCTGGAAGCTTCTCAATGTTGATTTCACGCGCCGCAAGGTTGATTTGCTCGATCATCCCGTTTAGTGGGTAACGCGCCACATCCACTTCGGTGAAATTATAATACGGCCTGATGCCTTGCAATTGTTGATAGACATCGTCTAGGAATTCGGGGTCCCACACCGGGATGTTATGCAGATGCTGGCGAATGTCCGGCTCGATCATTTTAAGGCCGGTCGCTTCGGTCACTGGGATGGTGTGTAGGTCTTCGAGGTCGTATGCCTTCAGCGTTGCCTCTATGTTGTAGGCCATGTAATTGCGATCGAACTTGACCGGGTTGGGCTTGACCAAGAATCGATTAATCGTATCAGGCAAAATGTTGTTGAACCTAAGCCCCCAGGCCAACAGGAAGACCACCAAAAAACCAATGGTCGTCTTGAAGCCCTTGCCGACATTGGCCCAATAAATCCCGCTCACCGTCGCCGCCATCAAGGCGATCACCGAGACCCAGATGAGTGGCTTCAGGTAGTTCATTTCGACAAAGCCTGGCCCGAAGAAGACGGGCTGATGCACCGAGGTGTACAGCAAGTAGTCCAAGTTCAACCAGAAGCTGAAGGCTAGGATCAAGGCGGTCACGAAGACTAGCAGGCTCAAATGAATTTTGGCACCTTTTGGCCATGCTTTTTTCTGTTCGGGGATCAGTTGATGCTCCAGCCAGTAGAGGAAGGTTATGGCCAGCAACAAAACGGAAAAGGCAATCAACATTTCTCTTTCGACCACTTCAATGATGGGCAGCCTGAACAGATAGTAACTGATGTCTCTTCCATATTCCCGGTCATTTATCCCTGAGTTTGGCCCGAAGAAGAACAGCAAGGCGCTTTCCCATTGGCTGTAGAAAGGCTTGGCAATCATGATTGCCAAAATCAGCGCAATCGGGATGTAGACCTTCATGGAGCCGCTTTGGAATAGCCGCAGCACTTTGCGGTACTGGTTGTCGTCGGCATCGCGTCCAAGGGCTGAGAAGGCGGTCTTATCCACTCCTAGAAAGCCCGAGGCTACCCAGAAATTCATGAAAAAGATAATAAAGAAAAAGATTGTCACCCCACCCAAAAAAATATAACGGTAGATTACACGCAGCCAGAAGTAGCTCCCGTAATCGAGAGAACTGAACCACCAGAAATCGACCAGAAAATCGGTCAGCGTGATCCCCATTACAATTACGACCACGTTCAAGGCAACAAGCACCCCGGCGAGGATCATCAGCAGTCTTTTCCAATTTCGCATAAATTCCTCTTCTTTAGTTTATCGATTGTTCAGCGATGCTTTTGGGATTGTTTGAGTAGCAAATGCTACCATTGGCAGCGATAGTTTATCATCTAATAATACCGTGTCTGGCTGCAAACCAGTAGACAGATGGCTGCAACTGTTTATGCCCGGTCTTCGTTTTGTGCTGTGAAATGGTTGCATAATGGTGTTTGTCGTTAGGCCAATGCGCCACATTGGCAGATTCCGTGAACTTGAACGATCCCGGCAATGGTGCGCAATATGGCATCAAACGAATTATGAAACACTAGCTTAGAGTAAAATACAAGGATGTGCCACCCATTGTTGTTGATTTGGGTGCTGATTGAGAGACAATCGATCAACTCGGCTGCCCATGGCAATATTGTTCAAACAGTAAATTTAAAATATGCTTCCCGATATGAATATCAGCAAACGACTCGGCAGCGCCTTATTGGGTGCGTTTTTTCTTGCCGCCTGCCAGCCTGCGGGTGATGAAACCGAACTGTCAGGTGCTGCCCAAGGCACCACCTATCATATCAAAATGGTGCTAAGCGGTTTGGATGTCAAGCCTGAGGAACTGCACAAGGCGGTTGAAAATGTCTTCGCGGACATTGACATCAAACTGTCCAACTATCGCGAAGATTCGGAAATTTCCCGATTGAACCGGCAAAAAACCTCCGAATGGCTGCCTGTGTCCAGGGAAATCGCCGATTTGCTTTCCATATCCAAAGACGTGTACACGAAGACCAACGGTTGCCTTGACCTGACCATTAAACCAGTGTTCGATCTCTGGGGCTTTTCCCGGCATGACATGAAAGTGCCGACCCAAGCCGACATTGACCGAGTGCTGGCTCATGTTGGCATGGATAAAATTGTCCTTGACGAAGAGCGTCTTAGGATCATGAAGAAAGACCCTGAAGTGGGCATCGATTTGTCATCCGTTGCCCAAGGCTATACAGTCGGTGCCATCGCCAAGCTGTTGGAATCCAACGGTATCCAAAATTATATGGTGGAAATCGGCGGCGAGATGATGGTGAAGGGGCGTAAATCCAATGGCGGGGAATGGAGAATTGCCATTGAGAAGCCCACGCCGTTTGCTCGGGAGGTGCAAAAAATCATCACCATTCATCAAGCCAATGGCGAGGCAGTGATGACCTCGGGCACTTATCGCAACTTTTTTGAGGAAAATGGCAAAACCTACTCGCATATCCTCAACCCGAAGACGGGCAAACCGGTAGACCACAATCTGCTTTCTGTGACCGTGCTGCATGATGACCCGGCTTGGGCAGATGCATGGGACACAGCCTTGCTTTGCCAAGGCGAGCAAGAAGGCTTGAAGACGGCTGAAGCGAACCAATTGCGCGCTTTGTTTATTTACCATGAGGGCAAGGAGTTGAAGGAGCGCTTAAGTCCAGAGCTAATCACGAAGCCTTGAGCCGTAGACTGGCAGTCAAGTCACAAGGCTGGGTTACATTGCGAATGACGGAGCCTTCAAACAAACCTTAGATAGGCGTTCAAGCATAGCCATGCCACCCCGATAGGGATTGAAAACAGCCACATCCAAAGGGAAATCGCCATGCCGTCCTGCAAGCCTAGGGCCAGTCGATTGCGGGGGTATCGGATGGCTATGGCATAAAAACCACCCAACATTTGCGTTGCCAACACGACATAAAACACCAAAATGAAGCGGTTGGAAAAACTGAATTCATGGGTCCACACGTCATTCAAGATGGTCAACATCGGCAGCAGATATAACACGAGCGATGGCAGGGCCAAGACATAAGCCAGCAGGGCTGATAGTGTAAAATCAGCCACCTTTTTAGTGCCAAGCCACAGCCACGTGGCCCAGAAAGCATTGATGACTAGATAAAGTAGGGCTATTTTACTGATTTCTTTGGATGAATGGGCCGATGGGTTCGTTAAAATGTCAATGGTGAGGGACATTAGCGGATAAGCTTTGTAAAGTAGAGGGTTCATGGTCGATTAATAGTTCAAGTGGGAAAATAGGGCATCTCAGGTTCAGCCTTTGCATGTATGAAACGACTCGTCATCGAGTATCTTGGAGTGATTAAATTTAATGCTTGATTTCGGCAAGATTGCACACAAACGATTCAAATTCCGGTTAAATCGGTCAGCGAACTGGTTTGCACTGACTGCTTTGTTGATTTTTAGTGGGTTCGCCTTTAACCAATCTGTCAGGTTTAGTCCCTGGCAAACATCCAGTTCAATGTTCAGTTTGGATTATTGGCGGTTTCCCGTTGAACGTAACGCAATTTTGCGAGCACCGCAACTGTCCGCTTACCTGAAAAGTGTTTTTGCGCTTCCCGGCACTGACAAAGTTTGGGCGGTGGGCGAAGACGGCTTGATCGTTCACTCTGACGATGGTGGAAGGCACTGGACAATTCAAACTAGCCACACCACGGTAAATTTGAACAGTGTTCGTTTCGTCAATGCACGAAGGGGATGGGCTGTGGGCTTTGACGGCACTATTGTTGCCACCGAGGACGGTGGAGAGAATTGGAAACCACAAGTTTCTGGTACGGTCGTTGCGTTGAATGGTGTTGATTTTGTTGATGAGTTTCATGGTTTGGTTGTCGGGGCAAACGGAACCATACTGAGTACTCAGAATGGCGGGGTGACATGGCTACCTCAAACCGTCAACGTCAAAGAGAATCTCAGCAAAGTTCAATTCACTGATCTAATGCATGGGTGGATTGTAGGTTGGAACGGTGTCGTTCTTTCAACTGCCGATGGGGGAGCGAGTTTTCAAATAGCAAGCTCACAGGTCAAGGCAAAACTCAATGGTGTTTACTTTGCCGATGCTCAACATGGCTGGCTGGTGGGAAATCAAGGCAATTTGCTTGTGACCGTCGATGGCGGTCAAACCTGGCAATCCAATCGAGTCCAATTTAGGGACGGTGCGGAAGATTTGGCATCCGTCTATTTTACCGATTCTCAAAATGGTTGGGTTGTGGGTTGGAACGGTGCAATCTTGGCGACGATAGATGGAGGTGAAAGTTGGCAGATTCAATCCAGCAATACCCTTCAACCCTTGGCTGGCATTTCTTTTACGAGCAGCCAAGAGGGTTGGGTGGTTGGCGCAAACGGGACAATACTCGCAACCGATGACGGCGGTAAAACATGGTTACCCCAAGCTAGGGGATCAGAAAGGGAGTTTGTCAATAGCGCTTATATTGACCAACAGCGGGCGTGGTCCATTAATACAACTGGACGCTTGTTTAGCACAGGGGATGCAGGAAATCATTGGGTTCCTGCAAACCTACCACTATCAAATGTGGAGCTTAATTCTGTATTTTTCGTCAATGAACATTCAGGATGGGTTGTCGGTGATAAAGGCTCAATTGTTTCCACCCATGACGGAGGAATGAACTGGCAAGCTCAAATGAGTGGGGCAAGGGACAAATTAAACAAAGCCTTTTTTTTAGACAATAAAACGGGGTGGGCCGTAGGGAAAAAGGGGTTAATCATCGCAACCATCGATGGCGGGGATACTTGGCAGTTGCAAGAATCAAGGGTCGAGGAAAACCTTTGGGCAATCCATTTTATTGACCCTATGCATGGTTGGGCAGCGGGTGCGAAAGGGGTCATTGTCCACACGGAAAACGGGGGGCAAACTTGGTCTGTTCAGAGTGTATTTGAATCCACCGAAATTACTGCAAGCTTTTCGGGTATTTATTTCTCCGATGCCAACAGAGGTTGGGCTGTGGGCGAAAGAGGCATTATTGTCAATACCTTCGATGGTGGGCAAAGTTGGCTAATGCAAGCCAGCGGAACTTCTGAAACCTTGCGTGACGTATTTTTCATTGATGTTGAAAAGGGTTGGGTTGTGGGGGAAAAAGGACTCTTTCTTTCCACTCAAAATGGAGGCCAATCTTGGCAAGCCGTTGACTCAGGTACGACAGAGAGCCTCAACACAATACGCTTTGTCGACAAACAGTTTGGCTGGATCGTCGGGGCCAGCGGACTTCCCATCATCAGTCATAATGGGGGCCAGTCATGGACAATACCTCAGCTAAGTCAATATCCTGCCCCTTGGTACTTTTTGGTTTGGCCCGGTTGTTTACTGGTTATTCTCTTCGGGTCATGGGATAAGAAGCAATATTCCGGTCATGGGGAGATTACCAAGGCAGCGGTATCAGAACCCTCGTCGGATGAGTCCGAGACACAGGAACCAGCGGTTGAGAGAAAGACTATAGTGTGGAATTGGGCGGAGTGGTTTAAGCCCATGGCAACATTAGTCGGCTCAATGAAAAAAACACGAGCTTCGGTGGTGGAAAAATCGATGACAGTGAATGACCCTCAACCCGTTGGGCCAATGCAAAGGTCAGCGGATTTGCATCGGTTAGGAACATTGGTGGGCTTTCCCGAATTGTTGGCTGTATTTGTTTTGCCCGGTACGAGTAAAGTTTGGGCGGTGGGTGAAAGAGGTACGATCATAGCTAGCCATGATGGCGGGCTGACTTGGCAATCCCAGCCTAGCAAGACCAATGAACGTCTTTGGAGCGTCTACTTTGTGGACGGGCGAAAGGGTTGGGTGGTCGGTGAAGACGGGGTGATTCTTATGACTGGCAACGGCGGAAAAAAATGGCAGATGCAAGGCATCAATACCCGCCGAACCTTCACTGGTGTGCATTTTGCGGATGATAAAAGGGGTTGGGTGGTCGATTGGTTAGGTATGCTTTTCGCTACCTACGACGGAGGAAAAAATTGGCAGTCTTTGGTTTTGTCCGGGCAGACGCTGACCTATGTCCATTTTGCAGATGGGCAACATGGCTGGGTTGTGGGTTGGAATGGCGAGATATATGCCACTTCTGACGGGGGGCAATCTTGGCAAGCCCAGGAAACCCCCACTTTTGAAAGGCTCTCATCGGTTCACTTTGTCGATAGCCAACACGGTTGGGTGGTGGGTAATCGGGGCATTATTCTTGCCACCACCAATGGCGGATTTGATTGGAAAATGCAACCCAGCGCAACGGACGCGGATTTGTCCAGTGTCTATTTTTTAGACTCGCAACTGGGTTGGGTTGTAGGCGATAATGGCATCATTCTGAACACGTCCGATGGTGGCAAGCATTGGCTAAGATATCTAGGTCAATGTCGTTCCATGCTTGATTGTGTTCGATTTGCCGATGATTCGAATGGCTGGATTGTAGGGGCGGACGGCACAATACTTGCTACCAACGACTCGGGCCAGACTTGGCAGTTGCTTTACGCCAAACCCAAAACAGCCTTAAAGAAAGTCCACTTCGTGGATGAAAAGCATGGCTGGGTCGTAGGGGAGGAAGGCATGATTCTCGCGTCGCATGACGGGGGTGCGACATGGCAAGCTCAAGGCTTTAATATAACTGCAAATTTGGAAAGTGTCCGTTTCATTGACAGCCTACACGGTTGGGCGGCGGGGAGGAATGGAACTATTCTATCCACAGATGATGCGGGTTTGACGTGGCATGGACGGGTGAGTGCAACTTACGAATTCATCAAATCATTGTTTTTTTTGGATGAGGTTCATGGTTGGGCAGTTGGAAATGCAGGAGCGATACAGCTCACCCGCGATGGTGGCAGAACTTGGCAACCGATTTATGCCAAAACGGATGTCAATTTCACCAGTGTTTACTTTGTCAACGTTGATACGGGTTGGGTAGTGGGCGATAAAGGGTCGATCTTCGTCAGCTATGACGGAGGTCTGACTTGGGTATCGCAAAAAACCAAGACGAAAAGCAAGCTTACCAGTCTGCATTTTTTTGATTCCGACCGCGGGTGGGTAGTGGGTGAGCAGGGAACGGTGCTGACGACAATAAACGGTGGGCAACAGTGGATCAAGCATTCTGGAGGCATTGATGCATCATTAACCTGCATCCATTTTTTTGATAATCAATATGGCTGGATTGTGGGGGAAGATGGCTTTGTCGTTGCCACTCAAGATGGCGGTCAAAATTGGGTTCTCCAAGACAGCGCCTGCATGGAAACCCTCAATGGAGTCCAATTTGTCAATCCTCAAACCGGGTGGATAGTGGGTAATAATGCCACTTTGCTTGCCACTATGGATGGCGGTGTGTCTTGGCATCGTGTCCAGTTTGACTATACTCCGCAAACATCCTTTGACAGCCGTGAAGACCGTGACATTCCATTCACGCCGGAAGTGCAAATTAAGGTAAATGTTTTGGACGGAACCATCAGTAGGCCAGAAATCAGTCCCCAGTCTTCGGTCTCGGATCGAGAAAATCCGCCCATCCAACAAGACAAAAGTGTGGGGAGTATTAATGCCTCCCCGACAAAACTCCCGTCGGCTTTTCCTGTTTCTTCGAAGAGGGCTGACTCAGTCCAGTCGTCAGTTATGCTAGGGAAACCCTTTATTGAGGCGATTCATGCCACGGAAGCGGTTGCTACGGAAAAACCGGGACTGGAGACCATGGAGAAGCTTCATGCGCTGATGGTAAAGGGTATCATCAGCGCCCAAGAATACGAGAAACAAAAGGATGAGTTGTTAATCGTGGCAAAAATGGAGAAACTCCATGGTCTCATGGTGAAGGGTGTCATCAGCAAAGAAGAATATGAAGCACAAAAAGCCGATCTGCTGAAGAAGTTATTATGATCAAAATTGACTGATGATCCGCTCGTCTTCCTCCAATACTTTGGATGCCTCACCGACTAACAAAGGATCTGGCAAATGGGCGATTTTATGGTTCTTGTTGGGGTAGGGCAGCGAATACAGGAAATGCCTCATGCAATTCAACCTAGCGCGTTTCTTGTCGTCGGATTTGATCACCGTCCACGGGGCATCGGCCGTGTCAGTGTGGAAGAACATGGCTTTTTTGGCTTCGGTGTAATCGTCCCAGCGATCCAACGACTTAATGTCGATGGGGCTAAGCTTCCAGTGCTTGAGCGGGTCGTCACGACGGGAGATGAAGCGGCGCAGTTGCTCGTCCCGACTCACCGAGAACCAATATTTGAATAGCCTGATGTTGCTGCGCACCAGCATCCTTTCCAGTTCGGGGGTTTGGCGCAAAAATTCCAAGTATTCCAAAGGGCGGCAAAATCCCATGACCCGCTCCACCCCGGCACGGTTGTACCATGAGCGATCAAAGAAAACCATTTCTCCAGAGGTTGGGAAATGGTCAATGTAGCGCTGAAAATACCACTGCCCCCGTTCCCCCTCGGTGGGTTTTTCCAGTGCCACCACGCGGGCGGCGCGGGGGTTGAGATGCTCCATGAAACGTTTGATCGTCCCCCCCTTGCCGGCCGCGTCGCGACCCTCGAACAATACGATGATTTTTTGACCGGTTTCTTTGACCCAGCTTTGCACTTTTAGCAATTCAATTTGCAAATCCTTTTTGTTGCGCTCGTATTCGCGTCTGCGGATGCGATCAGGGTAAGGATAACCCGACGGCAATTCAGCATCTTCGCTGTCCTCTTCCGAGCCACGCGGGGCGTTTGCCACCAACAAAGCTGTGGGTTCATTGCTAATGGCCTCAATTTCTTTGGCTGCTTCCAAGTTGGGGACGGCTACATGTTCATTGTCCTCGGAGTCCGATTTGTGTTCCAATTCGGCTGATTTCAAGCTATCTGCATGGCTATCAGGTTTTCGATGGTTTTGGGTCATGGAGTGGGTTCCTGCATTGAGTGGATGTTTTTTTATTGATCTTACTATTCTTGCGGGTGGTTTATACAGTGGTAAACGCAAGCAAGTTGAAAAAAAAGGCTAAATTACCTATTCTTTTACGATATTTCTGGCTTCTGGCGATGGCCTAGACACTTCATGAGGCTTATGCCAGTGCCAATGACGACTTCTGGGTTGATTCTGGAATCAGAGGCAACCCACTCCTTTCACTATACTACGACATAACAAGAGGGAAAAGCATGACCGACAGCAGCAGCCAGATTTGGGAAAACGTACCCAGCCCGTTTTGTGGCATTGCCTCGGACGATTTGAAGATACAAGTGACTGGCAACGAAATCAAAGTGTTGGCAAATGGAGATGCCATCACCGTGGCTGGTTTTGAACAGCCTGTCACCGACACCCTGCCTCGTGTGGGCGGCAAAACCGTCACGCTGGAAGAGGCCGTTGCAGCGGCGGCAGGCTATTTGAGTGATGCCCGGTTGCCTTTGTTCAGCGGTTTTGGAACCGATGTCAACGACACCCGCGCCGCTTTGGCCTTGGCTGATCGATGCCGGGGGGTGTTGGACAAATCGAAGGCTGAGGCCAGTTTACGCAATTTGCTGGTCCTGTCCGACACCGGTTGGGTGGCGACGACCTTGGGCGAATTGAAAAATCGGGTCGAGGTGCTGGTCGTATTCGGCAGCGACATTGAAGCCGACTTTCCCCGTTTTTACGAACGTCTCATCTGGAACAAAGAAACCCTTTTTGGACAGGACACCGCCAAACGGGAAATCATCTACATCGGTCGGCCCCCGTCGGGCAATGCTTCGACTGCTCCTGATGGGCGCAAGGCACTCGTTCTGCCATGTCCCATGGAAAGCTACCCGGAAATCGCCGCTGCCCTGAATGCTTTAGCCAGAGGGGTCAGTCTGCAAGTCGAAACCATCGGTGGCCTTGCCGTGACTGAGTTGGGAGCCGTCATTGATAAGCTAAAAGCGGCCAAATACAGCGTGGTAACTTGGTCGGCGGGGCATTTGAATTATCCCCATGCCGAACTGACTATCCAACAGCTTTGCCAAGCTATTGTCGCAATCAACCAATCAGGCGAGACACGGGCCGCTGTGCTGCCTTTGGGAGGGCAGGACGGACATCGTACCGCCAGCCAAGTATTCGCGTGGCAGACGGGCTATCCGGGCCGAATTAGCTATGCGCGTGGCTACCCCGAATTTGACCCCTACCACTACTCGATGTCTAAGCTGTTGGCGAATGGCGAGGCCGATGTGTTGGTGTGGGTGGCTACGCTGAATGCCCGCCAGACTCCGCCGGTTGTTGCTATTCCCAGCATCGTGATTGGCCGGTCAGGCATGGTGTTCGAACAAGAGCCATCGGTTTACATTCCTGTCGGCGCACCCGGCATCGACCATGCCGGGCACATGTATCGATGTGACAATGTCGTCAGTATGCCATTGAAGAAACTCAGGGATTCGGGGTTGCCGAGTGGGGCGGAGGTGCTAAAAGAGATTGAGAGGATATTGTGAAAAAGCAAATAACAACATTTAAGGTTGATAGTTAAGGTGGCTACTTTTCAAGCGAAAATAGGTGTACCCACTGAGAATTGTCCAGTCTCATTATTGAGGTTCGATTATCAAAATCCTCGCCTTCTCACGGGCGATGATTTGGAACCCAATGATGAAAAAAGTATTATTTGTACATTGCGGGATATTGCTGCATTAGACGAATTGATTCAATCAATTTGCGCAAATGGTTATATTAACCTTGAACCGCTAATTGTCTGGGGTGAGAATGAGTATGGCCCGTTTACTGTCCTTGAGGGAAATCGACGTCTCGCTTCGATAAAGCTGATTAAAGATAGAAACCTTGCTAGAGAATGCAAAATATCAGTACCTTCTGAAATTTCTCAAGATAAATTAGAATC
>CAIYXP010000375.1 GCA_903930145.1 uncultured Methylococcaceae bacterium
CAACCTTGACAACATGGCTTTATCAATTCTATCCAGAAAATCAGAACATTCATGCAACACATCCTCCCAAGATTTTAGAGTAGGGCTTTTCCAGTTGCCATAAGCACGGCGGACATACACCACGCCATACTTTGCCAATTCGGAGAGTATCACATCAATCTTGGCGGCGGGTGAATTGTCCGCATCAATTAATAAGGCAATTTTTACATCAGCTTGAGACATGTCTTGCAAAAAAAATAAAGTCTGAAATTATCTTTTCAAATGTTGCTTTGCTTATAATTAAATAAGCCCACCCTGTCAAATGAATAGCCACGATAAACCAAAATGTAATTTGATAAGATTCTTTTTTATTTTTATGGTGCAGTTCACGTTGTGCCAATAATGCTCCGGGCCACCCCCCCAAGAACTCAATAATATGTAGTGTTTTTTCTGCAATTCTCCAATCATCAGCTTTCGCTTTATTTTTATCATAAGCGTACATAAAAAAAGCGATAAAACTCATTAATGAATAAACCATTGCAGGTGCAGGATTTTTGAACGCAAAGATTGCATAAGCAGATAATATGAATGGAATAAGCACAATTAACCAAATAGTAAGCGAAACTTTCTTTTTGATTGTTTTATATTCATCTTCTTTTACCATGGCATCGTAAGCTTTCAATTTTCCATTGTCATCCCTTTTAACGCGATAGTAGATTGTGCCTCCTACAACAGGTCGATAGTCATCATGCTTAAAATCTGCAATATGCACGAATATATCCCTTCCACCATCTTTTGGGACGATAAATCCATATCCTTTATCATCATCCCAAGAACGAAGATTTCCAACAAGCCAAGATAAGCCGCTTGACGAATGGGCAGTATTTCCATCCCAGTGAATTTGAGCATCCATTGCCCTAAATTTTCCACTATTATCTTGAATCAACTGATAATTCAGCACATCTCCTATCTTAGGTCGGGCATTTCGATAGGTAAAGTCTTTGATATGGATAAAAACGTCTTTGCCTTCGGTATTTGGCTTGATGAAGCCAAAGCCTTTATCGTCATTCCAACTCTGCAAAGTTCCGGTGTACCTCAAAGCCTCTGTTTTCATTCTAATTCCAAATTTTGTTGAACTATTTAATTCATAGAAAATTCATCAATTATCCGAAGTCACCCTCAATACTTCCTCAATCGTCGTCAACCCCGCCACCGCTTTGCGCAAGCCGTCTTCGTACATGGTGTCCATGCCTTCCTTCAAAGCCTGTTCTTCGATTAATCGAGCTTGGGCATGGGTCATCACCAAACGGCGAATATCATCGCTCATGACCAGAAACTCTTGGATGGACAAACGGCCTTTGTAGCCCAAACCATCGCATTTTTCGCAACCGACCGGCTTCGGCAGCATGACCTCGCCGTGCGGTTGATAACGGCGCAGCCGCAATTCTGCCACGACCTCGGGCAGGGCGGGATAGGTCTCATGGCAATGTGGGCAGAGTCGGCGCACCAAGCGTTGGCCCAGAATGCCGTTGACGGTCGAGGTGATGAGGTAATCCTCCAAACCCATGTCCAGCAAGCGGGTCACACCGCCAGCCGCGTCATTGGTATGTAACGTGGACAAAACCAAATGACCGGTGAGGGCGGATTGCACGGCGATGCGGGCGGTTTCCAGATCGCGCATTTCGCCGATCATGATCACGTCCGGGTCCTGGCGCACGATGGAGCGTAAAGCGGAGGCAAAAGTTAGCCCGATTTGCGCCTTGGTTTGTATTTGGTTGACCCCTTCCAATTGGTATTCGACCGGGTCTTCGACCGTGATGATCTTGCGCTCGGGCGTGTTGATCTTGTGCAAGGCGGTATACAGCGTAGTGGATTTGCCACTGCCAGTAGGCCCTGTGATAAGGATGATGCCATGGGGCAAAGCCAGCACTTCCAGAAACCGTTCCAGCGCTTCCCCTTCAAACCCCAACGATGCAAAGTCGAATTTGATGCTTTCCTTGTGCAACAAACGGATGACCACGCTCTCACCAAACATAGTGGGCACGGTCGATACGCGCAAATCCAATTCTTTACCGACGACTTGCAATTTGATGCGGCCATCCTGGGGTAGTCGGCGTTCGGCGATGTTGAGTTTTGCCATGATTTTGATGCGCGAGATCACCGCGGCGGTGGAACGCACGGGCGGGGCCTCCACTTCTTTCAAAACGCCATCCACGCGGAAACGCACTTTGAGGCGTTCCTCGAAAGGTTCGACGTGAATATCCGAAGCACGGGATTCGACTGCCCGCTGCATGATGAGGTTGACCATGCGAATGACGGGCGCTTCGGAAGCCAAGTCTTTCAGATGCTCTACATCCGCTTCGTTGACTTCATCATCGCCGCCGAAATTGTCCACCATTTGGCTCATCAAGGTTTTGCCAGCCCCTAGTTGTTGTTCAATGGCGCGTTCAATCTCCGAAGGGATGCCCACTTTGGGAATAATCGGCTTTTCGCAAGCCAAGGTCAGCGCATCAAGCAAGGATTGCTCCAAGGGGTTGGCAATCGCCACTTCAAATGCGTTTTCTTGAGCATTGATGCCGACAATATGGTTTTCCTTGAGAAAGCGTGTCGCCACGGTCTCGGGCAGCGGTGAAGCCTCCGGGTAATCGGTAGTGGCGACCAAAGGCAAGCCACTGACATCGGATAAAGCCTCTGCAATGTCCCGCTCAGAAACAATCCCCAGCTTCATCAACAAGGCGGGCAAAGGTTGATCGTCAGTTTGTGCGGCTAGGCGGCGGGCGCGGTTAATTTCAGTCTCACGGGCCTTGCCTTTGCGAACGAGGCAATCGGCAAACAGTCCATAACTGTCGGTGGGTGGGACATCAATGGTCGGGGTGGGGACAACGGAAGTTGGTTGAGTGGCCACAAACGGTTTTCCTTAATGGGCAGGGATTGGAGGTTGGATTAGGTGCCTATAATGTCGGTATCTTGCAATGTCTCTTCATTAAAAGCATCCATCTTCAGTTTGGCAGGACGCTCGAAAAATGCAAGCTGCCCCCCTGTCAATGCGCAGTCTTTCCAATGAGTCAAATCGAAAGTGATGGAAACGATGCCACAGGTAGGGACATTTTCGATGCCCGCCCCGGTCAGGCGATTGGCAAGGTCAGTCAATTCAGGATTGTGACCGACCAGAAAAACCCTATCCAAACTATGATCCAAACCTAGGATGAGTTCAACCAAGGCATCCAAGCCCTGCTCATAAATCCCTTCATGGACTTTGATATGTTTTTTTGGGTAGTCGATGGCTTCGGCAATCAGTTTAGCCGTTTTCAAAGCCCGTTTGGCAGGGCTTGAAAGTATCAGGTCGGGATGCAAGCCCTTCTCTTTTAGCATCAAGCCCATGGCAGGCGCATCCCGTTTGCCGCGTTTGTTCAAGGGGCGTTCTTGGTCGCTCAGCAGGGGATCGTCCCAACTGGATTTGGCATGTCGGATCAACAGCAGGTTTTTCATTTTGATTCACTCACTTTAGACAATTACCGGACAGTTTAGCTTGATTGGGCTAGGTCGGGAATACTATAGTGTGCTTGAATGCCGCAAACTGGGTGTACGGTTTGGCTTGACCCATATTAGGCGGGGTTGGAGGGTCTGTTCCGTATGGGCAAACCTTAAAGCCGATTGTCCACCAAACTATTGCCCACTATGCACAACACGAAGGGATCGGGCAGCTTCATAGCACCGATAGCCGATTTGAAACAATAGCGGCTTGCAAGTCATTCCGGTGACTGCCAATAGATCACTTCGATCAACTCATAAAACCACCGTGGCCGCAGCAGCAAAATAAAAAATGCCACAACGGGGGTCACCGGCACGGGGAGGATGTCAACAATGAACAAGCCAGTTAGGCTCAGAAAGCACTTTTTCCGAGTCAGCGGCGGATTTGAAGGGGGTGGCGGCAAGTTGTAAAGCATGGTTCCGTTTTGAGCATACAACTGGCGGACAAGCTCGATTAACCAGCGGGGTCTTGCAACCACCGAGTACAAGCCAATTAAGCAACCCGGCGAAACTGGCCCGAAACCGATGACGGCAAAGACACTAAACACCATGATACATTTGAGTTGGGCAGCGTTCATCAAACGAGGGTAATTTCTAGTTTGGTTAAGTTATAATGCCATCTTAACATTGACTTGACATGGGAAATCCAATGGATAAATTATTTTCGATATTCGCAAGCTTTCTATTAGCTTTGTTGTCACAAAATTCATCGGCGGTGGATGCTGGA
>CAIYXP010000376.1 GCA_903930145.1 uncultured Methylococcaceae bacterium
CATTATCAAAAAATGAAGGTTAGGGGAATTTTCTTATCATCGCATCATCTATAATTGTGCGACTGAAACGCCATATACGTCAATCTCATTTCTACATTAAATTTCAAGAAGACCGAAGAATGAGGGAAAGCCGTCCGTTTGGTTAGCTTTCCCAAGAAAAAAACTAAGTCTTGTCAGTCTGATTTAGCCAGTATTCCTCATCCCTGCCGCTATGGCATTGATGGTTCGCAACAGCACTGTTGTCCACGGATTTTCCTCACCCGGGGCTTCAGGATATTCGCGAAGCCTACGTAAAAGGCTGATTTGCAGATGATTTAAAGGATCCAAGTAAATGTTGCGTCTAGCCAGTGAAACAGCCAGCATAGGGTCTTCTTGCAACAAGTAATCCAAACCAGAAATCTCCAATACCTGTGAGCAGGTGCGATGGTATTCTGCTTCTATCAGGCCGAAGATTCGGTTACCTACTTCCTCATCCAGACATAACCTAGCATAACCCTTGGCTATTTGCATTTCCGATTTTAATAGTGACATTTGGGTTTTGCCCAGTAGCGAACGCAAAAATGGCCAGTTTTGGTAAAGGTCGCGTAATTTTTCAAGATTGTGTGGTTCATCGCCCCTATAGGTTTCCAAGGCTTTGCCGATTCCATACCAAGCGGGTAGGGTTTGTCGAGATTGCGCCCAAGCAAATACCCAAGCTATTGCGCGCACAGAAAATTTCGACCGGTCACCTTTTTTTCGATAGGAAGGGCGAGAACCGATGTTCATCAAGCCGATTTCGTTGAGTGGGGTTGCCTCGTAAAAGTAGTCCAAAAATCCCGGTTCGTTCTCGGTGAGCTGTCTGAAGTATCCCTCGCCGCGTTTGGCGATGGATGCCATCAGCTCCCCGTATTCCTCCGATTCTGGCTGTACCGGGCGGACGAGGTTGACACTGGCCTTCATCAGGCCGCTCACACCCATGGTCAATTCATAGGCAGCGGTCTCGCGATTATTGTATTTATAGAAAATGGTTTCGCCCTGCTCGGTGAATTTGATCTGTCCGCGCACCGTCCCCGGAGGTTGCGCCAAGATGGCTTCATGAGTCGGGCCGCCCCCGCGTCCGACCGTGCCCCCTCGACCATGGAATATCCTGCATACGATGTCGCGCTCCTCGGTGATCCTGATGATTTTCTTTTGCGCCTCGTAAAGGTTCCAGGCACTGGCTAGGATGCCGCCGTCCTTGCAAGAGTCCGAGTAGCCGAGCATGACTTCTTGACCCTCGCCGAATGCACGTAGGCAATCGCGGTAAAGGGGGTTGTCAAGCAAGGTCGTCAGCACCGATTCGATATGTTCCATGTCGCGAATGGTTTCAAACAGGGGGCTTACGCCTATATGGCAATAAACCCGTCCGGCAATGCGTCCGGCGAGTCCATGCTGTGCCCCGAGAAAGATCACTTCCATCACGTTACTGGCAGAGTGTGTCATGGAGATCACATATCGACCAAAGCACTCAGGCCCAATTTCGCGGCGCATTTGCGCCATGACTTTGAACACGCGCAGAATCTCGGCAGTGGAATCGCTGAGTGTCCTGAGGTCGTAGTCGAGTGCATTGGGGTTGGCAATGCCTTCGGCAAGCAGTTCAATCCTTTTCTCTTCCGTCAGGGCTAGGTAGTCGATATTCAGGGCGGCTTTGAGAATCTCGGCCACCGCTTCGGCATGGCGGGTGGACTCTTGCCGGACATCCAACTGCATGAGATGAAAGCCGAAG
>CAIYXP010000377.1 GCA_903930145.1 uncultured Methylococcaceae bacterium
CCAGACTCTTTTGGGTGTCACCGGTTCCGGCAAAACGTTTACCATTGCCAATGTCATCAGCCAAATTCAGCGGCCTACACTCATCATGGCCCACAATAAAACCTTGGCTGCGCAATTGTATGGGGAGATGAAGGACTTCTTCCCGGAAAATGCAGTGGAATATTTCGTCAGTTATTACGACTATTATCAGCCGGAAGCTTACGTACCTTCGTCCGACACTTATATTCAAAAGGATGCCAGCCTCAATGAACACATTGAGCAAATGCGCCTTTCCGCCACTAAAGCCTTGATCGAGCGGCGTGATGTGGTGATTGTGGCGACAGTTTCCGCCATCTATGGCTTGGGAGAGCCAGCTTCGTATTTCGAGATGGTGCTACATCTGGTGCGCGGCGACTTGATGGATCAGCGCAAATTGTTGCGGCGTTTGACGGAATTGCAATACACTCGCAATGACACCGAACTTCGCAGGGCCACCTATAGGGTGCGGGGCGAGGTGATAGACATCTTCCCGGCTGAGTCGGAAAGCGAAGCCTTGCGGGTGGAATTATTTGATGATGAAATTGAGCGGCTTTCGCTGTTTGACCCGCTAACGGGTGAAATCCTAGCCCGCATTGCCCGCTACACAGTTTACCCAAAAAGTCATTATGTCACCCCTAGGGAAAAAATCTTGGCGGCGGTGGAAGAAATCAAAGTGGAATTGAAGCAACGGCTGGACAATTTGCGTCAGGCCAATAAGCTGGTGGAAGCCCAACGCTTGGAACAGCGCACGTTATTTGATTTGGAAATTATTCTGGAGGTCGGCTATTGTTCCGGCATCGAAAATTATTCACGCCACCTATCCGGTCAAAAACCGGGGGAACCGCCTCCGACTTTGTTTGACTATTTGCCGCCCGATTCTTTGATTGTCATTGATGAAAGCCATCAAACCATCCCCCAAATCGGCGGGATGTACCGGGGAGACCGTTCACGCAAAGAAACTTTGGTGGAATATGGCTTTCGTTTGCCGTCGGCCTTAGACAATCGGCCGCTTCGCTTTGAAGAGTTCGAACAACGTGCGCCGCAGCGAATTTATATCTCGGCCACGCCCGGTCCTTACGAATTGGAGCATTCCGGTGCTGTGGTTGAGCAAGTCGTGCGTCCCACCGGATTGGTGGACCCGGAAGTGGAAATCCGTCCTGCCGCCACTCAAGTGGATGATTTGCTGTCTGAAATCCGGCTGCGCACGGAAAAAAAGGAACGGGTGCTAGTGACAACCTTGACCAAGCGCATGGCGGAGGATTTGACCGAATATCTGATGGACCATGACATCGCCGTGCGTTATCTTCATTCCGACGTGGACACCGTCGAGCGGGTGGAAATCATCCGCGATTTGCGCCTAGGTAAATTTGATGTGCTAGTGGGCATTAATTTGTTGCGGGAAGGTTTGGACATCCCCGAGGTTTCCTTGGTGGCAATACTTGACGCGGACAAGGAAGGCTTCTTGCGCTCGGTCGTTTCTTTAATTCAAACCATAGGCCGGGCTGCCCGGAATATTAATGGCAAGGCGATTCTTTATGCTGACAAAATCACTCGTTCCATTGAAAAAGCCCTAGAAGAAACTGATCGTAGACGTACCAAGCAAATTGCCCATAACTTAAAAATGGGCATCATACCGGCAAGCGCAACCCGAAATGTCACTGACATTTTGGAACTGCCCATCCCCGGCAGCGGAGGCCATTACGCCTATAAGCCAAAATTGAAGGCGGCGGAGAAATCAGCGGATTATCAAGTGCTTAAACCTGATGAAGCGGCAAAAAAAATCAAACAATTGGAAGAAAAAATGTATTCTTTGGCCCGTGAGTTACAATTTGAGGAAGCAGCCAAGATCAGGGATGAGATAAAGTTAATTCAAGCTAGGGCATTTGTAGATTAAACTAATCACTATGCCAGTTCATTGGCTAAATTTAGGAGCATGACTCATGACACCCAACATCACTGACCGCACCGAGGCCGAATCCATCATTCAGATCTGTGAATGCGGCAAGAAAACGCCAATCTGCGGGACAACGGAAATTTGTGTGACATGGTTGCGCAAATTAAACCCCTTGCAATTTAGGGATACGTTGCAGGAACTGTTGGATACATGGACATCCAACCGCCCTGACATTGATATTGAAGAACTCCATAGCCTATGTCCGGCAATTGGTTCGATGATACGAATAGATTCTAGGCGAAAAGAGGATGCCAAGCTTGGCAATCCAGTTTATTTATAAAGAGGCCAGCGCGGACATCTTTTGAAGATCGTGATTGGATAAAACTTACGTGAACAAAACAATCTTTAATAAGCGCTGTTATTATGATCGGTGATGAGTGCAGAGCTGGTTTTATGGAAAGCGAGGCAAGAAAACCACCTTGCCCGATAGCCATTTTTTCAAAAGGTTTGAGTGAATCATGTTGCCAGAAAAACCACGAATAGTTGACTATGTGGAAAAGGTCAGATTGCGTGCTTGCGATCTCAGGCCGGGTATGTATGTCTGTGAATTGGATCGGCCTTGGTTGGAGACACCATTTATGCTTCAAGGCTTCGAGGTGGAAAATGATGCCGACATCGAAGCCGTCATGCAGCATTGCGAATATGTCTATATCGACCTGATGCGCACTAAAGTGGTTCGCGTCACCATTGATGAATTGCCGGGTTCCTTCACCAATGAAAAGAAGAAAGCCTTTGCCGAAAAGGACATGGAAGCCGCCGATATAACGCGGAAACAAACATCCAAACTGATCAAAACGTTTATTGATGAAATCCGTTTTGGTCAAAGCTTGGATATTCAATTGGCAAAAAATGCAGTTTCGGATTGTGTTGTCAACCTGACCAACAATCCCGAAGCCATGATGTTCCTGACCCGTATGCGCAACAAGGACGAGCAACTCAACCAACATGCCTTCAACGTGTGCGTGTACTCCATCGTCTTAGGCCGTTTGCTCGGCTACGATGCGACCCAGTTGGAACAACTAGGCACCTGCGGTCTCCTGCACGACATGGGCAAGGTGACAATACCGGAAAGCATCCTCAACAAACCCGGCCCACTCAATGAAGAGGAGACAGCCATTATCCAAAGTCACGCCAAGGCGGGGCGGGATATTTTAATGGGAGGACGCAATATATTCAGTGGGACCGTGGACGTTGCTTATGGGCATCATGAAAATATTGACGGGACGGGCTACCCTCGCGGCCTTCAGGGACACCAATTGAACCTGAATTGCAAAATTGTATCGGTGGTTGACAAATATGATGCCATCACCAGCCCCAAACCTTACCGTCCAGCCGGCGATCATCTCAGTGCAGTGGCCATCTTGAATCAATTGGCAAGGGACAACAAGATCGACAGCAGTTTGACCTTGGCTTTCGTATCCTATTTGGGGATTTACCCGCCCGGAAGCATCGTCGAATTAAGTTCCGGGGAAGTTTCCATCGTGCTTGAATCCAATCCTAGGCAAAAATTACGACCGCAAATTCTCGTCGTGCGTGATGCCAATAAGCAGCCCACACAAAAATTTATCGATATGAGCGAGAAGACGGAAGATGACAAGGGACGTCCTTTCCGTATCGTCACGGTTCGCCGCCCCGGGGATTACGGCATCGACTTGAGCCAGTATTACGAAGTCATTATGTCAGCATTTAATAATTGACAGACCAGTTGCTGATTTCTTTGACGTAGATAATGTTAATGATGTCAATCAATATCAAGGGCCGGATCTAACTTTTTTTGAGGAAGCCAATAGGCTGAGAAGTTTAACCATCCCCCTGATGCTGACTTTGAGGATATTCTTAATCGAAGGGACTTAGGGCATAACAGCCTATTGCCCGGAATGGAAAACAAGGACAAAGAGCAATAGCCGAGAACAGTCGGCATTTTTTCACCCCCATCACCCGACGTTCCAGCACTTTGGGCTGCGGACTGGAACTGGCAATTAAACTGCTGCCCTAATTTAATCAACATGAAGGAGATAATCACATGTCTGTAGTATCAAGTTACAGCATTCTGTTTTATGGCGGGCCAGATGGTTACCAAACAAACCGTGCTCAGATTCAATTGAGTGATGCGGCTGGAAAAACGCTGGCCTGGATACGATTCAACGATCCCGGCATGTTCTTTGAAGCCGACGCAAATGATGGAGGGATCATCAAAATGCATCTCCCCTCTGCAATGTTTCAAAGTGTCCTCGATGTACTCCGTAACGAAAACCCCATTAACATCTATTTTGCGCAAGGTCGTGGGTTCTTGGGGACTTCGAGCGAACCCATAGGCGAGGGTGAGTAAAACCTAACAAGCCCTTGGAAACATGCCTTTATAAGTTCGTAGTCTGTAGAAGGGTGCGGTGAGCAACAAACCGCATCAATCGGGTAAACACTACCCTAACTGTTACGTTCAACCCGACCCGCGCCCACAAGCTGGTGCGTGTTTTCAAGATTTTTGGTGGGCGCGGGCGGGTGAGCCTCGGCGTTAGGCATAATAATAGCCATGTCTTCACCCTTCCCGCGTCTTACATCTGATTACACCAACACCCGCTCAATTCCGCCTTGATTCGCTTTGGTCACGAATTCTGGAAGCCAGTTTTCCCCTAAGACATGCTTGGCAATTTCGACGACGATGTAGTCCGCGTCGAGTTGGTCCACATCGTCTTGATAACGTTGCAAACCTTGCAAACAAGATGGGCAGGAAGTCAGCACCTTGATCGGACCCGTGTAACCGTCGCCGCGTTGCTTGTTCGCGCCTAGCTTTAATTCCTCTTCTTTGCGGAAGCGAACTTGGGTGGAAATGTCGGGTCGGGCGATTGCCAAGGTGCCGGACTCGCCGCAGCAGCGCTCGGTCTTGTCCACTAGGCTTCCGTCCGCCGTGGCAATCAGTGCGTTGACCGTTTTCATCGGGTCTTGCTGCTTCATCGGGGTATGGCAGGGGTCATGGTAGAGGTAGCGTGTGCCGGTGACGCCTTCCAGTTTCACGCCCTTTTCCAACAGATACTCGTGTATGTCCACCAATCGGCATCCGGGGAATATCTTGCCAAACTCGTAATCTTCCAGTTGATCCAAGCAAGTGCCGCAACTGACCACGACGGTTTTAATATCAAGATAGTTCAGTGTGTTGGCGACACGGTGGAACAATACGCGGTTGTCGGTGGTGATTTTTTCCGCCTTGTCGAATTGCCCTGATGCGCGTTGCGGAAAACCGCAGCACAGATAACCCGGCGGCAACACCGTCTGCACGCCAATTTCATAGAGCATGGCTTGAGTGGCGAGGCCAACTTGCGAGAACAATCGCTCGGAGCCGCAGCCGGGGAAATAAAACACCGCTTCGGAATCCACTTGGGTTTTCTTGGAATCGCGGATGATTGGCACGATCTGATTGTCTTCAATGTCGAGCAAGGCACGGGCCGTCTTGCTCGGTAGCTTGCCGGGCATTTTCTTGTTGACGAAATGAATGACTTGTTCGCGCATGGGCGGTTTGCCCAGAGAAGCCGGCGGTTGCGCGGTTTGCTTCTTGCCCCAGTGCCTCAAGAGGCTGGCACCCAAACGTTGACCTTTGTAACCCCAATCGATCATCACCTTGCGCATGAACTTGACTGAGCGCGGGTCGCTGAAGTTGAGGAAAGCCATCGCAGCGGCTTTTGCCGGATTGAAGCTCTGCTTGCCCATCTTGCGTAGCAAGTTGCGCATGTTCATCGACACCATGCCGAAGTCGATGTCCACCGGACAGGGGTTGTAGCAACGGTGGCAAACCGTGCAATGCTCGGCCACGTCCTCGAACTCTTTCCAATGGGTGATCGAGACACCCCGTCGAGTTTGCTCCTCGTATAAAAACGCCTCAACCAGCAGCGATGTCGCGAGTATCTTGTTGCGTGGGGAGTAGGGTAGGTTGGCCCTAGGCACATGGGTGGAGCAGACTGGCTTGCATTTGCCGCAACGCAGACAGTCCTTGACCGAATCGGCAATCGCGCCTATGTCGCTTTGCTGCATGATGAGTGACTCGAAACCCATCAGGCTGAACGACGGCGTATAAGCGCCCGTCAGATCGGAACCGGGCATCAATTTGCCTTGGTTGAAGCGGCCTTCGGGGTCGATTTGCTGCTTGTAAGCATGAAAAGGCGCGACTTCATCCGGGCTTAGGAATTCGTACTTGGTGATGCCTATGCCATGTTCACCGGAAATGACCCCGCCTAAAGAACGGGCCAAGGCCATGATGCGAGCCACGGCGGCATTAGCCTCTTGCAGCATTTCGTAATGATCGGAATTGACCGGCAAATTGGTGTGAACATTGCCGTCGCCCGCATGCATGTGCAAGGCCACGAACACTCGCCCACGCAAAATTTCCTTGTGTATGGCTTTGATGCGTTCCGTGACTGGGCGGAAATTGTCGCCCTCGAAAATTTCCTGTAGCGGCGCTTGCAACTCTTGTTTCCAAGAAACGCGCACCGAGTGGTCTTGCAAGCGATGGAATAGCGTGGGCTTGTCGGCACGGTTGACGAATTCGCTTGCCATGATGCCCAGTTCGGCAAACGAACTTTCGGCTTGGGCTAAGGGTAAATCCAGATGATCCAGCAGCCATTGCCAGCGAGTGCGGACTTGCTTAACTGTATCTACGGCGCGAGTTCGGCGGTCGTCAATCAATTCGGCCTTATCCACGCTCTCTTCGTAATCCCTAGTCGGCAAATTACCGGCGATGAACGCTTCCAGTGCATCACAAAGGCGTAATTTGTTGCGCAAGGATAATTCGATGTTGATGCGCTCGATGCCATCGCAGTAATCGCCCATTCTTGGCAGTGGAATGACCACGTCTTCGTTGATTTTGAAAGCATTGGTATGCTTGGCAATCGCCGCCGTGCGGGCGCGATCCAGCCAAAAGCGCTTGCGTGACTCGGCACTAACCGCGATGAAACCTTCCGCCCCCCTCGCATTGCACAAGCGCACCACTTCGGCAACGGCGAGTGCAACAGCGTTGTCATCATCGCCGACCACATCGCCGATCAGCACCATTTTCGGTCTGCCATGCCGCTTGGCCTTGGTGGCATAGCCGACGGCCTTGACGTAACGTTCGTCCAGATGCTCCAATCCGGCCAGCATGACTCGCTTCTCGCCCGTTTTCGGCAAGCTTTCCAGAAAATCTCGCACTTCGACAATGGCAGGCACGGCCTCGCGGACCTGTCCAAAAAACTCTAGGCAAAAAGTCCGCGTTTGCGGGGGCATTTGATGCAAAATCCAACGGGCCGAGGTGATGATGCCGTCGCAGCCTTCCTTTTGAATGCCGGGTAAACCCCCTAGGAATTTGTCGGTCACGTCCTTGCCTAATCCCGTTTTGCGGAACATCTTGCCGGGTAGGTTCAAGATTTCCTCGCCCAGCAGCTTCTTGCCATCCGTGCCAATTCGCATCAGTCGGAAAGACACATCCGCTTGATCGTGAATTTTGCCAAGATTGTGATTGATTCGTTGAACCTCCAGCCAGTTGCCGTCCGGTGTAACCATGCGCCAAGAGGCTAGATTATCCAAAGCCGTACCCCATAACACGGCCTTTTTGCCGCCGGCGTTCATCGCAACATTGCCGCCTATGCAGGAAGCATCCGCCGAAGTCGGGTCACAAGCAAACACTAATCCAGCCGACTCAGCCGCTTCCATGACGCGACGAGTGACGACACCCGCGCCAGTGAATATCGTGGCACAGGGATGAATCACTCCGGGCAGCAGGGTTTGGGTTTCTATCTTGCCGGTTTCCAGCAACTTTTCGGTGTTGATGACGGCGGATAGCGGGGAAAGCGGAACTGCACCGCCGGTGTAACCCGTACCGCCCCCCCTAGGAATGATGGTCAGCCCTAGTTCAATGCAATCACGCACTAAATGCCCCACTTCTTCCTCGGTGTTGGGGTAAAGCACTACGAAAGGATATTCCACACGCCAGTCAGTAGCATCGGTGACATGGGCTGCACGGGCAAATCCGTCGAAACTAATATTGTCCTTGCGGGTGTGGCGCGACAGCAAGTTCATTGCCCGGCGGCGCAATTCGCGGGTACGCTCAAAATGCGCCTCGAAGGCATCCACGGCTTGATGGGCGGCTTGGATCAACAGAGCCACTTTTGCGGATCGATCCGAGTGTCCGTCTTCGGTTTCGAGCCGTCGGGCCTCCATTTGGCGTAAGCGATGACGCAAGGCATCCAACAAAGCCTGTCTGCGACCTCGATTATCGAGCAAATCATCCTCGAGATAAGGATTACGCTGAACCACCCAAATGTCGCCTAACACTTCGTAAAGCATTCGGGCGGATCGGCCCGTGACGCGCTCGGTGCGCAGGGCATCCAAAATGCCCCACATGTCCTCGCCGAGCAGACGGATGACAATCTCGCGGTCGGAAAAGGAGGTATAGTTATAGGGAATCTCGCGTAGGCGGGCTAGGCTAGGGCTGGTCGTACTTGATTGCGGGGCCGTGGACATGGCGTTGTTTTGTGAGTCAGAGGTTTTTTTTTCGATAAGGTTGCTTAATATTAACACCCAATGCCCTTGGACTCACTCGAAACAGTTGATTTCTAGCGGTTTTACTGGTGATGAATGTTGAATTGTCTGGGTCAGTCAAAGCAGGCCCTTCGGCTTCGCTCAGGACAGACTTTGACGCTCCAGCCCTTTCATTTCATACCTTTAGCCGATAACCCACACCGGATTCAGTTAGCAAGTATTTTGGCTGAGTGGGGTCTTCCTCCAGTTTTTGCCGGAGCTGACTCATATAAATTCTCAGGTAATGGGAGCTTTCGGTATGCGACGGACCCCAGACATCTTTGAGTATTTGATGATGAGTCAACACTTTACCGGCATTTTGCACCAGCATGGAAAGTAAGCGAAATTGAATTGGAGTGAGATGAACCTCTTGGTCACCGACATGCACCCAGCGATTAATCAAGTCCACCCTTAAATTGCCAGTGGTGAATTCCCCGGTTGGGTTTTGCTCGGGTGTCCTGAGCCAATGACGAAGCGCAACCCGTGTCCGGGCAAGCAATTCCCCCAATCCAAAGGGTTTGGTCAAATAGTCGTCAGCCCCCGCATCCAAAGCCTCGATTTTGCTCTGCTCGGCACTGCGGGCTGACAAGATGATGATGGGCATCGCCGACCATTCACGCACGGTTTTAATCACCTCAACCCCGTCCACATCGGGCAAGCCCAAATCAAGAATGATAAGATCGGGTTTGCGTATTCCTGCCTCGATAATGCCTTGCCGACCACTATCAGCCTCATACACAGTAAACCCATGGGTGGATAGACCGGTTCGTAAAAATCGGCGTATGGGAGGGTCATCTTCGATAACGACCACAGTTGGTTTTAAATTTGCCATGTTTGTTTTTGCATCTTTAGAGAACTCTGTAAGTTTCCAGCTTTACCAATAGGGAACCTCGAAAAACCCCGCACTTCGAATCTCAGTGCGAACGGTAATCCTGTAATCAATAGGTTACGTTCGTGGTGAGCTTGTCGAACCATGAACGTAAC
>CAIYXP010000378.1 GCA_903930145.1 uncultured Methylococcaceae bacterium
CACGGGTAAGAACGTTTTCGGTCATATCCACCTCTTTTAATATTGAGTTTTACCCTCCGGGTCAATCCCCGCCACCGGCCCGCTTGGCCCTCAGAGTAATCGGCAATTTCGGTTGGGCTATCGGTTCCAGAAAAAACTTCTGCCCGTCCCCCAATACGACTTCCCCGCCCCATTTTTCCGGGGTGTCAAATTCCAAGGATTCGATGGTTTCTTCCAAGTCTTTCTTGGGCACATAAAAAATCAGCCTGTCCTTCTGGTCTTTGCTTATCATCACTTCGGGCATAGCATTCTCCGGGGTGTGGGTTTGGTGCGCCAAGTTTCGGCATCGTTCCTTATAGTCATTCGTCAGCTTCCATTCATGCTTGAACGCTTCCGTGTGGCAACTAAGACACAGCTTGAGACGTTTCAAACGATGTTGCAACCCGTGTGCCATCGCCGACATAGTTAAAATAAGACTTACAAACAGTAACTTACAGCCTACTTAGAAAAGTTTCGACATCGGCTGATACCGACAAAATCACTTTTTGTAATGTAAGCTTTGCGACAAATTCTGACAATAAAATGCAGGATTGCAAAGCCTTGGCACACCAGAGACGGACGGGGCGGCTTATGCGGCGAGCCTGCGGCGGTGTCGTAGTCGTAGCGGTGGCTGATGAGCGGGTTGGCACCGCATTGCACCCCGGCTTGTTAGTTGAGCAAGCGTCCTGCCGGGCCGTAATGATCGCGCTGCACCCGCCCGTCGAAGCCAGCTTCTTCGATCAGGTTTTCGTCCTTTGTCTTGTTCCCTTGTGGCGTAACATTAAGGATGCTATCAGCATTACGGCATAGGCAATCAGGTATACTAATGTAAGGTCAAATACGTAAACAGATGGAGGAATAGATGAGATTAAGATTGTTCTTGATAATGGCTCTCGGTTTGTGGGGAAGTCTTGTGCTTGCTGGCAATTACCTGCTGACAATTGATGGCAAACCCTATGAACTGGACATTGGCGAATTGACCACGGCCACGCTTCAAAACGGTCAAAAGGTTCAGGTCAAGCTGGAAAAGAAAGACATTGCAACGTTCAAGACCGAGATGTTTTCTTTCAACCATCCGAGCGATTTTACGCCTTCAAAGATCGATCTTGGTGACGGGGTTTACCAGACCATCATGGCAACGCCTTCGGGTACGATGTTGATGATCCAAGAATATAAGGAATTGAATCCATGCGGTTTGATCGACATGGTCGTTATGGAATTGACGAAAGAGGAAGTTCATTACGGCTACACTATCACAAAAAAGGACGTTTCCAAGCAACTTGCAGAAGGCCATACGGTGACGGGAAAGCTTGTGGTTTCCAAATATCGGAAAGACGAATATCAGCGTAATGTCCTGTGTTACGGAGCTAAAGATGCTGGCTTGATCATCGTCACCCAACTTGATAAAGACACTCCCAGCGAAGACATGGCGATGATGGATTTATTCTGGAAGACGTTGACGATCTTAGTGAAATAATGCTGTCAGTCATTACTTCGAAAATTCATCCTTTAATTTTCTGATGGCATTGATGGCATTTTCCAACTCACCTTTGATCTCATGCTTTTCGGTGTTGTAGTGACTGAAAGCATTCAACACTAATGAACGATAGGTTTCAATCTTGTGCGGGTATCGTTTTGGCTAGTGTCGAATAAATAAGCCTGTGCTTGGTTTTGACCATTGCCGTTTGGCTTGAATGTTACCTTGATGGCGACCTTGCCTTGGGTCTCAGGCTTCACAAAACTATTTTCCAATTGAGCCAAATCAATGGTTTCGATGGATGACTGAAAAAAGTCTTTCAGCGCATAGTAGAGCGAACTTTTGCCGCTGCCATTTTCTCCATAGATAAACACGTTCTTGCCGCCAACAGATAAAGTTGTGGGTTCCAAGAAACGCCTTGTAGTTGGTGATTTCGATTGACTGGATTTTCACCGAATCATCTCCTAGGAACGATCAAATACTCACATCACTGTCACCCGTCTGGCAATTTCAATATCCTTACGCAACAAATCATTGACTAAGGCTTACAAACCTTGGGTATCGCCGGATTGTTTGATTAGGCTTGCTAAAATGTCTTTGTCCAAATAAATGGGCAATTGAATCTCATCAATGGGCGTGTAAAATTTGCCTTGCTCGGCATGGGTAAAGTCGTATTCGTCTTTCATTTTCAGGCTCGCTGTGCTTCAAACACCTTATGGATGGTCAACTTGTGTAGGGCGAAATATATCCCTAAATTCATCCTTTGTTGATTTTAATATATTTAAATTAAAATTCATTCGCTAGTAAACATGGCAAGCCGATAGCAACAAATTGCTTGACCTTATTGCCAAATTGCCCCAAACTGATTTGAAGCTCATCTACCATGTGTGGAAGGAGTAACGA
>CAIYXP010000379.1 GCA_903930145.1 uncultured Methylococcaceae bacterium
AAACATGCCATTAACTATTCAAGTATCGGGCCAACATTTTAAGCTCATGAATGTTCTAGCGTTTGGCATCAGCGGCATCTTTAGTTGTGACTAGATTGAGCTAAATGACATCAGCGGCTGTGTGTTATGACACAGTTTGGCTTCGATCACCGTCGAACATGAGGTCTCCATGGGCTTGCAACTTTTATATTTTGCCTTAACTTATTGATTTATTTGTGTATGGTGTATTTTTTGCATATACTTATACCAATTTGTACTTTATCCAACTCCTAAATTTTGTCAGTAGACCCGGTGAAACCTAATTCAACTCAAATCCACCCCAGTTTTTTTAGCCGTTGCCGAGTCACAGCCAGGCGTATTTTGGCTTTTGTGTTCGGGATAGCCGGCATCGCATTGATTGTTTATTTGGATGCCCGTCTTCGTTCCAATACCAGCATTCCTGAACTCAGCCTAGACATGAGCTTAGGGTTGCTGTTCCTCGTCGGTTTTTTGACCGGGTTCCATTGTGTGGGCATGTGCGGCGCGTTGGTATTGAGCTACGCCACCAAATCCACAACCACTGGCAAGCTCCGCTACAGCGGGCATTTGCTCTATGGTTTGGGCAAAACCATTTCCTACACCCTAATTGGTGCTGGTTTCGGACTGATGGGCTCGATTATCGCCTTCACGCCACAAGTGCGCGGCATCGTGGGCATGGTCGCGGGTGTGTTCCTGTTGCTGTTTGGTTTGAGTCTGCTGAATGTTTGGCCCTCATTGCGCAATTTTCGCATCAAAACACCGCCAAAGCTCCTTCGCTTCATTGGCGCGCAGTCGCGCAAATATGGAAACCCTTTCGTCATCGGTTTGCTTAATGGGCTGATGGTGATTTGTGGGCCGTTGCAAGCCATGTATGTCATGGCGGCCGGAACGGGGAGCGCCTTGGAGGGGGGCAAGCTCATGTTGGTCTTCGGCTTGGGTACGCTGCCGGTGATGTTAGGGTTTGGCATGTTGACGAGCTTGGCTTCTGCGTCACTGGCCCCGAAGATTGTTCGGTTTTCCGGGGCGATTGTCGTGGTTTTAGGCGTGATTATGCTCAATCGGGGTTTAGTGCTCAGTGGGGCAAAATATGACATGACCACGGGCCTCGCTTGGGTGTCGGCGCAACTGCGTGACAGGACCGGGCTGGACATGTCAAAGTCAATGCTGGGTTACCAACTGGTGGAAATGACATTCAACGGGCAGGACAAAACCCCCAATCAGATCGTGTTGCAGAAAGGTGTGCCAGTCAAATGGAAAATCCATAATGACGGTCAGCAGTCCTGTGTCACTGGCGTGGTAGTGCCTAAGCTAGGATTGGATGTCCCCTTAAAAAAGGGTGAGCAAGTCATTGAGTTCACCCCGCAGCAAGAAGGCATCATCCCGTGGAGTTGCAATATGGGCATGACCACCGGGACGTTTTTGGTGGTGGACCCCAACGAAAAAAAGAAGGATGAAAAGCAGGAACCGATACAGGATGAAAAGCCCAAGGAATAATTTGAGGCGATAGAAATCTACATATTGACGATGGCAATATGAAATAAATGACGACGAAGGTGATTGCATGGAAACCAATGTTCGCGAACTTAAAGCCCATCTGTCCGAATATCTGCACCGGGCGGCTTTGGGTGAGGAAGTGCTGGTGACATTGCGCGGCAAGCCGTTGGTGCGGCTAGTTTCCGTGACTTCGGATGCCACGCCGGAAACTTTGGAGGACGCATCTATCGCACGGTTGAGTACTTTGCCATGGATCACTCAGGGCAACGGCAACAAGCCGATGGGTTCGGTCAATCCGGTTCGCATAGGCCCAGACGAAAAGTGCCTCGCTGAAATTGTCAGCGAAATGCGTGGATGATGCTTTACTTGAATATTTCCTCTGGTTTAGCACGCGCCTTCGATGCGGCGGCGTCTCCCGCCAAACACTGGCTGGACTAACATGGGCAAGAAAGACATCATCTCCAAGCGCATCCTTAAAATTCTGGTGCGGGATTTTGCCACCTATTTATTCGGCCTGCCCGTGGTCGAAGTGACGCTGCTGGACACACAGACGCAACGGGTGGAAGAGCGTCGCGCCGACCTGCTGGCCCAAGTCACGCTGCCCGACGGCGAAGCCTTTCTGCTCCACATTGAAATTCAAAACGACAACCAAGCCAATATGCCGGGGCGCATGATGCGTTATTTGAGTGACATCGTGCTGGATTACCCCGGACAGCCGGTGCGGCAATATCTGGTCTACATCGGCAAGGATAATCTGAGCATGGCAGACGGCTTGGACATGCCGGATTTCCGCTATCGTTACCGCATAGTCGATATGCACCAAGTGGATTGTGAAGATTTCCTGCGGCAAGACTCCCCGGACGCTTGGGTGATGGCGATACTCTGCGATTTCAAAGACAAACTGCCGCGTGAAATCATCCACGCCATATTGACCCGGCTCACCCGGCATTTTGGCGAAAACCCGCCGCGCTTGCGGGAATATGTGGATATGTTGGACATACTGGCAAGCAACCGCGACTTTAACATCGATATATTTGAGGAATTGAAAATGCTGGCTATAGACGTGGAAAAACTGGCAACTTATCAATTAGGTGCCCACAATCAAGCCTTGGAGATTGCCAAAAAGATGCTGGAAGCCGGACTCAACCCCGGTCAAGTGGCAAGCCTGACGGGTTTGACGCCGGAAGAGGTTGAGCAGTTGAAAAGCGAAAGCCCTAAGTTAAATGGGTGAGGTTGTGGCAGCTTCCCGATATGTCTGACACATCTTTTTAACATTGCGCCCGATATTCCGGCAGTGTTGTCTACCTCGCTTCTTGGTGTTCGATGGCGATTTAGCCAGTGCTGCCCAAAGAATGGGAATCAGGTTATACGTTTAGCCGCTATCATTTCTTGCGTCGATAACCCTAGTCTTGCCCCAACTTCCTGCCGTACAACTTAGAAAAGCCTCAACCCCGCCATTCCGCCAGCGTGGCCCGCACCTTCGCGGCATTGGGGTCTTCGATGGCCTCGTAAATTGTCAACGCGGCGGCGGCACGGTTTATTGCCTCGGCCTGAACACCCAATCTGGAATAAACCAGAACCACTGCGGAGTTCCATAAGGCATTGCCCTCGCCGCGCCGGTCGCCAATTTCACGAAATATCGTCAACTGTTGCTCGTAATACTCTATCGCTTTGTGTGCTTCGCCTAGTGCTACCCAAACATTGCCCAGATTGCCAAGGTCAGCACCCTCGCCGCGCCGGTCGCCAATTTCACGATCTATCACCAGTGCTTGCTTGTAGTAGTCTATCGCCTTATGTGGCTCGCCAAGGATAGCCCAAGCATTGCCCAGATTGCCCAGTGCCGCGTTCTCGCCGCACCGGTCGCCGATTTCGCGAGCCATTACAAGCCTTTGCTCGTAATAATCTATCGCCTTGTGGACTTCGCCGAGATTCTTCCGTGTAATACCCAGATTGCCCAGCACGACACCCTCGCCGCGCCTATCGCCAATTTTGCGGTATATCAATAAACATTGCTCGAGGTAATCTATCGCCTTGTGTGTTTCGCCGAGATCGGCCCAAGCCAAGCCCAGATTGTTTAGCACAGCGCCCTCGCCGCGCCGGTCACCGATTTCACGAGCTTTCACCAGCCGTTGTTCGTAGCAGTCTATCGCTTTACGTGTTTCGCTGAGTTCTCGCCAAGCAGTGCCCAGATTGCCCAGCGCATTACCTTCAACTTGCCGATTGCCTAATCGCCGCGCCGCTTCTAGTTGCGCCTCAAACCATGCAATGCTCTGGCGCGGGTGGAAGCGCAAAGCACTGGTGTCAACAACACTGTCCACAAAATTAATCAATCGTGCATCTTGTTTGGTATCTTTAGATAGCCAGCCGAATGCGGCTTCGAATTGGGCGCGTTCTTGGTCAAACAATTTCAGCCCTTGCCGTAGCGCATCATGGCCTTGCAGATAAAGTTCATCCGCCAGTTTAGCCACCGCAATGAAAAAATCGGCATGTACCAGCCGTGCCGATTTTTTCTCGTCCGCTGGCAAATGTTGGGCGGCATAGTCGCGCAGCAGATCGTGCCAATCGAAGCGTCCGGTGGTTTCGTCGTATTCCAGCAGATTCAAATGCACTAGCCGGTCTAACGGGGTGTCGGCTTTCGTGGCGGGGCGGCGTAACAATCTCGACCACCAACCGGGACGCAGCGCCGCAGCGACCACCGCCTTGCCCGCCTCCCGGCTGAAACTCGACTGCAAAATAGACAAGGCCGCAAAAGCACGACGCTCTGCGGGAGATAAACCCTGCCAACTAGCGGCGAACACGCGGCTGACATCATCCTCCGGGCCGTCGCCGCGCAAGCCATCCAGCCGGTCTTGTTGCAATTCGTCCAGATATTCGGCGACGGGCTTGGACGGGTACATCTTCAACCAACCGCCGGCGATGCGTAGCGCAATCGGCAAGTCGCCGCAGCGCTTCGCCAAAGCATCGGCTTGTTCGGGTTTCAGGCGCGGGGCGTAAGCCAACAGCAGTGGTACCGATTCCTCCCGCGCCAGGCGGTCCAAGTGCAAAGACTGGCCGCTTTGCAATTGCCGCCGGGAGGTCGCCAGCAACGCACCGGGCGGCGGCGGGGCGAGGCGGCGGATTTGGGCATCGTCGGCGGCATCATCCAGCAACACCAGCGCGGCGAGTGGCTGACCGTCTTCGGCATAGAATAGATTTTGGTACAGGCTCCAGCGGGCTTCCTCGTCGTCGGGCAAGCGCGCCTCCGGGTGGACCGCTTGCAACACACTATCGCGGGCTTGTTCGGCACTGCGCGGGCTGGGCGAATGAGTGCGCATCGCCAAGAACAATTGCATCGCGGGGAACTCATCCAGCAGCGCATACGCCGCCATTATCGCTAGCGCGGTCTTGCCGACCCCGCCCAAGCCGTTAATGGCGGAAATCACCACGCAAGGGATAACATCGCTGGGAGCGATGTTATCCCTGTTGCCTAACCGCAATGCCGCCAGCAATGCGGCAAGATCATCGGCACGTCCGGTGAATTGCTCCGGCGGGCTAGGCAGTTGGTGCAACACACCGCGCCGGTAGCCCGCCGCCTGTTGCTGGATGCGCCGCATTAACTCGCCGTGTTCGGCTTGAGTTTCGCGTATGGCCTGAGTGTCGGCGTGGATGTCAATAATGCCGCGTTGGATTTGGTCGATAAGATTGAGGAAGTCGGTCTTGCGTTCGCCTTCCGGCAAACTTTTCAAGGTTTGCAACTCGCCCACGTCCTCACCCGCAATGGCGGATTGGCCGGTCAACAGACAGTAAAGCTTGCGATAACCGTTGGTTGCTTCGGTGTCATTCAAGCCGAATTGTTGCAACTGAAAGTAGGTGTAGTTTTGCAGGATTCTGGGGATGTCCGCTGCGGTCGAACCGTCCAGAATCAGCGGCAGGCAACGCCGGTTGCCTTTGGCATCGTACAATTCGTTGTAAATCAGCTTACCTTCCCAAAACACGCCCTTGCCAAAATCTGCCGCCACCCG
Organism: uncultured Methylococcaceae bacterium; assembly: GCA_903930145.1. Classification (GTDB taxonomy): domain Bacteria; phylum Pseudomonadota; class Gammaproteobacteria; order Methylococcales; family Methylococcaceae; genus Methylumidiphilus. The sequence goes on from CAIYXP010000379.1 coordinate 5,514, forward strand.
ACCCTCGACGCGGTTGGCATATTCCGCCGTGCAGACGCACAGCACGAAATCGGCGTTTTCAGGCCGCATCTGCTCCTCGCACCAGCGCGGCCAGTGCAACAGTTCGTTGTCGTGGAATTGGTCAAGCTCGGCGGGGATGCCGTCGCGGCGCAGTTGTTGGGCGAGTTCCAGCACCCGCCGTTGGTGGTCGGCGTTGTCGTGGCTGTAGCTGATGAATACGCGGGGGACAGTTGGCATTGAGTGTTGTCTTGGATAGGTTGCGATTGTACTACGGCAACCGCGATTCTTCATGGCAATTTTTCAAGCCAATGGCTTAAGTTTGTTTGGCAAGTGCTTTAAAATCAAGGCTTCACTCGTGGCGGCTGCGAATCAGCCGCACCCTTAAAGCCCTAGGCAATCCAAGTGTGTCTGCATTCCCTTGGACGCGATGCTACCTTCCGCCAGTCAACGTAAGCTTCGGACTGTTCGCGGCAGACGTCCAACACCGCCCCAATGACATGACGGCGGCCTGAATCAAGCGGCGGAACCGTGAAAAACGCGGTAAGACGCATTCGTGTCATGCGTAGGGTGCGAGCGGCTCTGCCGCGTATTGCGCTGCATGGGGAAATGGAAACATTAGGCGGAATACGCTAAACCGCTATTCCGCCCATGTTTTAAAGAGTATATCACAGACATTATGATAAGGTGGGCAGACGCTTCTATGGTTTGCCCACTCGGAATCAGGCATAATCAATGGGCAGGCAAAAAGATACCTACCCATCTTATAAGTTACGGCCCTGCACTAGGCAACGATACGCTGGTATTCTTCGGGGCTAAGTAACCCTCGAGCTTCCTGAGTGTAGGTGATTTCGAAAAGCCAAGTTCTATCAGCGTCGTCGTTTATCAATGAAGGGTTATCTTCAGCCTCTATATTAATCGCTGTTATCTTGCCTGCTACGGGAGTATAGATGTCACTTGCTATTTTGACTGATTCAATCACACAGGCAGAATCTTTTTCCTGCAATACTTTTCCAACAGAAGGAAATTCTATGTGAATAATTTCCCCCATTTGTTGTTGGGCATAATTTGAAGCACCAATCCTGGCAACTTTTCTTTCAGGATAGTAATCGACCCACTCATGGGATTTTGTGTAGTAACGGCTCATATTGATCTTCCAATTAAAATGATTGGTAGGCTTTGGAAAGAAAATAGGCTATTGCCTATTGGCATTCTCGCAGATTCACGGGGCAAAAGCTATCTTAAGGGGCAATGTCGCAGGAACGGGCGGCGGAGTTGACTCGGCGCGATTTCATCCGGGCTTTGGCGCTGGAAAACCTAGATGTGTTTATCGTTGACAATGAATACTTGGCGCAGGAATTCGGCTTGGTGGAAGATTTAGAATGAGCCGAGTATGGGCAAACGGCTTTATCATTAGTCTTCGGAAGGAGTTTGTCCTGTCGTTGAAGGCAGATTATCCGCATCCACATCTTCAAACACCTCCGCAAGCGGCATTGACAACCCAATACTGGCAAATTCGCATTCCATTTCGCCTTCAAAATCGTAAAGTACCCAGTGATTCTCGGTATTGCGGCGAAAGCATTCCACCCGCCGTGATTCAATGTCCACAATCACATATTCTTGCAGACTGGGCAATTTGCGGTAATCAGCGAATTTGTCGCCCCGGTCATAGGCGGCGGTGCTATCGGAGAGTACCTCAACCACTAGCTTTGGATGGCTGAGATACAGGTCGGCGGTGTGGTCGCGGGCATCGCAAGTGACCATGACATCGGGATAAAACCCACAATCGGCAACTTCGATTCGAACTTTCAAATCGAACATGTAAGTCCGGCAAGGGGTTCCGCGCAGATGTGCCTTGAAGGCGCTGGCAAGATTTAAGCTGACGGTGACATGGGTTCGCCTAGCCCCGGCCATGGCGAAGATTTCCCCTCGCACATACTCGTGCTTTTCGGGTTGTTCCTTCTCATAGTCCAGATAATCTTCAAAACTGAATGGTGTGGAGGGTTGGGGGATTCCCATGGTGTTATTTCCTCAAAATCAATGATTGCTATAAAATATCCGCCAAACTTAACCGAATGGCAAGTAATTTTCACAAAGCGCAGGGGCGAGGGTGCGATTAAAAGTGATGCGGGAGTGCAAGGCTTGCCTTGCGATGGCGCGTACAGGCAAGGCAAGCCTTGCACTCCTGGCGAAATTTCAAATACTGCCGTGGTTGTGAGCATCACTTTTAATCACGCCCCAGGGGCGAATACATTCGCCAACAGTTCCATAAGCTTTGTATCCAGGACACTTAAACATGACACAACAAACCTTGGTTTTTGACCGTGAACTGATCCGACGTTATGACCGGCAAGGACCACGCTACACGTCTTACCCCACTGCTGTGCAATTCACTGACCATTTTGGGGTTCCGCAATATCTTGAACACGCCCGCCGCACCAACGAGGCTGTAAGCCCAGCGCCTTTGTCTTTGTATTTCCACATTCCCTTTTGTGCGACGGTGTGTTTTTATTGCGCTTGCAACAAAGTTGTCACCAAGAATCAGGCTCATACCCTGCGTTATCTCGATTGCTTAAGCCTTGAAATCGAAAGGCAAGGAAACCTGTTCGACAAAAGCCGCAAGGTGGAGCAATTGCATTGGGGCGGAGGTACGCCGACCTTCCTAAATCAAGCGCAAATGGGTCGGTTGATGGATGAAACTCGTCGCCATTTTTCATTGTTGGACAATGACCAAGGCGAATATTCCATCGAGATCGACCCCCGCACGGTGGATGCCGACCGCATCGTGTTTTTACGCGAACTCGGTTTCAATCGGATCAGCTTGGGTGTGCAGGATTTTGATGAAACGGTGCAGCGGGCGGTCAATCGCATTCAGTCCGAGGAGCAAACTTTGGGCATCATCGCCGCTGCCCGTCAGTCTGGGTTTATGTCGGTCAGCCTGGACCTGATCTACGGATTGCCCCACCAGTCTGTTGCCAGCTTTGATGCAACGCTGACTCGCGTGATCGATGCCAGCCCGGATCGGATTTCAGTCTTCAACTATGCCCATCTACCCCACTTGTTCAAGACCCAGCGCCAAATTGACGAAAGCACCTTGCCATTGCCCGAGGAAAAGCTACGGATATTGCGCCACGCCATCGAGAGGCTGACGGATTCGGGCTATGTCTACATCGGCATGGACCACTTCGCCAAGCCAGACGATGAATTGGCGGTTGCCCAGCGTGAAGGCAAGCTTTCGCGAAATTTCCAAGGCTATGCCACCCATGGCGAATGCGACATTGTGGGGATGGGGGTCAGTGCGATTGGACGAGTAGGCAACAGTTACAGTCAAAATGAGCGAGACTTGGAACAATATCAAGCTCGCGTGGAAGCCGGTGATTTGGCAGTTTTCCGAGGCGTTGAGTTAACGGATGAGGATGTTTTACGGCGCGGTGTGATCAACCAATTAATTTGCCATTTTGAATTGAGTGCTGAAGTCTTCAATGGCTGCAACGACATCAATTTCTGGGAGTATTTCAGTGCCGAGCGGGAAGCATTAACCGCCATGCAGCATGACGGTTTGTTGAGCGTGGATGACTCTGGAATCAAAGTGTTACCTGCAGGGCGGTTATTGATCCGAAATATTTGCATGGTTTTCGATCAATATCTGAACAACGCGGCGGATGATAAAGTCCGCTTCTCCAAGGTGATTTGACGGGTTTATTGGTAACGCCAAAACGCAAACAAGCCAAATGCCAAACCCATGCTCACGAAGCCCATTGAAAAGTTAAGCCAATAAGGCCAATGGGTGCGAGGCTCAAACAGGAAGGGCAGGAAAAAAAACAAGGAAAGCGGCACCAGATAAAATATTTCACGAGTATAAGCACTAACCTTGGCGGCATCTTTGGTGTCCCAATAAAGCCATGTCATTGACAGCATGGACACCAAGGGTAGAGTCACAATAAACGCCCCCAGGGTGGGAAATCGTTTGGCGACCTCCGCCGAGGCCAAAATGACGCTCACGGTCACGCTCAGTTTGAGCAAATAAAGCAGCACGATTACCTCCAGCAGGATTGACTAGACCAGACGGTTTTGGTCGGGATCAGTTTCCGTTATGACGGACTTTGCATTCCGTTATAATTTCACGTTTTTCCCATTTCCCAAACTTTAGGAATTTTATGGATCTTGCATATATTGTATCTGGCTTGTCGGTCGGAGTGTTGGTTGGGCTGACCGGGGTTGGCGGGGGTTCGCTAATGACACCGCTACTGGTTTTTTTGTTTGGATTTGCCCCGACCACGGCAGTGGGTACTGATTTGCTATTCGCGGCCATCACCAAAAGTGGCGGCGTAGCCGTACACCACCGCAGTCATGGCTCGGTGGAATGGAAAATCGTCGGCTTATTGTGTGCGGGTAGTTTACCGGCTGCCTTGGCGGTGATTTTTGTGTTGGAATATTTCGACATTCCTCGCAAGGAACTTGCCCTGGTGATGAGCAATTCACTGGGCATAGCGCTCATTCTAACGGCTCTGGCTTTGTTTTTTCGCAATCGGTTGAAAAGGGCAGGGCTTGAAAGCGAATCGCATCAACCGGGGCGTTTCCATCACTTGCAAGCCCCTGCCACGATTTTAGTAGGCTTCGGTTTGGGTGTTCTGGTGACCTTGTCCTCAGTCGGGGCAGGTGCGCTGGGTACGGTTGCGCTGTTTTTCCTTTATCCGCGTTTGCCAACAATAAAGATTGTCGGCACTGACCTTGCCCACGCAATCCCGTTGACGACGGTTGCGGGCTTAGGTCACTTGTACATGGGAAACGTCGATTTTGTGCTGTTGGGCAGCCTGTTGGTGGGTTCATTGCCGGGCATTTGGGTAGGCAGTCATTTG
>CAIYXP010000380.1 GCA_903930145.1 uncultured Methylococcaceae bacterium
GTTTGCCATAGCCGCACTTTGATTTATGATAACGTATGTTAATATCTCCATCAAACCCATTAGGAAAATCATCATGAGCCTACTCGCCAGACATCCTATCATCACCTTTAGCCTCGGCGTTGCCGCCGGTTATCTGATTCACAAATACCGCAAAGAAATCATTGATGCGGGTAATGCAGCCACCGAAAAAAGCAAAGAATTTGTTTTGCACCAAAAGGAAAACCTAGGCGATATCCTCGCTGAAACCAAAGAGGGTGACGAACCGCTCACTGACGCTTAACTGCATGACAAGCCAGTTAAACCCTAACTGGCTTGTGTCTCCCTAATGGCTTTGAACTGCCAACATGAATGTTCCAATCCAACTTTTCCATTGCCCACCTATCGTCAACGGCCTTCATCTAAAACGTCAACTCCAAATATTAGCCATCCTCCTAATCATCGGGCTATTGCCCTCATTGACGGCGGCTGCCACGATTGACTTGGAATTGCCCAAGACCGGGTTGACGGCTGAAGATTTGGCTGTCGTGGTCAACGATGACGACCCTCAAAGCCTAGCCATCGCTGAATATTACCGGGTAAAGCGGGGAATACCAGACTCCAACATCCTACATGTGCGCTTTGCCAGCGACAAACCCAACCTGCCGCAGTCCACATTCAATCGGATAAGGAATTCTGTGTTGGAACAAACCCGCCCCAACATTCAAGCTTATGCGCTGGCATGGACCAAACCCTACCGAGTGGACTGCATGTCCATCACCTCGGCCTTTACGTTCGGGTTTGACAAGAATTATTGCTCGAAAACACTCTGCGCCCCCACCAAAGCCTCTGAATATTTTGACAGCCCCAGCCACACCCCCTTTGACAGCCATGGCATCAGGCCAAGCATGTTGTTGGCGGGGAATAGCTTGGCAGAGGTCAAACGCCTGATTGACCGAGGCGTAGCCTCCGACCACCGCTACCCAACTCACACGGGCTATCTGCTCAACACCAGCGACAAAGAAAGATCGGTCCGTGCAGCCTTTTTCCCCGAAACAATGAAAATGCTAGGGCAAGCATTTCATCTGGTGCGACTGGATGCCAATCAGATTGTTGATAAGCAAGACGTCCTTTTTTACTTCACAGGTTTGCAAAAAGTGGAAGGTTTGCAGACTTTGGATTTTGTCCCCGGCGCAATTGCCGACCATCTCACCTCGGCGGGTGGCATGTTGGACGGCAAGGATCAAATGAGTAGCTTGCGCTGGTTGGAAGCCGGCGCGACGGGCAGCTTCGGTGCTGTCGTCGAGCCTTGCAACCATGTACAAAAGTTCCCCATTCCTGCCGTGGTCATGGGCCATTATGCGATGGGCGACACTTTGATTGAAGCCTATTGGAAAAGCGTGGCTTGGCCGGGTGAAGGGGTATTCATCGGTGAACCCTTGGCGCATCCGTTTGCACCCAGGTTGGTTGATGTCCATGAGGACGGAGCGACCTTGAAATTATTTTCGCCAATCCGGCGTGAAGCCGAGCTACAA
>CAIYXP010000381.1 GCA_903930145.1 uncultured Methylococcaceae bacterium
ACTATCAGATAGAATCCTATTACGATAGTCGCTCCTAATGCCACTGCTGCTTCCATTGCCAAGGCTAGACTGCCAAGTTCCCGCAATATTAGGGCGATAGGTAAAATCGGTAACCACAGCAGCAAGCCATAAACCAAGCCTAGCGGTGCGTTGCCACTCATCACCCCACCGACACCAATGAGTATCAGCGTGGCAAAAAACAGTACTTTTGTGGCTTCCATTCCACCCTTGCGCAATACCACAAGGCCAAACAAGGCAGTACTGGGAATACCGACTAAAAACCCGAAAATCGGAATGAACGGCGATGCGATCAAGGCAAGACCGCATATAGCGACCAGCGCTTGATAAATTCCTCGCATGGCAAAATTTGCGAAAAAACGCACGAGCGCCGCCTTCTTGTCCGGTCTAGCGAATGTTTGCCAAGTCTATTGGGGGTGTGAATCGCAGAAAGGGAGCAAAGCTAAGAAACGCGCACGCTTGATGGCTGTGGCAAGTTGTCTTTGATATTTGGCCTTTGTGCCAGTGATGCGACTGGGTACGATTTTCCCAGTTTCGGAGATAAACTCCCTTAAGGTATCTAAGTCTTTGTAATCAATTTCCTTGACGTTTTCAGCAGTGAAGCGGCAGAATTTCCTACGTTTGAATTGGCGAACCATGGTCTGACCCTATAAAATGATTGTTGGATTTTTTTGTCTGTGGGCAAAGCCCTAAGAACACACTTTATTATGCGTCCACCAAAGCAGAATCGATGTCTATGACCAAAGACTCTTCGGCCAAAACGATGTCATCATCGTCTTCAATATCGTCGTCGTCATCGGACTTTTCAACTTCAGCTTCACCCGAGCCGGCCCGCATCAAGGGTGAGGGTTCAGTCACGGCCTCGTCGCGCACTAGTGTCAGGCTGCGCAACACTGCATCGTTGAAGCGGAAACTACTTTCCAACTCGTCTAGGGTAGGTTGATCAACTTCAATGTTCATCAGCACATAATGGGCTTTGTGAACCTTGCTGATAGGGTAAGCCAACTGGCGACGCCCCCAGTCTTCAAATCGGTGGATTGTACCGGAAGCCGATTCGACGATGGCGCGATAACGCTCAACCATCGCAGGAACCTGGGCGCTTTGATCGGGATGGACAAGAAAAACAATTTCATAATGACGCATGGATGCTCCTTTCGGATTAAAAAGCCTTCCGCTTAAATCGGTAAGGCAAGGAGTGATAGCTGTTAGGCCATCGACTAATAAACCGCTAAGTGTACTAGACTGAGTGTGTCTAAACAAGAGAAAACTGTTAAATTATATCAATTCATTCATTGCAATGATGAAACCTCATGATCTGATATTCTGCCTATTCGCTACCTCTTGACTTTCTGGCTCATTCCCCTTAGAAACTAAAAACCATCCACTGTTATGGAGACCCACTTTCCTTGAACGATATTCCGCTTAGTCTGCTGTTTGCCTCGCTGGCCTTGCTGCTCATCATGTCGGCTTTTTTTTCCGGCGCTGAAACCGCACTAATGGCTTTGAATCGTTATCGTCTATTGCATTCAGTCAAAGCGGGCCATCCCGGCGCGATTAGGGCACAAAAGCTTCTGCGTCGCCCTGACCGGTTGATTGGCTTGATCTTGCTGGGTAATTGTTTTGCCAATATCTTAGCCTCTTCGTTGACCACGGTCATTTCGCTTCGAATGTTCGGCGACACTGGAATTGCCCTGACTGCCGGCGTATTGACGCTGGTCGTGCTCATTTTTTCCGAAGTTGCGCCGAAGACATTGGCCGCCATGCACCCAGAGCGACTTGCCTTTGGCGCTTCATGGATTATTGTTCCATTGATGAAAGTGTTTTATCCCATCGTTTGGCTGGTCAACATGATCGCCAACTTGTTGTTGCGGATATTAGGCTTCAACCCCAGGGGCGAGACTCATAACGCCCTCAGCAAAGAAGAGCTACGAACAGTGGTTGCCGAAGCCGGGGCAATGATCCCTGAACGTTACCAAAATATGTTGCTGAGTGTGCTCGACCTTGAATCGGCAACGGTCGAAGACATCATGATTCCCCGCAACGAGATTGCCGCCATCGATTTGGATGAGCCTTTGGAAAAAATCGTCGAACAGATCAGAAGCAGCCGCCATACCCGGTTGCCGGTCTATCGAAAAAGCATCGACAAGGTTTTTGGATTGCTGCACTTGCGTAGGATTTTGATCCTCATGATACACAGTGACTTCAGCAAAGAAACCATCGTGAAGAGTTTGGATAAGATTTATTTTATTCCTGAAAACATGCCCCTGCACCAGCTATTGCTAAATTTTCGACGGGAAAGCCTTCGATTCGGTCTTGTTATCGACGAATACGGCGATGTTCTTGGCTTGGTGACGCTGGAAGATTTGCTGCAAGAAATCGTCGGCGAATTCACCACCCATTCGATAGACATTCAAAAACAGAAGGATGGTAGCTATTTGGTCGATGCCAGCATCACCTTGCGCGAACTCAACCGCATTACTGGTTGGGCATTGCCTACCGAAGGGCCAAAAACCCTGAATGGCTTGATCATCGAATACTTGGAAACCATCCCCCAATCCGGGACTGTTTTCAAACTGCTAGACCATCAGTTGGAAATTACCAAAATGGAAGGCAACCTCATCAAGCAAGTGCTGTTCAAACCGCATAGCAACTCGTGATTTTGTAAGCAATTCGGCTATAATCGAAGTTTTCCATTCTCCTTCAAGAAAGAACCGTGGACAATACCAACAACCATGCACGCGATGTAACTACCTTCCAAGGGCTCATTCTGGCACTACAGGATTATTGGGGCGAACAGGGTTGCGTAATACTGCAACCCTTGGACTTGGAAGTCGGCGCTGGCACTTTCCATCCAGCCACTTTCCTGCGCTCCATTGGACCCGAACCTTGGAACGCCGCCTATGTACAACCTTCACGCCGCCCCACTGACGGTCGTTACGGCGAGAACCCAAACCGACTGCAGCATTATTATCAGTTTCAGGTCATCATGAAGCCTTCACCCATGGATTTCCAAGAGCTTTACCTTGGCTCGCTGCGCTACTTGGGGTTCGACCTGCTGGAACACGATATTCGCTTTGTCGAAGACAACTGGGAGTCACCAACGCTAGGCGCATGGGGGCTTGGTTGGGAGGTTTGGCTAAATGGCATGGAAGTGACCCAGTTCACCTATTTCCAGCAAGTTGGCGGCTTGGACTGCCGCCCGGTCAGTGGCGAGATCACTTACGGCGTGGAGCGCCTTGCCATGTACTTGCAACGCAAGGAAAGTATATTCGATCTGGTATGGGCGCGTGGACCTCAAGGTGACGTGACCTATGGCGATGTTTACCATCAAAACGAAGTGGAGATGTCCGCCTATAATTTTGAACGCGCACCCACCGCGTTTCTTTTCCAATGTTTTGACACCTACGAACAAGAGTGCAAACAATTGATCAGCCAAGATTTGCCATTGCCCGCCTATGAAATGGTGCTGAAAGCCTCACACTCCTTCAACCTGCTGGATGCCCGCCGAGCCATCTCCGTGACCGAACGCCAACGCTTTATCCTAAGGGTTCGAGATTTAGCCAAATCGGTTGCCGAAGCTTATTATGCCCGCCGCGAAAAGCTGGGCTTCCCCATGCTGACTAACAAGGAGAGCCATCATGGCTGAAACCCGCGAATTGTTGTTTGAACTGGGTACCGAGGAATTGCCGCCAAAATCCTTGTTGAACCTTTCCCGTGCACTGCAAAGTGGCGTTGAAGCCGGTTTGCAAAAAGCAGGCTTGGCCTACGGTGAATTAATATCCTATGCCACCCCTAGGCGCTTGGGCTTGCTGATTAAAGGTTTGAACACGGCCCAACCTGACCAGACTGTGGAAAGGCGTGGCCCTGCCATCAATGCGGCCTACAATGCCGACGGCTCATTATCCAAAGCCACCGAAGGGTTTGTTCGCAGTTGCGGCACAACAGCCGACAAACTCACCATTTTGAAAACCGACAAGGGCGAATGGCTTTGCTACAAGCAGGAAGTAAAGGGTGCGGCTACGGCTGACCTATTGCCCGACATCATCCGATCAAGTTTGGCCGGCTTGCCTATCGCCAAACGCATGAGATGGGGCGCAGGGTCAGCGGAGTTCGTCCGGCCTGCCCATTGGGTCTTGCTATTATTCGGCGACACCGTCATTGAAACCACGATTCTCGACCTTCCTTCTGGATGCAATACTCGCGGCCACCGTTTCCACAGCCCAAGAACCATCACCATTGACAGTCCTACTGAATATGCGGAAAAACTTCGCAATGAAGGCAAAGTGATCGCCAGCTACACCGAACGCATGGACATGATTCGAGCCTTGGCGGAAAAGGCGGCAGACAGCGTAGGAGGGGTCGCGCACATCGAACCGGCATTGCTGGAAGAAATCGCCGCGCTGGTAGAATGGCCAGTACCTGTGTTGGGAGGCTTTGAGGCACGTTATTTGGAACTGCCCGCCGAAGTGTTAATCACCACCATGCAGGAAAATCAGAAATATTTCCCTGTGCAAAAGGCCGATGGAAGCTTGATGCCTTGGTTCATCACTTTCAGCAACATAGACAGCAGCCGCATAGAATCGGTGCGAGAAGGCAATGAACGTGTCGTGCGCCCTCGCCTATCCGATGCCGAGTTTTTCTGGAACCAAGACCGAAAAAAGACCTTGGAAGACCGCGTTCCCAACTTGGCCGACATCACCTTCCAAAAGACCTTGGGTTCATTGCTGGACAAGACCCACCGTGTCCAACGCCTAAGCGTTCACATAGCCGATACCTTGGAAACCGAAAGCGCTTGGGTGGAACGTGCCGCACTCTTGGCAAAAGCCGACTTGCTCACCGAAATGGTCGGCGAATTCACCAACCTACAAGGAACGATGGGCAAATATTACGCCCTGGCTGAAGGCGAACCAAAAGACATCGCCTCGGCAATCGAAGAGCAATACCTGCCCAAGCAATCCGGTGGCGCGTTGCCCACCACGCAGACTGGGCAAATGCTGGCTCTGGCGGAAAAACTCGACACACTGACTGGCATTTTCTCCGCCGGGCTAATTCCCACGGGCGACAAAGACCCCTACGCACTCCGCCGTGCGGCCTTGGGCGCCATTCGCTTACTGATTGAATGCGGATTGGATTTGGAATTGCCGAAGCTGTTGGATTATGCCTTGGAACCCTACACGCATCATTTTGACCGTGAAGCGACGTTTAAAGCCGTGCATGAATTCATTCTCGACCGCCTGAAAGGTTACTGTTTGGAACGCGGTTTCAGCTTCGACGAGTTTGATGCCGTACTGGCCGTGCAGCCAGCCCGCCTGTTGGATTTCCAATCCCGTTTGCAAGCCGTGCAAACCTTCCGCAGCTTGCCGGAAGCCGAAAGCCTCGCCGCCGCCAACAAGCGCATCCGCAACATCCTGCGCAAAGCCGAAGAAGAAGTTGTCGCCAATGTGGAAGAACATGGTTTGGTTGAACCCCAAGAAAAAGCGCTGCTGCAAGCCGCCCGTGACGCAAGGGAAGACGTGCTGCCTTTATTGCAAGACCGCGATTACACCGCAGCCCTGCGCCGTTTGGCCGGTTTGCGCGATTCGGTGGATGCGTTTTTTGATGGGGTGATGGTCATGGCTGAAGACCCTGAACTTAGGCGAAATCGTTTGGGTTTATTGGCGATAGTTGAAGGCTTGTTTTTGGATATTGCGGATATTTCGAAGTTGCAGGTTGGATGAGTATTCAAGGGAGGATGCAAAACCAGCATTCTCCAACAAAATACTCATGCATCAAATATTTACTAGCTTTTGAGTTTATTTATGAATAACAAAATAAAAACATTTGGGAGGCATGTCTTATCAAGTTTCAATAGCAATTTTGTTACCGCCGTGGATTTATTCTGTGGTGCGGGAGGGCTAACCAGAGGGCTAATAGATGCAGGTATTCGTGTCGTAGCTGGATATGATATAGATTCTTCCTGTCGTTATCCTTACGAAAAGAACA
>CAIYXP010000382.1 GCA_903930145.1 uncultured Methylococcaceae bacterium
CTACTACTAAATGAACCGTCCAAGGTCAGAGGAAGAGAAAGTGCGTATGATGCTTATCATAACACGCTTGACTATTATCTAAGAAATATAAAACCCACTCGCGAAATCGAATTTCGTCGCTTTCTGAAAACAACCCCTCACAGAACCGTCTGGGAAGAAATGAAACGCCAATATAGCCAAAGAGATGATTTGCGCGATCTTTTCCAGCAAGCACCGGAGGTATTGGCATGGTAATCCAGTTAGACTTTTTTAAAATATAATACTAATGCAAGACAACCAACTTCTCCGCTATAGCCGCCAAATCATGCTGCCTCAGGTGGATATTGAAGGCCAGCAAAAACTGCTAGATTCCCGCGTGTTGATTATAGGCTTAGGGGGTTTAGGCTCACCTGCCGCCATGTATTTAGCCGCTGCCGGCATTGGCCAATTGATATTAAATGACTTTGACCAAGTGGATTTATCCAATCTGCAACGGCAAATTGCCCACGATACGGATAATTTAGGACTCAGCAAGGTGGAATCTGCCAAGCATACTTTACTGAGGATGAACCCGGAAATTCAAATTGAAACCATTGGTCATCAACTTGTCGATAAAGAATTGGAGCAAGAAATCGCCGCCAGCGATGTGGTATTGGACTGCACCGACAACTTTGCCACTCGTTTTGCCGTCAACCGGGCTTGCGTGAAAACTAAAACCCCCCTAGTTTCTGGCGCGGTGATTCGTTTCGAGGGCCAGATTACCGTATTCACACCCGGTTATGACGATAGCCCTTGTTATAACTGCCTATACCCCGACCAAGGCGAATTGGAGGAAACCTGTGTTCGCAATGGTGTCATCGCCCCATTACCCGGTATTATCGGCTCCATGCAAGCTTTGGAAGCGATTAAACTCATCGTAGGCATTGGACAATCCTTGCGTGGGCGCTTACTTTTATTTGACGCTTTGACCATGGAATGGAATAGAATGAGTCTTAGGAAAAACCCGGCGTGTCCCACCTGTGGTTAATGGCATTGAATCGTCATTATTAAAAAGTTTGTTTTTTTGGCACAAACCGAATAATATTGACATTCTAATTCTTCAACCCCGTCCCTCGCTTTAGCAGCCAAAGCGACCAAACTAGTAAGACTAAGATAAAGCCAGTAATGATTAACAAGGCTCGGTCTATACCCACATCCGTCACCCCCAAAAACCCGTAGCGGAATGCGTTAATCATATACAGTATTGGGTTTCCTAGCGAAATCGTTTTCCAAGGTTCGGGTAACAAGTCGACGGAATAAAACACCCCGCCTAGATACACTAACGGTGTCAATACAAAATTGGGGATGATGGATATGTCATCGAAGCTATTGGCAAATAGTGCATTCAAGAAACCCGCCAAGGAAAATAGAATCGAGGTCAATAAGAATACCAGCACGACCACCGCCGGATGCTCGACTTTAAGTGAGGTGAATATGGCGGCAATCCCCATCACCACCCCACCCACGGCCAATCCTCTTGCCACCCCACCGCCGACATAACCGGCCAGCATCATCCAGCCGGGAACCGGGGCAATCAACATTTCTTCAATATTACGCTGGAATTTGCTGGAATAGAACGAGGCCACCACATTTCCATAGGCATTGGTAATCACTGACATCAGGATAATGCCGGGAACAATAAAGTCCATGTATTGAATACCTTGCATTTCGCCGATCCGTCCACCAATCAACTTGCCGAAAATTAGAAAATATAATGATGTCGTGACAGCGGAAGGCAATAGCGTTTGTGGCCAGATGCGGACAAATCGGTGGATTTCTTTGTAAAGGATAGTCTGAAAAGCAATGAGTCGTTTCATGGAAATAAGTATTAGTTTAGACTGAGGGTCGTTCACCACGACCGGCTTCGACCAAGTTCATGAAAAACTGCTCCAACCGGTTGGAGGCGTTGCGCAGACTGGTGACCTCGATGCCTTGCAGGGTCAAAACATCGAACAGGCCGTGAATGCCCAACTCCACAGGCACATCCACCGACAAAGTGCGATCATCAATGCGCGTTAACCGATACCCGGTCAACTTCGGCAACCTTTCCAATGGCTTCCTGAGTTCCAAAATGAAACTGGTGACATCCAATTTTCCCAATAGATTGCCCATGGCATTGTTTTCGACAATGTCCCCATGGTCGATAATAGCAATATTTCGGCATAGGTTTTCCGCTTCTTCCAAATAATGCGTTGTCAGGATGATGGTAGTCCCGTCACGATTCAATTGGCGGAGATATTGCCACATGGAACGGCGAATTTCGATGTCCACTCCGGCGGTGGGTTCGTCCAAAATCAA
>CAIYXP010000383.1 GCA_903930145.1 uncultured Methylococcaceae bacterium
AGTCAAATCAGGCAAATGCTAAACCATCAAGTTACCGTCCATGGCCTGGATACCGGCATCCATGCCGGTATGACGGCATTTCTGGCTCGGCAGGACTTGTGTATAACTGTGAGAGCCGGAGCTTGGGAACAAGAATAAACAATCTATTTGAAATTGGAGAATTATATGTCTCACCTTGAATTACGAGAACGCATCTTCCAAGAAATTCGACAGATACCAGAATCTCGATTGCCAGAAGCTTTCAATATCATTCATTATTGGCGAGAGAATATTTCATCGTCTCAACCTTTAGCGGATGCCACTGAGCCAGCTTTGCAGGCTATAACTTCATTTCGTGGCAGTGGACCTAAAGGAGCAACTCAAGCATTATTGGAAGACCGGCAAGCTGACCGCCTACGCGAATCATGATCCTCTACGTGTTAGACACATCGGCGCTTTTAACTTTGCGAGGGGACGAACCCGGCGCTCTCAGGGTTGAAGAAATACTACAAGATGCAGCGTTGGGTAAATCTTCATGCCATGGGTGTTTTATATCTCTCATGGAAGTGCTTTACCGTGTGTGGAAAAACGAAGGCGAGGCTGCCGGTTTCACAGCATACTCAAAATGCCTTGGACTTCCCATCGAATGGGTTCATGAATCGCCCACACTGTTAGAACGTGCCGCAAGGGTTAAAGCTACTCATCCACTTTCATTGGCCGATGCCTGGATTGCCGCAACCGCTTTGGAGTTGGGTGCTATTCTGGTACACAAAGACCCTGAGTTTGTAAATTTGCCGGGATTGCAGCAAGAACACTTGCCCTTTAAGAGGTTCATATAATGATAAACCCTGAATTTGCATCACTACTACAATTAAGCCGAGCCGAAAGGCTGCAATTGGTAGAGGATTTGTGGGATAGTATTGCCCAAGAGGGTGAATCCCTACCCGTCTCAAATACGAAGCTGGCAGAGTTGAGACTGCGTAAAGAGAAGTTCGATAACAACCCTAATTCAGGGCGTTCATGGGAAGAAGTAAAACGTCGGGCGCGAACTGTGCATGACTAGAACCCATGAACCTTGAAGATTTCAACTTTGGTCAGGAGTTTTGGTGCGGAGGAAAGCGCTGGCGGTGCACTGATGTTGGCTCAAGGGTCGTGGTCGCCATTTCGCTTGAACCGCACGAAGTTGTCAGTTTAGAGTGTGACCCAACTGGTCCAGCAAAACACATTGAGCGGCGGTATATAACTGACGATCCTGCATGGCTCAATGGTCCGCCCTATGCAGTTGTTGAAGAGGTATTCGACGAGGACTCACTCAAAGCCTGTTCGTTGACGAACATCGAAATGCCAGATGATGTGCCAATGACGGATGCCACTCAGTAAACTTTACAGGCCATAGCTTCATTTCATTGCAGTGGTCGCAAAGGAGCAACTCAAGCATTTGATGGTACTTGGACTATGCTAACAACACATCATTCTTACCGAGATTATATCTTCGTCATTGCCTATCAAGCGGATAATCCGGCTTATACGGTCGATTTCCTCGATATTCCCGAAATCATCACCAGCGGTGACACTTTGCCGCAGGCTTTCGCCAATGCTTGCGAGGCGTTGGATGTGCATCTTGAAAGTTTACAAAAACTCGGTTTACAGCTTCCGCTGCCTAAACATCAAATGCAGGTTAAAGCTGCATAAGGAACCAATTAAATTTTGCTGGTTCCCAAGCGCCTACTTGGGAACCTATATAATGCAAGCTCCAGCTTGTCAGTTTATTAGGAAGCTGAATTTTTAAAATCCGTTTTTCCAAAATTGAGTTTGGGAACCAGAGGAGGGGGTCAATAATGGAATTCAAATTAAGTGTTCATGCTGAAAAACGAATCCGACAACGAAAAATAAAATCAGAATGGATTGCTGCCGCACTCGATAATCCAGATAATATTGAAAATGATGCTGATGACCCCATGCTACTTCATGCGCTGAAAGCAATTGCTGAGAAAGGTTTTAAGCGGCTAAGAGTAGTCTATAATGAAACAAAGCATCCTTGGATAGTCATAACTGCGTATTTTGAATGAAGGTGATAGTATGAAAATAGAATTCGACCAAGAAGCAGATGCATTATATATCGAACTCGCTTTGGGAGACATAGCCAAAACTGAAGAAATAAAGCCGGGGCTAATTTTGGATTATGACATTAACGGGAATGTGTTAGGTGTTGAAATGCTTTATATTAGTAAACGTGCAAACCAAACATTTAGCCAAGCTGCCTAAACATCACATGACTAAACAGGCCATCTTCACCCCGGAAACTGACGAGAATATCGCGGAATCCTAACTTTGGCTCGTCCCAAGCTTGGAACAGCTCGGCAAAGGGCCGAGGCAGTCCCAAGTTAAAATCTAATTGCTGGATTTTGGGTTATCGTTCACAGACAATGAACTGAACGCCCCGACAACAGCGTTCGAGTGACACGCCCTTTGAATTCCAATCCGTAAAACGGCGAATTAATGCCTTTACTAAGCCAATCTGCCCCCTTTGCAATCCATGCTAGATTGGAGTCGAACAGGCAGACATCTGCTGAGACGCCAACGCTCAAGCTTCCCGCTTCCAAGCCCATGATTTCGGCTGGACCTTCAGTCAAGCGGGCTATCGCGGCAGACAAATCCAAAACGCCTTCTTCCACCAGTTGCAAACTGAGCGGAAGCAAAGTTTCTAGCGAGGATATGCCCGGCTCAGTTGCCGGAAATGCATCGAGCTTGGCATTCGGATCGTGGGGTTGATGATCGGAGCAGACTGCCGTCAACACACCTCTTGCCAAACCTTCGCGCAAGGCATCCCGGTCTGCCAACGAGCGAAACGGCGGGTTGACATGGGCAAGCGCATCGAAGCCAATCACTGCGGATTCGGTCAAATGCAATTGATGAATGGCAACATCGGCACTGACCTCAATGCCACGTTGCCGGGCCTCGGCGATCATTGCCACCGCACGTTCGCTGCTTAGCTGGCCAAAATGAACTTTGGCACCTGTTTGCTCGGCAAGCACCAAGGTCTGGGCCACGGCAACCGTTTCCGCCGACGAAGGATAAAGTGGCAAGCCTAAGTGGCTGCCGACTGCTCCGTCGTGGACGCAGCCCCGGTTACGCAGGCTCTGGTCTTCTGGACGGACGACCACGATCAACCCACAGTTTGCGGCATACTCCAGCGCCCGCCTAAGCACCAGGAGATTTTCCACAGGGGCAAAGGCATTGCCAACAGCCACACAGCCTGCTGTCTTAAGCGCCATCATGGAACTGAGTTCCTTGCCTAGCAAACCCCTAGTCAAAGCACCAATGGGAATCACTCTCGCTTTGCCAACCGAATCAGCCCTTTCCCTGAGCAAGTTGACCACTGCCGGAGTATCGATGACTCGGCGAGTGTCGGGAGGGCAGCATAGGGTTGTCACTCCCGCCGCCGCCGCCGCCGCTGTTTCACTCGCTATAGTGGCCTTAAACTCCTGACCCGGTTCGCGCAGCCTTGCGCACAAATCGACAAAACCGGGGCATACGATCTGTCCTGTTGCATCTATTTCCTCATCAGCCACAAATCCAATCGGGGC
This sequence comes from uncultured Methylococcaceae bacterium, assembly GCA_903930145.1. Lineage (GTDB taxonomy): Bacteria > Pseudomonadota > Gammaproteobacteria > Methylococcales > Methylococcaceae > Methylumidiphilus. Next base: position 3,567 of record CAIYXP010000383.1, read on the forward strand.
ATCACCCACGGCGATGATTTTATCCCCGGCTATGCACACGGAAACCATGGCATCCAAGCCATTTTTGGGGTCGATGACCCGTCCGCCTTTAATGACTATCCTTTCAACGTTCATACCGCACCCCCCGAATGTGTCTCGCCATAGCCACCCAACACCATCGACATCACCGCCATGCGCACGGCAATGCCGTTGCTGACTTGTCGCAATATGACCGATTGCGGACCATCCGCCACCCGCGAATCAATCTCCACACCCCGGTTGATGGGACCCGGATGCATCACAATCGCATCGGGTTTGGCTTTGGCAAGCCGTTCTTGGGTGAGGCCAAAATAAGAAAAATATTCATGTTCGCTGGGCAGGAAGGCACCACTCATGCGCTCCTTTTGCAAACGCAGCATGACCACCACATCCACGCCTTCCAATCCTTGGTCCAAATCATGAAACACTTTGACCCCCAAGCTTTCGGCATGGACTGGCAACAGGGTTTTCGGTGCAACCACGCGCACTTCCTCAGTACCCAAGGCATTCAAGGCGAGAATCTCCGAACGTGCCACCCGCGAATGCAATATATCGCCGACAATCGCCACCTTGAGTTTGGAAAAATCGCCCTTGTATTGGCGGATGGTAAACATGTCCAGCATTGCTTGGGTCGGATGGGAATGGCTTCCGTCCCCGGCATTGACCACGCTGATATGGGGCGCGACATGCCGGGCGATAAAGTGCGCAGCCCCGCTTGCCTCATGCCGCACCACGAACATGTCCACCGACATGGCTTCGATGTTGCGGATGGTATCCAACAGGCTTTCCCCCTTGGAGGTGGCCGAGGTTGCGATATTGACATTCAGCACGTCGGCGGAAAGACGCTTGGCCGCCAGCTCGAAGGTGTTGCGTGTACGGGTGCTGTTTTCAAAAAACAAATTGACGATGGTTTTGCCGCGTAGCAATGGCACTTTTTTGACTTGTTGCTCGGTCACACTGGAAAATGACTCGGCAACATCCATGATGCGCACCAACAACTCCCGGCTCAACCCGTCAATCGTCAAAAAATGGCGCAACTTGCCAGTTGCGTCGAATTGAATGGATGTGTTCACGGTTTTTGACTCGTATTAAGAGCAATGGATACTTAACGCCAAGGGATTTGGCCCGGACAATTTGACTTTTTCATCCGGCCCTAAATCTATCCTGCCGCCGATGCAATCGGCCTGAACCGGAATTTGCCTGCCGTCCCGCTCAATCAACACACCTAAAATCACTTGCGCAGGGCGGCCATAATCGAATATCTCGTTCAAAGCAGCGCGAATGGTTCTGCCGGTGTACAACACATCATCAATCAGCAGGATGTCGCGGCCTTCGACGCGAAATGGCAAATTACTCGGCAAAACCCTAGGATGAATGCCAATTTGAGAAAAATCGTCACGATAAAACGATATGTTCAACAAACCTAGAGGCTCTTTCAAACCTAGGCGTTTATGCAGTTTTTCGGCGACCCAGCCTCCCCCGGTATGGATGCCGATCATCAAAGGATCATGCAATTCACGCCGGGTGATTTCGGCCACCAGACCGGAATGTAACCGATCCAACATTTTTTCAACACTTAATTGGAAATCAACCATTTTTCTTGTCTTTCTTGTTGGGCAATATGTTCCAGCCAAGTCTGCAAAATCAACTGGGCGGCAAGGATGTCCTTGATCGCGCCAAAGCCTGTCGAGCGTTTGGCACGGCTTTGATAAAACAGACTCTTAGATTCGACGGTGGAAAGCGTCTCGTCCATAGTATAAACCGGCAACCCGTAGCGTCCTTCCAACTGCCGGCAGAATTTCTGAATTTGCGAGTTGATCGGGTTGGCACTGCCATCATCCTGGTAAGCCAAGCCAACGACGAAGCCACAAGGTTTCCACGCCTCGACCAGCTTAGCGATGGCTTCCCAACGGGCTTGCTGGCCCTGTGTCGGTATTGTTTCAAGCCCCGTTGCCGTGCCGGTCAAGCGTTGGCCCACCGCCACACCGATATGCTTGTCGCCGAAGTCGAAGCCTAGATAAGTACCCTGTTTAGGGGGTGGAAGGGAAGGTGTTTGCACGGGTTAGATTCATCATATTGCATTGAGGAAATAAGTATAAACCATACGCTCTGGCAAATTCAGGCATGAGTTCGCACAAGCGAAGCTTGCTTCGCCGGTCAAAGCAAGCTTTGACGCTCCGTTTTGACATACTTGAGTAACATCAGTTAGGGCATGGGGTTCTAACAACCTGCTGATACTAAAGTAATTTTTGAACCCATCACCAATCCCCAACAGCAGACAAGCTTTTTTTGTCGCAAGTAGTAACATACCGCAAGCATTTTGGCGATAATAACGGGCAAATGTAAAACCAGTATCGGCTAACGCGCAAATAGACTGGCCCGAAAAAAGTGTAAGGATCATCCGAGGAATTGTTAAATGCCTACACCAGAGCAACTTGCCCGCGAGGAAATCGACCGCCAACTGGAAGCCGCCGGCTGGCAAGTACAAAGCTTTGAAGAAATCAACATCCATGCCACCATGGGTGTGGCGGTTCGGGAGTTTCCACTTAGGGCTGGATTTGCGGACTACATGCTTTACGTCAACGCCAAGGCCATTGGCCCAGTTGAGGCCAAACCCGAAGGCCATACGCTGACTGGCGTGGAAGTCCAATCGTCAAAATATACGTTCGGCTTGCCTGAGCATCTTCCGGTTTGGCATCGCCCCCTGCCCTTCGCCTATGAATCCACCGGCATTGTGACCCAATTCACCAATGGGTTAGACCCTGACCCGCGTAGCCGGGAAGTCTTCACCTTCCACCGCCCCGAAGAATTGTTGCGCTTGGTCAATCAAGCGGAGCAAGTACGCGGCAAACTCAAAACTCTACCCCCTTTGGAAACTAAAGGCTTATGGGCTGCACAGATTGAAGCCATCGAAAATCTGGAAAAGTCTTTTGCCCATAACCGCCCCCGTGCCTTGATCCAAATGGCGACAGGTTCGGGCAAAACCTTCACCGCCGTAACGTTTTGTTATCGACTCATCAAGTTTGCCGGAGCCAAGCGCATCTTATTTCTGGTGGATCGCAACAACCTAGGCCGACAGGCGCTCAATGAATTTCAGCAATTTCAAAATCCTTATACCCGACGAAGCTTCGCCGAGGAATATGGCGTTCAGCGGCTCACCAAGAACACCATCGCCCCTTCCTCAAAACTAGTCATCACCACGATACAAAGGCTTTACTCCATACTTAAAGGCGAAAAGGACTACCAAGAAGAAAGCGAGGAAGAATCCTCATTCGAGACAGCCAGCCCACTATTGCGCGAACCCCTGCCCGTGGTCTACAACCCGCACATTCCGATAGAGGCATTTGACTTTATCGTCATCGACGAATGCCACCGCTCCATCTATAACGTATGGCGGCAAGTGTTGGAATATTTCGATGCTTTTCTGATCGGCCTGACCGCCACCCCCACACCGCAGACGCTAGGTTTTTTTCATGGCAATCTGGTGCAAGAATACCCGCACGAAAGGGCTGTTGCCGATGGGGTCAATGTCGGTTATGACGTGTATCGCATTGCCACTCAAATCACCCAGAACGGAGCCACCCTGCAATCTAAGCCCGGTTTCATGATTCCGCATCGTGACCGCCGCACCTTGAAAAAGCGTTTGGCGGAACTGGAAGACGACTTGACCTACACCGCCAATCAATTGAATGTGGACGTGGTGTCCATGTCGCAACTGCGCTTGATTATCCAAACCTTCCGTGATCGTTTATTCACCGACATATTTCCGGGCCGAACCGAGGTGCCAAAAACATTGGTCTTCGCCAAAATCGACTTACATGCCGATGACATCGTGAAAATCATCCGCGAGGAGTTCGACAAGGGCAATGATTTTTGCGTAAAAATCACCTCCAAAACCACAGGTGAAAAGCCCGAAGACTTATTACAACAATTCAAGGTCAACTATCTGCCGCGCATCGCCGTGACGGTGGACATGATCGCCACCGGCACGGATATGAAGCCGGTTGAATGTCTGCTGTTCCTGCGCAATATCAACAGCGCATCTTATTTCGAGCAAATGAAAGGGCGCGGGGTGCGGATCATCGACCATGATAGTTTACGGGCGGTTTCCGGCGACAAAACCCCACCTAAAACCCATTTTGTCATCGTCGATGCCATTGGCGTCTGTGAGCGCGACAAGACCCAAAGCAAGCCACTGGACCGCAAGCCTTCGGTCAGCCTTGAACAAGTGCTATCCTTGGTCAAGCAAGGCGTGGTCCATTGCGATGTCGTCTCCACCTTGGCGGCACGGTTGGCGCGGCTGGCACGGGAGATCAATGAGGAACAGGCCAATCAAATCAAAACCACGGCAGGAGTCAGCATTGAACGCCTGACCACTTCCTTGCTGGAATCCATCGACCCTGACCGCAATTGCGCAAGGGCCACCATGCTGTTTCAACTCGACGGCCATCAACATCTTCAGGATGTCAGCAAAGCGAGTATAGACACCTATTTGCAATCGCTGAAAGGAGGAACCGAACAAGCCTCCGGCACGGAACCCACGGAAGCACAGATGGACGCAGCCGAGGAATACGCCATGGGTGAAGCGCTGAAACCCTTTCATGAACCCAAATTGCGCGAATTGCTCATCCAGATTAAAGGCAGCTTGGAGCAAGTGATTGATGAAGTGACCGAAGACACACTGCTACAAGACGGGTTTGACGCAGCCGCACGGGCGAAGGCGCAACAAGTGATGGCTGAATTCCGCGCATTTTGCGAAACCCACAAAGACGAAATAGAAGCCCTGCAATTGCTTTACCGTAAACCTCACCGGGCCGGGTTGCGCTATGCTCAAGTCAAGGAACTGGCGAAGCAACTCAATCGTGCGCCGTTCTATGTGAACTTGGCAGACACTGAATCGAGCAAACAAAGCATTAATCGGCTCTGGCAATATCAGCGAACCGCCGAACCAAGTCAAGTCAAAGGCGAGGCGAAAAACTTAGTTGACCTGATCGCCTTGGTGCGCCATGCCTTGCACCCGCAAGAACCAGTCTTGCCCGTGCGTGAGGAAATCAACATCCGTTATCGGGAATGGCTGGATCAGCAAGCGGGGCTAGGCCGGGTTTTTACCCCGGAACAGCGTGAATGGCTGGACATGATTAAAGACCACATCGCCACCAGCTTGACGATTAGCCGGGATGATTTCGAGGACGTTCCATTCAGCAGACGGGGCGGTTTGGGCCAAGTCTATCAACTGTTCGGGGAACAATTGGATCATGTGTTGGACGAATTGAATGAGCGGTTAGCGGCGTGAGCATGAACTTATGGTTTCCGCGTTCCAGCGTGAGAACGACGACAAATTGTGATGAAAGGGGCAAACGATGAATATTGCGACCATTAAATCTGAAATCTCCAAGCTTGACCTTAACGAACAGTTAGAATTA
>CAIYXP010000384.1 GCA_903930145.1 uncultured Methylococcaceae bacterium
AATATTAAGGGGTATTGTCAACATCCACGGTCAGTTGCGACTTTGTTTTTCCATGGCTGAATTGCTGGGCATAGAAGATACCCACTATACGCCGGACGCGAAGCGTCGAGTGTTTCCGCGTATGATGGTCGTGCGCCGCAAAGAAAGCCGCTTCGCATTGCTCGTGGACGAGGTGCTTGGCTACCACCGTCATACGCCCGATGAGGTTCTACCCGTACCCGCTTCCCTTACCCCCAGCTTGACTAAATTCACGCGGGGGATAATACAGGATGGCGATAAAAGCATCGGCCTGATTGATGAGGAAGTCATGTTCACAGCCATGGAGGACAACCTGAAATGAACCAGGCCAACCTTTCCATGGTGGAATTGTTCCGTGTCGAGGTGGAGAACCAAGCGGCTGAAATCATTAAGGGCTTGCTCGAATTGGAGCGAGACAACCTGAATCCAAAATTACTCCAGTCATTGATGCGGGCAGCTCATTCCATCAAAGGTGCCGCCCGCATTGTCAACCTCCCTAACGCCGTGGTGCTGGCTCATGCCATGGAGGATTGTTTTTCAGCGGCTCAGAAGGGTTTGAAACTGAAGCGCCCACATATCGATATTCTGCTGAAAGGGGCAGACCATTTGGCGCGCATTGCCCTTTTGGATGAAACCAAAATTGCAAGCTGGATAGTTGAAAACACCAACACTTATAGTGAGTTGGCAACCTCCATCCGCAACTCCATGAGCCTGGGCCAAGAAGAACTAGCCGCCAAGGAAATCATACCGGCCTCGGCCCTGAATGCGGTTGAATTAAGCAAACCCGTTCCAGCCCCCCCCCCAGAACCGCAGACTGCGGTTGATGCGGTGGAGGAAAAAGCACTACGGATTAACGCCGAACTCCTAGATCGTTTGATTGGGCTTGCCGCTGAATTCTTAGTCGAATCACGGCGGCTCGGCCCTTTCGTGCATACCTTGTTGCGGATTGTCCGTCGTCAAAATGAATTGACCAACCACTTGGAAAGCTTGGAGCGGCGGCTAAAGGAAATCGGCTTGGAAGACAGTGAACTTGAATTGTTGCGCTCTGCCAAGCGGGAAAGTGCCGACAACGCCGTCAATATTGCCACCCAGTGGCGCTCGCTGGAAGGCTTTGAACGGCGTTCCAACCAATTGTCCCGGCAACTTTACAAAGAAGCCACCACCAGCCGGATGCGCCCCTTTGCCGAAGGCGTGGCGAGCTTCCCTCGCATGGTCAGGGACATTGCCGGTGAACTGGGCAAGCATGTTCGCTTGGACATAGCGGGACTCAACACCTTGGTGGATCGGGACATTTTGGAGATACTGCAAGCGCCGCTGAATCATCTGTTGCGCAATGCCATAGACCACGGCATCGAACTTCCCGAAGAAAGACTCACCGCAGACAAACCCGATGAAGGCATCATCCGACTGGAAGCCCGCCATCAAGCTGGCATGTTGTTTGTCTCCATCGACGATGACGGTAGAGGCATAGACCCCGAGCTATTGCGCAAGACCGTGGTCAAACGCAACTTGGTCTCCGAGGAGGTGGCTACGGGTCTGAGCAATAACGAGCTTTACGACTTTCTGTTTCTGCCTGGTTTCACCATTAAGGACAAGGTCACCGAAATTTCGGGGCGTGGGGTTGGTTTGGATGTGGTCTTGAACACGCTTCAACAGATTCGCGGCTCGATCAGGACCCATTCTGAAATTGGGCGAGGCACTCATTTCCAACTCCAACTGCCGCTGACCCTGTCGGTCATGCGGGGGCTTGTGACCCAAATTGCCGGCGAGGCTTACGTTTTTCCTCTGGCACGGGTGGAAAAGGCTTTGATTTTGGAGCAGCATGAAATATCCTCATTGCAAGGGCATGACTTTTTTTATTTCAACGGCAAGCCTGTCGGCATCGTAGCCGCTTCCCAAGTGCTTGAATTACCCCCATCCATGGATGCGAGTGATCGCTATAATGTAGTCGTGGTCAGTGACCGGGATGGGCGTTTTGGAATCACGGTCGATTGTTTTGTCGGCGAAAGCAATTTGGTCGTCAGGCCGTTGGACGCCGGGTTGGGCAAGTTGCACGACATTGCCGCCGAAACCTTGTTGGAGGACGGCACACCGGCATTGATCATCGATGTGGATGATTTGACCCGGTCCATCGACCGGCTGATAGGTAGAAACCGTCTGCGGCATGGGAAACTTGCCACCCCAGCCACTCATGTCAAGCAGGTCAAACGCATTTTAGTGGTGGATGATTCGTTCACCGTCCGGGAAGTGGAGCGTAAATTGCTTGAAAACAAAGGCTATCAGGTGGAAGTGGCGATTGATGGGATGGACGGTTGGAATGCATCCCGGGGCGGCGCTTTCGACCTTGTCATCACTGATGTCGACATGCCTAGGATGAACGGGATCGAGTTGGTTTCCAAAATCAAAAAGAATGCGGCTTTGAAATCCATGCCAGTGGTAATCATGTCTTACAAAGATCGGGAAGAAGATCGGTTGCGGGGACTGGATGCCGGGGCCGATTATTATCTCACCAAGGGCAATTTTAATGACGAGGCTTTGCTTGACGTTGTCACCAGCTTAATTGGAGAAGCTTAAGTATGCGCATTGCCATCGCCAACACACCACCGTCGGCCGTCGTAACCCTCCGCATGATCTTGTCCCGTGCGCCACATCACGTTTTGTCATGGGTGGCCAAGAATGCCGCCGAGGCCGTGCGAATGTGCGCGCAAGACAAACCTGACTTGTTGCTGATGGGCTTGCTGATGCCGGTTGCAGATGCAACCGCCTGCACACTGCGGATTATGAAAATGTCACCCTGCGCCATCCTAGTGGTGGCGGTGGATTACGAAAGGCAGATTTCCGAAGTTTTTGAGGTGATGGGGGCGGGCGCATTGGACGTGGTCAATGTCCCCTTGCCCGGAAACGAGCTAGGGGCACACGAATTGCTCCGCAAAGTCGAGGCCATTGGAAAACGCGTTGCCGCTTCCGTCACGGCTAGGAAAGGGAACTCTATCCAGAAAATAGCGAAAGAAACCCGACTGCCTGTGTTGGTGGTCATCGGAGCGTCAACCGGCGGGCCGAATGCCATTGTGACCATTTTATCCTCGTTGCCGAAGGATTTCCCCGCCGCCATCTTCGTCGTGCAACACGTCGACCAGCAGTTCGCCGATGGGATCGCCCGTTGGCTAGGCCAAAACTGCCAATTGCCTGTGGATATTGCCCGCACGGGCGACAGACCGCTGCCAGGGCACGTTTTCTTGGCAAGCACCAACGACCACATGGTGCTAACCGCCGAACGAACCATCGCTTACACGGTCGAGCCAGTGGCATATCCTTACCGCCCTTCGGTGGATGTCTTTTTTGAAAGTGTCGCACAAAACTGGCCCCAACCCTCGGTGGCGGTTCTGCTTACCGGCATGGGCAGGGACGGTGCATCCGGTTTATTGAAGCTATATAACGCCAACTGGCTTACCATTGCCCAAGACAAGGATAGTTGCGCCGTTTATGGAATGCCCAAAGCTGCGATAGAATTGAGCGCAGCCAAAAAAATCCTCCCGCCTACAGGGATTGCCGAGGAATTAATGACTTTTGTCAAATCCCAGTTATCTGGGCCGATGCGAGGGTAAAACAGACATGTCCAGCGATTTGATCCTGCCCTGTGCGAGCTTGCAAGACTTGGACAAGCCCCCTTTTGTGATCATGCTGGTGGATGACCGGCCTTTTATTGCCGAGGCTATACAGCGCCTGGTAAGCGACGAGGCCGACATCAGCCTACATTACTGCCCAGACCCTTACAACGCGCTGGAAATGGCGGAAAGGGTCGACCCCACGGTCATTTTGCTCGATGTGCTAATGCCGGAGATGGACGGGTTCACTTTGTGCCGGTTTTTACGCGCCCACCCGCGAACCCGAGAAATGCCTGTCATCATGCTCTCCGGCTCCACCGAATCGACGATCAAGGCACAAGCCTTTGCGGTGGGTGCCAACGATTATCTGATCAAATTGCCGGACAAAATGGAATTGCTCGCCAAAGTGCGATATCACTCCTATGCCTACCTCAGCAAGAAGGAAAGGGACAAAGCAAGCGCTGCCCTTCGTGTCAACGAAACCAAGATGGGCGAGCTTTATTTGGAAATGTCGAAAATCTCCAACCTCGACATTCTTACTGGCCTAGTCAACCGTAACGGCTTTGAGCAACGCTGCGAAGAGCTTTGGAGCCTGGCTACCCGCAACAATATTCCCATTTCACTGCTGATGATGGATTTTGATCGTTTAGGCGCCTTCAATGAACATTTTGGCCATCCCAAGGGTGACGAGTCCATCAAGGCAGCCAGCCAAGTGTTTCGGCAAAGGATACGCCGACTTTCCGATATTGTGGCCCGATTTAGTGATGAAAGATTCATCGCCTTACTGCCAGCCACGGAACCCGAAGGGGCCGCCCATGTCGCCGAGTTGGTGCGCACAGGGGTTGAAAGCCTACAGATTCCCCACCCAAAAAGCGAAGTTGCCTGCCATCTGACCATTAGCCTTGGGGTCGCGGGCGGCACACCCGAACGCGGCGCAAATGTCGAAATGTTGCTCAAGTTGGCGGAGAACTGCCTGAACAAGTCAAAAGAATCCGGGCGCAATCAATTTCACCTCGCACATTTAACTGGCGAATGAGTCAATCACCCAACTGATTTTACGCACGGATGCGAAGGTTGCTACTTTAGCTATGCCCGGCCTGTGATGTCAGCAAGGAAATGTCGATCCCCATCAATTCCGCCGCCGCTTTCCAGCGCTGCGCGGAAGCCACGTCAAAAAGTATGGATTTGTCGGCGGGGGCGCTAAGCCATGCGTTGTCGACCATTTCACGTTCCAATTGCCCCTGCCCCCAACCCGCGTACCCTAATGCCACCAAGGCTTTGCGGGGCCCTTTGCCCACGCTGATGGCTTCCAATATGTCTCGCGAGGTGGTCAATGAGATGGTAGGCGCGACCCGCAGGGTTGAATCCCACTGACCACAAGGCTCATGCAACACAAAACCACGTTCCGGCTGGACTGGACCCCCGAAATAAATCGGCATCCTCCCCACTTCAGTCTCAGTGATGTCAATGTCCATCTGCTGCATGATGTCTCCCAGCGTCAAATCAGACGGGCGGTTAACGATGATCCCCAAGGCACCTTCGCGGCTGTGTTGGCACAGGTAAGTCACCGTCTTGGCAAAAAACGGGTCAGCCAAGCCGGGCATGGCGATGAGGAAATGATTGGTCAGATTGTCAGTTTGTTCGATCATAGGTGTTAGTATCAGGCTATAGCGTCAAGCCTGCAAGCACAAAATAAGCTTAACGGCCCGTATCAATGCGATTTCCTACAGAAAAGCGCCAAGTCCGGGTAATTACCAGGACATCGGCCTCCTCTTTCAACTCGGGCGGGAAGGCTGAGAAGGGGGCAGCCATCCTGACAATATGCTCGGCTGCCTCGTCCAAAACCGGCTCACCTGACGACTGGCGAACCTTGATACTGTAAATGCTGCCATCCGCATTGATGCCTACCGCCAGCAACAAGCTTCCTGTGAGGTTTTGCTTTCTCGCCTCATCGGGGTAATTGAGGTTGCCAATCCGTTCCACCTTATCCTGCCAATCGGACTCATAAGCCGCCGCGTTGTATTTATGGGCGTTCACTGAGTTGATGTACACTATCCTTTGCTGTTTGGCTTGCAATTCCCTAGACTTGTTGAATTCAGAGGTGACCTCTGCAATCTGTTGGCTAAGTAAATCGGCAGACAAATGCTTAGGCACGGGAGCCACTTCGGCTTGGCCATTTTCGCCACCGCTGGCCGTAATTTTCTTTTCCGACCTAGCCTGTGTCATGACGGGCGTAGGTTCACTGTCTAAGTGGCTGCTGGGCGATTCCTCTGCATATTGACTTGCTTCCATCGCGGGTTTCTTTAACGGTTGCTTTTCGGCAATGTGGCGGGGCGGCGGGGCTATCTTTGGGACGTCCGGTTGCGGCTGAACCGCCGGCAAAGGGTTGGGGATGGCCATGGGCAGCGCTTTCTTGACCGCTTCGCCGCCCCCTTTTTGGGGTTCCGGCGCCAAGAATTCGGCCCGGACGGGCGGCTTCAAAGCTGGCTTGACGACTAAGACAACATCAAGGGATTTGTCAATTTCCTTGGGTTTGGGCAAGTCAAAACGTATGCCAAGAATAATCAAAGCATGCAAAAAAGCCGCTATGATGAGCGCAACGAGCAAACGATCATGGCTTTTCCAATCGATCTGCATCATCTTATCAATCAACCTCGCTTGCTAACCTCAGACTGCACATGATCAAGCAACAATGCACTGATGTTCAGCCCAAACTGCCTGTCCAACTCTTGCACACAGGTCGGGCTAGTGACATTCACCTCGGTCAAATAATCGCCGATCACATCCAAACCGACAAACACCAACCCCTTTTCACGTAGGGTCGGACCCACTTGCCCGACTATCCAGCGGTCGCGATCCGTCAGTTCGCGGCCTTCGGCACGCCCGCCAGCGGCTAGATTGCCACGACTCTCCCCTTTTTGGGGAATTCGGGCCAAGCAATAAGGTACCGCCTCGCCATTGACAACTAGAATGCGCTTGTCGCCATCCACGATTTCGGGGAGATAGCGTTGCGCCATGACAAACCGGCTGTTGTGCTGGGTCATGGTCTCCAGAATAACACTCAGGTTTGGATCGTTTTCAGCCACGCGAAAGATCGAAGCACCGCCCATGCCGTCCAAGGGTTTCAATACAATTTCGCCCTGTTCGCGTAGAAACGCCCTGAACCGGCTGGCCTCGCGCGCCACAAGGGTCGGTGCGCAGCAATGGGAAAACCAAGCGGTGAACAATTTTTCGTTGGCATCACGCAGCGAGCGGGGCTTGTTGACCACGCACAGCCCCCGGCTTTCGGCACATTCCAGCAGATAAGTGGCATAAATGTATTCTTGATCGAATGGCGGGTCTTTGCGCATCAGCACCACATCCAAGCCATCAATCGGCTCATCGCTTTCGCCCAAGAAAGTAAACCAGTTCGATGGGTCGCGGGCGACCTCAAGCTTCCTCATGCGGGCAAAAGTCCGCCCGTCACGCAGATACAAGTCATTCAATTCCATGTACCATAGTTCATAGCCTCGCGCCTGTGCTTCCAACAACATGGCAAAGCTCGTGTCCTTTTTGATATTGATGGCGCTGATGGGGTCCATGACGATGCCAAGTTTGAGACTCATAAGTGGGTATTCCTAAAATTTTTGGGTGTGATTGGCTTGCAGTTGAAATGTCAAGCTTGCCGTTGTAGCTCGCTTGCGCAAGCCAACATCTTCGTACACAAGCTTTGACATGACAAGGCTTCCCGACTATTTAGCGTGAATAATACGAAGTCGATGGCCTATTTGTAAATTTCGCGGCATCCAGCCCTTGACATTAAATTAAGAAATCAATTATAAAGGTAGGTTTGATGAACCCTGCCGAGCGGCACAAGTAACCGAGGTTAACCATGTCCAGAGAATGCCAGGTAACAGGCAAGCGACGTATTGTAGGCAATAACGTTTCGCACGCTAACAACAAGACCAAAAGAATTTTCAATCCGAATCTGCATGAGCGCCGCTTCTGGGTGGAGAGTGAGAAGCGCTGGATCAGCCTGCGTGTCTCCTGCCATGGGTTGCGCATCATTGACAAAAAGGGCATTGATGCCGTTTTGGTTGATATCCGTAAACGCGGCAGAAGCATTTAATCGAACAGGAGACAGCACCATGCGCGATAAAATCAAAATGATCTCCAGTGCGGGAACAGGTCATTTCTATACGACCACCAAGAACAAGCGTACTAAACCGGAAAAGTTGGAAATGAAAAAATACGACCCGGTCGTTCGTAAGCATGTCATGTACAAAGAAGGCAAGATCAAGTAGACCCTTGATCGATCGGGGGGTTTCGGCTTAATTCGTGGATAAAAGCTTGCCTTCCATGCCATGGATGAGGGTCATTGCTACCCAACTGTGGCGGAGATGAGCCCTTGCCGGACTTAAACTGACGTGCAACTCAAGCAATGATTTCGCTTTTGATGATGGAATCCTGCCACTAGGCGGTATTGTGAAACCTCCCTTCCCTTTGTTAAGAAGGGTTGGGGGGCGAGCGTTTAATATCCGTTAAAATGGGTCGCCTTCCATGCTTGGGGACCAAGGCTTGCCGCCCTATAGATCATAATGCGCGTTAATTTATACGCCATTTGAGTTTCAAGACCCCTTTTATTCTTCCGTTACAACCCTTATTTTATATCAATGAGCGTCGCAGCCTCATCAATTGCTGCGTGAACCTTTGTATAAAATGGGTGTGATTAAAAGTGATGCGGGTATAGAATTCCATGTCAATTTCTGCCATCCGAATCCTATGAAGCCCGCCATTCCCACCCTTGATGAAAAAGATATCGTTTTATTGCAACGGATCAAACGCCATCCGCTGTTACGCGCCCGTGTTGAAAGCTTGCTGGGCGTGGTGGAGGATGCTGAGGGCGACTTGGAAAAGGCTGATGCGGCCGAGCGCCGGGTGATTGAGGAGTTGCGGCAGATGGGCAACGAGGTGCTGACCGAGTGGGCGCAGGGCGGCATCGACAAATGCGCGGCGCAAGCAAGGGAGGACGGGGAAGCCCGCAGTGGCGGTAAAAAAAACTCCACTGGCACACGACCTTCGGCGAAATCGCGGTAGAAGAGACGCTGTGGCGGAGAGGTACAATAATTGATCGGCCTTTTAGCGAGCGGGCGGGGGTGAGTTGCCGGTCGGTGTCATTGCCGTTGCAGCGGGTGCTGGTTGATTTCGGCGCGGACCATGCGTTCGGGCGCGTCCCGGACAGATTGCGGGAGCACTACGGCATCGGCATGCCGGTAAGCACGATCCGGCTGACCACCGAGTACCATGCGCACTGTATTTTCGAGCAGGAGATGGCGCGGGAGGTTCACGCGGGATCGGCGAAGGGCCGGACGCTCATCGGCGAGATGGACGGGTCGATGGTCCCTGTGGTCGAAGTCGCGCAGGGCGAGGGCGACAAGCGCAAAGGCAAGGTGCTGGCGTGGAAGGAGGCAAGGCTCTGCATCGCCCATGAGCTGGGGAGCGCGACGCCGGTGTTCGGCGGGCACTTCGCCGGCGGGGTGGAGGAAAGCGGGCGGCAATGGGAGCGTTGCGCGGCAAAGGCCGGCTTTGGCCCGGACAGCCGCTTGCATGCGGTGGGCGACGGTGCGCCGTGGATCGCCAACCAAGTCGAGGCCCGGTTTGGCACACAAGGGAGCTACCTGCTGGATTTCTTCCATACCTGCGAATACCTCGGTGCGGCGGCCCCGGCCTGCGCCGCCAACGATGCCGCGGCTTGGCTGGAAACCCAGAAGGGCAGGCTCAAGGCCAACCAAGCCGATGCCGTGCTGGAAGCGCTGGCACCCCATCTGGAGGTCGGTTACGAAGGACTTGTGGCCGATTGCGACCGCTACCTTCGCAACCGCCTGTCCCAGTTGGATTACCAGGGCGCGTTGGAGAAGGGGCTGCCGATTGGCTCGGGGGAAATCGAAAGCGCACACCGCTATGTGATCCAGGAACGGCTCAAGCTGCCCGGCGCATGGTGGACGCCAGCGAATGTCGAAGCCATGTTGGCGTTGCGGCTTGCCCGTGCGAATCGGGAATATGACGACTATTGGCGTGGCATCGAAAAACGAGCGGCATAATTGGGATTTGCAAGGGGTGCATCACTTTTAATCACACCCGTATAAAATCAGTCAAGGTATCGAACAATGTTAACGTGGAGACTTTTATCGGCTTTTCTGCTGTCAATTGCCCTCCTAGGTGGGCAACCCGCTTGGGCAACATGGCCCTCAAGCGTTGATGGGCAGGCACTGCCCTCGCTCGCCCCCATGCTGAAAAAGGCGATGCCGGCCGTGGTCAACATATCAACGAAAACCAAAATCGAAGTCGCGGAACACCCGCTGATGCGAGACCCGGTGTTCCGGCATTTTTTTGAGATTCCCAACATGCCGCGTCATCGGGAAACTTCAAGCCTGGGTTCCGGGGTCATTGTCGACGCCAAAAATGGTTACATCATCACCAACAACCATGTCATCGACAAGGCAGATCAAATTCAAGTGACGCTAAATGACTCCCGGCAATTGAGCGCCAAGCTAATCGGCGCCGACCCCGAATCGGATGTCGCAGTGATCAAAGTTGATCCGAAAAACCTGACTGAACTTCCGGTGGCCGACTCCTCGCACCTGCAAGTGGGCGACTTTGTCGTCGCCATTGGCAACCCATTCGGTCTGGGGCAAACCGTCACCTCCGGCATCGTCAGCGCACTGGGGCGCTCGGGCCTAGGCATCGAGGGTTACGAAGACTTTATCCAAACCGATGCTTCCATCAACCCCGGCAATTCGGGCGGCGCACTGCTTAACCTCAACGGTGAATTGATAGGCATCAGCACCGCCATCTTGGCGCCTAGCGGCGGCAATGTCGGAATTGGCTTTGCCATCCCATCCAACATGGCGACCAATATCAAAAACACGCTGTTGGAGCATGGATCGGTGAAACGGGGTCAACTGGGCATCAGCATACAAGACTTGAACCCCGAACTCGCCCAAGCATTTGGTCTGGAGCAAACCCAAGGGGCGGTCATCGCCAACGTCCAGCCTAAATCACCTGCCGACAAGGCCGGACTTGAAGCGGGCGACATCGTTCTCAGCATCAATGACAAGCACATCAAAAGCAGTCAAGAAATCCGCAATTTGATCGGCATGTTACCGATAGGCGAGGAAGTTAAAATCGAAATCCTGCACCGAGGCGAGGCTCAAACCGTCACCGCTGAAATCGGCACCCCGAAAATCGTCCAAGAAGAAGGCCAGAAGATCCACCCCAAGCTGGCAGGCATGTTGCTGGGTAACACCTCCCCCAACGATCCGAATGAAGGAGTCAGGATAGAAAAAATCAACACAGGCTCTTATGCTTTTCAGGTCGGGTTGAGGCCGGGGGACATCATCATCAGCGTCAACCGCCAACCAATTGCCTCGCTGAGTGACATGAAACGGGCCGCATCAGGGGGTCGTGAAATCTTGCTCAATGTGCAGCGCGGCGATGCTGCCTTTTTTATCATGATGCGATGACAGCCGTGTCCATTGCCCTCTGCCAAACTCGGATTATTCAATCATGAGCGCCCCTGACTCACAGAACTTGAGCAACCGGTTTCGCTTCCTCGCGGAAGCCACTGCTTGGCTATTTCGCTCGCAAGGCGTTTTCATCCGTTGGAAAGTTCGGGACAAACTGCTTAGCGATCCGTTCTATCGTAGCCTGCTCGGCACGGGTCGATTGCCAACTGAGGGCGTGGCCATCGACTTGGGCTGTGGAAGGGGCGTTTTGCTGGCATTTTGGTCTCGCGCAATGGCTCTGGGCATGATCGGCGGGAGTAAGCGAGGAACAAAAATGCGACTAATCGGCATTGATGCCGATCCAGAGGCGGTCAAATCGGCAAGCCTAGCTTTATCCGATGAAGCTGAGATTTTCACGGGCGATCTGCGAACGTTCAGCTTGCCCGAATGTCATGTGGCGATTTTGCAAAATGTCCTGCTGTTCTTGGAAACCGACGAACAGGAAGCACTCTTAAGTCGGATTGCTTTCTGTTTGGAAGTCGGGGGCTGCATCATCCTCCATGAACCTGACACGGCCAATTTCGCCTACCGCGCCATGGCCAGGCTTCCCGGCAATGTTTTCGGTCTGTTTTTTGGGAACCGACACCAATCCCTACACCCCAGAAGCGGAGAGGATTGGAAAATCCTACTGCAATCACTCGGCTTGCAAGTTGAAACCATGCCGGTAAACCAAGGACAATGGCTACCAAATATTTCGCTTCTGGCTAGAAAAACCCACTCAACATGAAGAAACCGCAATCATTGGCAGGGGATATGCAGACTATCTCCCCCCCTAAATTAAGGCCCATCTTGCCTGCCATTGCCTGTTTGCTACTGTTCTTGTGCTTGGGTTCTGGTGTTGAATGGATGCTCTTCGAGTATCGCCAACAACAATCCGCATGGGCAAAGGCCATAGATGCCAACCATGCCGAGACCCTGCTGGCGCGTCTACAGGCAGAGTTAAATACGGTCATTTATTTGTCCAATGCGATTGCCGAAAACCCAGCGATTCGCCAAGATTTGCCCGATCCCGACAAAATGGGAAAGTTTTTTACGGACACCTTCCGGCTCAGCCGCCATGTGCAAAGTTTCGCCATCACCAAGGCTTATCGCATCGCCTACGTTTTCCCCCCGGACGACGATGGTCAAACCATTGACTACGATTACAAGGGCCTAATCAATCAATTGCCATGGATACAAGCTAACTTAGAAACACGGACACCCTTGCTGGCATGGACAAACCCACCGGAACGGAGGTTAACCTATTTATCACCCATCTTCGAGGACGGGCAGTTTTGGGGCTTGCTGAGCACCCTCATCAACGATTCTTCATTATTATCGACGGCAGGATTGACCCAAACCACCGGGGAATACCAATATTCCCTGCGCATTCAACGCAAAGAGGGCTTGAAGTCTGCTGCAATTCTTGGTTCAGATGGGTTGTTTGACGACCCCAATGCCAATGTGTCGAGCATGACCCTCCTTGGTGACACTTGGCAATTGGCACTCAAGGCCAGCGGCGAAACCCCGCCATCAAATTGGCGATTGTTCTTCCGTGTGCTGGGTTGGATTTTTGCCGCGGCATTTGCCGCATTGATGTTGGCTTTGTGGACCTTAAAGCGGAAACTGGACGATTTGGCCCTGTATGACCGATTGACCGAGCTACCAAGCCGACACTTGTTTCTTGACCGATTGAAGCAAGTGATTCGACGCACCAAACGCAACCAAGGCAAATTCAGCACTCTGTTCATCAACCTTAACGAATTCAGCAAGATCAACCAGAGCCACGGCACAAAAGTCGGGGATATGATGTTGGCGGGCATCGGCAAGCGCTTAATCGGCTTGATCCGTCACTGCGACACGGTCACCCGGTGGGGGGGTGATGAGTTTTTAATCCTGCTGGATGAATGCCCACACGACCAAGCGATTATCATTGCCGAAAATCTCCGCCATCAAATCGAACTGCCAATCTACTGCGGGGAACTGCAACTGCGCGTGGGGGCCGCCATAGGACTTGCAACGTTTCCCGATGACGGTCAAAGCTTGGCTGCCTTGCTCAAGGTTGCCGATGCCAAGATGGTCAAAGACAAGGCATTGCACAAAAATTAATTGACAACGCGGTTGAGTGTGACCTCATTTCACTATAAGATTCGTTCACGCGAAATGCTAATAAAACGTCAGACACTGTCATAACACCAACCTAGGAGCGAGAATATGTACAAACTTGTTTCACTCATTGGCGCCCTCGCCTTCGCGGGAGCATCCACCATGGCGATGGCCGGCGAATGGCAAGCCCTGCCGACCAAAGCCCCCGAACCCGCTGACAACCCCACCACGCCTGAAAAAGTGGAACTGGGTAAGATTCTTTACCACGATCCGCGCCTTTCATCCTCAGGCACGGTATCTTGCGCGTCCTGCCATAATGTCATGGCCGGTGGCGAGGACAACCGGGGCGGTTCAGTGGGTGTCAAAGCCCAAGTCGGCGGACGCAGCGCACCGACCGTATGGAACTCGGCTTTCAATGCCACTCAATTCTGGGACGGGCGTGCGCCTTCATTGGAAGCCCAAGCCAAAGGCCCGGTCACCAACCCCATCGAAATGGGCATGAAAAGCTGGGATGATGTGGTGGTTCGCTTAAAGGCCATCCCCGGTTACACTCCATTATTTGCCAAGGCATTCGGCGGGTCTGACGCGGTCAATGCCGACAATGCCGCCAAGGCCATCGCCGCTTATGAGCGCACCTTGATCACGCCAAACAGTGCTTATGACAAGTTTGCCAATGGCGATTTGAAAGCCCTTAACGAGCAACAAACCCGTGGCATGCAATTGTTCAAAGACACTGGCTGTGCAGCTTGCCATTCCGGCCCAGGCTTCAATGGTTCCCAAAACGGGCAGGCAGCGACGGGTGTTTACATGAAGTTCCCGACCATCGAGAATGCCGCACTGGAAGCCCAATATGGCTTCACCAAGGACGTGGGCCGCTTTGAAGTCACCAAGAACGATGCCGACAAGCATTTCTTCAAAGTGCCCACTTTGCGTAATATTGCGTTGACCGCGCCGTATTTCCACAACGGCAAGGTGAAAACGCTGACCGAAGCCGTCACCATCATGGCGAAGACCCAACTTGGCAAGGATTTGACTGAGCAACAAGCGGCTGACATTGCCGCCTTCCTAGACAGCCTAACCGGCGAGTTCCCGAAACAGGCCATGCCACAACTGCCAGGCTACACTGGCAAGACCTTCGACTACGAGTAAGGTTTGCTAGGGGCGGGTTCTCATTCTGCCCCTGTCAATAACCTGAATCTTCTGCAATATCATGGTGGGCAAGTAATGGATTCTTGCCCACTCCATCTTGTTTTTCGCTTGAATGTTCCGAGCAAAAAGAAGACTATTCAAGTGACGACAAGGCCATTAGGCCGGAAAATAAGCCAATGTCTAAAGAATCCTTCGATAAGATTACGCAAAAGACAAAACCCGAGATGGGTTCCGACAAAAGCAAGTGACAATGCCGATGAATTGCTTTCCGGTTGGGTAAGGGGGGAGGCTGGAGGTGGATGTCAGTCGTTGATTGACACAAAAACGCCCTATGTCGTTTTAGGAAACATAGGGCGTTTCAAAGCTCTTCCTTGTGCATTCAACGTCTACTCAGACCTAAATCTTTTTCAATTTGCCTACCTCACTCTCCTACGCCAAGGGGTCTCGACGTGTTGGGGGACTTAGGCAAACTGACAGCCCGGCTTTATTTGCGCCATTCTTGGCACGGGGGGTGGTTGCCGGATTGCGGATAAACAGGCCGATGAAGACATCACCCGCCGTCCGTCTTAGCAGCGGCGGGTTCCGTTTTTTTCTACGTTTTAGGCTGGAGCGGCTGCACTGGCGGTCAAGCCAATTGCTTCAGCATATTTCAAATAGGTTTCGACGGAAGCAACAACGACGCGAGCTTCGACGGACAGCAGTTCAATACCTACCAATGATACTTTTACCCATGCATCAATCACGATGCCTTTGTCCAGAATGCGGTCTACAACTTCAGCTAAGCTTGAAGAGTCAGTTGATTTTTGTACTTTTGCCATGATGACATACTCCTTCACGTTGGTTATTTAATTTATCCCCAATGACGGATGTGTCATTGGTTCTTCTTTCTGCAGCGGGTTGCTGCTTGTCTTAATTAATAACAACAAACATGCCAAAGTGGGTTTTAGCCAGTTGTCGCATTGATTGTGTGGTTCGTTTTTTCCAAACCAAACTAAGCGAATCAAGCTAGATATATGATAAGTATATAATAATTGATAGACTTGCATAAAACGTTCAATAACTGCGATCAATTTGGCAAGGGTCTCTGGAGATGGCTTCAGTCGCATTTTGCATCGGCTTACAACCTCGACTCATGGAAGCCCTACCCGATTCAGGACTGGATTCCATAGACTATGGAAAATTTTCCATTGCCTGACGGGATGGAGCTTGTAGATAGCGAAATTTCGGATCATCTGGAGCCATTGACAGCTACTGTTTGGGCGGCTGCCATAGTTGTCCTACTAGCGGTGTGCTAGTCCATGCGTGGTTTTCGGTTATCTGAGTGTTTACTCCTTTCCCTTTGAATTGAATGAGGTTGACAGGGATTTCTGGAGTAATATTATCCTTAAATTGAATTTAACGAGGAGACGTGTATTAGCAATGGATACAAGTTATGACTATACGAGAATGAGGCAGGTTCAACTTCGGGGCATGTTGCTGTTGAGTACGCCTACTTTGAACAAAGGCACGGCGTTCACTCAAGTGGAACGGACGGAGCACGGCCTGCATGGACTCTTGCCACCCCAGATAGAAACGCTTGAATTGCAAGTCTCCCGCGCTTATGAAGCGTTTCTGCTTAAGCAAACCGACTTGGAGCGCCACATTTACTTGCGAGCCCTGCAAGATAACAATGAGGTGCTGTTTTACCGTTTGCTGCTGGACCATGCGGAAGAAATGATGCCCATCATTTATACGCCTGTTGTTGCTTTGGGGTGCGAGCAGTTCAGCCATATTTACCGTCGCCCAAGGGGGCTTTTTATCAGCTATCCCATGCGCACTCGGATAAGAACATTGTTGCGCAACCGTCCGCATTCGGATATCGATGTGATTGTGGTCACTGATGGCGAACGCATCCTAGGTATAGGCGACCAAGGCGCGGGTGGCTTGGGTATTCCAATTGGCAAGCTATCTCTCTACACCCTGATCGGTGGTGTCCATCCAGCACGGACTTTACCGATGGTGCTGGACGTAGGCACGAATAATCAAGATCGCTTGCGGGACCCGGAATACCTTGGCTGGCGTAATGCAAGGGTGACCGGGCAGGACTATTTTGACTTTATCGATCAGTTTGTCCAAGCGGTCAAAGAGGTCTTGCCAAATGTTTGCCTGCAATGGGAAGATTTCGCGACACCTCATGCACGTCCCATACTTGAACGGTATCGCGATCAACTGCTGACTTTCAACGATGACATACAAGGCACTGCCGCTGTGGTGCTAGGTGCGCTTATCGGGGCCATCAAGGTTGCGGGGGGAAGATTGAGTGGGCAGCGCATAGCCTTTCTCGGTGCGGGTTCGGCGGCCATTGGCGTGGCTGACTACCTACGTTCAGCAATGGTGGCCGATGGCTTGACGGAACAGGAAGCAAGATCCCAGTTCTGGATCGTGGATAAGGATGGCTTGCTGCATGACGGACGGGGCGATCTAACAGCAGAACAGCGGGTTTATGCTCAACCGACTGAAAGAATAGCCAGTTGGCCTTCTCCTGCCCAAGGGACATTGGGTCTTGCCGATGTTATCAATCAGGTAAAGCCGACCATTCTGATTGGCTTATCCACTGCAAAGGGGGCCTTCACCGAAAGCCTAGTCCGTGGCATGGCAGCGAACGTTTCCCGCCCAATTATCTTTCCGCTATCCAATCCCACGGATCGTGCAGAAGCCCGTCCCGATGACTTGATACAATGGACGGAAGGGCGCGCACTAGTTGCCACCGGCTCTCCTTTTGCGCCAGTTGCGTTTGGAAACCGCACGATTCCCATAGGCCAATGTAATAATGTATTCATCTTCCCTGCCGTCGGACTTGGTGTCATCGCATCGGGTGCGCGTCGCATCACAGATGGTATGATGTTGGCTGCTGCCCGTGCCTTGGGTGAGAATTCACCTGCCTTGCACGATCCTAATGGCTCTTTATTGCCTTCGATCAGCGAAATTCGGAAGGTGGCCATTGATGTTGCCATTGCCGTCGGAACCGAGGCGCAACGGGTGGGGGTTGCCGTCCCTACCGACGGGCAAGCCCTGCGCGAAAAGGTGATCGCCAGCCAATGGATACCCGCTTATACGCGGATATGAAGTAGGAATGCGGTTTGGCATTGTTTCCCTGCTGTCTTTTCATTCACCCCTGTTCCTACGAGTCTACACGCCATGAACGAAACCAATCTTAAATTCACCCCTTTAGTCGGTTTGCACAATGAACTGGGCGCGACGATGGTGCCTTTTGCCGGTTATCAAATGCCAGTTCGCTATGTGCCGGGAATTCTCAATGAACATCTGCATACTCGATCAGCGGCCGGCCTGTTTGATGTTTCACACATGGGTACGATACGCATTGAAGGGGATTCCGACTTATATGCTCATTTTGAATCCTTGGTGCCCGGGGATATTTTAGGATTGCAACCGGGTGCAGTTCGCTATTCTATGCTACTCAACGACCGAGGCGGCATCATCGACGACATCATGGTCACGCGCCCTGCCGATGATACCGACAGAAGCCACTTGTTTTTGATCGTGAACGCAGGGGGCAAGATAGGCGATTTCGAACACCTACGCTCCAAACTGGATGGCAAGGCGACGGTGGAACTGTTGGAAGACCGCGCCCTGCTTGCACTGCAAGGCCCAAAAGCGGCATCTATCCTGTCGAATTATTGCATGGCGGCTGACCAACTCAAATTTATGCAAAGTGGAATATTTGCCGTTGAGGGCTTCGGTGAGTTCATCATCAGCCGCACGGGCTACACCGGGGAAGATGGCTTTGAAATTTCGCTTCCCGCAGCAAATGCCGAAGCCTTTGCACTCGCTTTGCTGTCAAACCCCGAAGTCATGATGATTGGGCTGGGGGCTCGCGACTCCTTGCGCTTGGAAGCCGGAATGCCGCTTTATGGTCACGATTTGGATGAGACAATCACCCCAGTGGATGCGAGTTTGACCTGGGTCATCGGCAAACGGCGAAGGGAAGAAGGTGGTTTCCCCGGCTATTCCATTATCCGGCATGAATTGATCGAGGGACCGGTGCGCAAGCGGATAGGCATCCGGCCTGAAGGCAAAGCGATTGCCCGTGAGGGTACGGAAATCCATTCTGCCAGCCGTTGCATAGGCGTGGTGACCAGTGGGGGTTATGGGCCTAGTGTGCCGGGCCCAATAGCGATGGCTTATGTCGAAAGTGCCTTTGCGGTCACCGGTACGCCGGTAGAGCTGATTGTCCGAGGGAAGCCCCTGCCAGGGGAAGTGGTTGATTTGCCATTTGTTGCGCATCGGTATGTGCGATAAGTTTAACCCACGGATACTTGGGTCAACAATGTCGGGTGCGGGCATGACCCATTAGAGGTTTAAGTTTGTTTTAAGCGATTAGGGGCAACAATATCCACCAAGGGGTCGGTCATTTGGCGAAACCGCCAATAAATACTGGCATCGGAGAAAATTGTCCTTTTTCCTAACAAGCGAGGAATTCATAAGCGCCGTGCGAAAACTTAAAATTACCCTATGGTCTTTTGCCATCCTATTTGGGATGGCTTGCAGCTTTGCCGCAGTTGCCCATGATTATGACGGAGGTTATGGCTATTGGCGTCCACCTCACCATCATGGATATTACGGTCGGCAGCGCCCCTATTACCCACCTCCGCCCCCGGTGGTTTATTATCCCGCTCCGCCGCGCTATTTGCCTCCCCCGCCACCGGTTTGGCGGATGCCACCTCCACCCCCGCCTCCGCGTTATTATGGCTGGAGGTAGGGTCAATTTCGTAGGGAAATGATGAAATATTTTGCATCTAGCGAAGCATTTCTGAAGAGGAGTATGCCATGTTTTTAATCGGGTTTGGTATGATCGGTTATCAGGTCAGGCGCAAGCTGGCGCGCCAACAAAGCTAGAAAATTTGTAGGGCAATAGGCAAGCCAAATAATCAAATTCCTGCGGCGGCGTATCCTTAGCCCTATCTCCCAAGCGTTTATCACGGTAAAATTGTGGATTATTTTTTAGCTCGGCGTTAAGTAGTGTTAAGACCAGCATCGGTCAAGACTATAAGCTTGAAGCACATTCAAAGTGCATTGCCTATCCACCACTTTTACCCGTATTTTATCCACAAATCAAAACCATAATCCTATGCAGCATTATCTGGAAGCCAATCAAGACTACCGTAGCGACACCCTACGCCATGGCGCTGAATTCACCGAAGAAGACATCCGCGTGGATACCGCCAAGCATTATGACGATTGTTATTGGGATTACCGCACCGCTTGGTTTGACAATGAAAACCTAGCCTTGCACTACGGCTATTGGGAAGAGGGCATCAAAACCCATAGCCAAGCCTTGTTAAACAAAAATCGCATCATGTGTCACCTTGCCGGCATCAAGCCGGAGGATCACGTGCTGGATGCCGGTTGCGGGATTGGCGGCAGTTCGATATGGCTGGCCAAGAATGCGGGTTGCCGCGCCACGGGGATTACCGTCAGCGCCCAGCAAGTGGAACACGCCAAGCGCAACGCCCAACGCCACGGCGTGGCCGACAAGGTGGATTTCCAAGTATCTGACTTTTGTAAAACGCCATTCCCTGACGAAACTTTCGATGTGGTTTGGGCCATCGAAAGCAGTTGCTACGCGACCGACAAGCGGGATTTCTTCCGCGAAGCGTTTCGAGTGTTGAAGAAGGGTGGCACCTTGATGGCCTGTGACGGCTACGCCACCCGCCGTGAATTCAACGACGAGGAATGGCAGTGGGTCATGGATTGCCTGAACGGCTGGGCCGTGCCGAATCTTTCCACGGCGGAGGAGTTTGAAGACGGCATGAAGGAATGCGGGTTCACCGATGTGCATATCACCGAGGCCACCAAAGAGAGTTTGCCTTCTTCCCGCCGGATGTATTTAACGGCGATGTGGACCGCGCCCATGCAGTGGGTCATGCATTATTTGGGTTTGCGGAAAAAGGCCCAAACCGCTAATTACAAAGTTGCGGTGGCCCAATGGAAGGTGTTCCATCATGGCTTGGTCCGTTATTGCCTGTTCAGGGCCAAGAAGCCTTTATGATGAATTCAGGGGAACTCTATGTGTGAAACGATTGATGCAATAGCCGGGTCTTTAAACCTACCCACCGGAATCGTTTATTTGTTGATCGGTTTGGTTTTAGGCTTGGTGCTGGGTTGGATATTGGGTCGGCAACGACTGGCAAGCCCCAGCGTCGAATTGGGCGATTCGCCTTCCATTGCCCATGCAGTATCCGATGCGAAGCCAGCAGGCGTCAGTCTGGTCGTCAATGGCAAAATGGTCGAAGTTGCACCTGCCGTGATGGAGGAAGTTCAAGCCTTGATTATGGGCAATCAAAAGATTGAAGCCATCAAGCGGCTTAGGGATGAATCCGGGTTGAATTTGGCTGCCGCCAAGGCGGTGGTGGAGTCTTTGGAGAAGGCGATTCACTAGGGTTTTCGCACTTATTTTTGAGATTCACCGTTGCCATGCTTCTATGGGTTAGTAATTCCTCATGTGAGGTCGTTTTTCGCTCTTGGGGAAAACCCATCCGAAATTCTCAAGCACTCAGCAAATTATTGTTGACATCCCCCGTTAATTGACTATCATAGTAGTCACTCCACCCAAACCGGTTCGTGGTGGCAACGAGAGAACCCATGTCCCTAGCATTAAGATTGAAACAGTCCAGAGAACAAGCCCGCATCAGCCAGCGCGAGTTGGCGAAACGGTCGGGCTTGAGCCAGCAGTTGATTTCCAAGCTGGAAAACGGCTTGGTGGAATCGACCACCGAAGTGTTTCGCTTGGCCGAGGTGTTGCGGGTCAATCCGCGCTGGCTGGCAACGGGCAAGGGCGAAGCGCAAGACGAGGAGAATGTTGCCGACGGACCCGCTATCACCGGCCATGTCCCGTTGATTTCATGGGTTGCGGCCGGCAGTTGGCGCGATGTGGCCGACCCTTACCCGCCGGGTGACGGCGAGGCGATGGTTCCAGCCACCTGTCGGGTCGGGCCTAACGCTTACGCCTTGCGGGTGCAAGGAGACAGCATGGAACCGGTGTTTCCCAATGGCAGCATCATCATCGTCGATCCGGCAGTGGAACCGCGCCAAGGCAGCTATGTCGTGGTGCGCTTGGACGAGGCCGAACAGGCGACGTTCAAGCAATTGGTCATCGACGGCGGTACACGTTATTTGAAACCGTTGAACCCACGCTATCCATTGATGGAAATCCGCGAAAGCGCCACCGTCTGCGGCGTAGTGCGGCAGATGGTGATGGATTTTGACTGAAAAATTTTTTGTCGGTAATGACTAATATAATAGTCATTACCTTAAGTTACTACAACTAAAGAGGTAAAAGCCATGTTGGAAAAACTCATCATTCGACTCGAACAATTGCAAATCCGCATGAATCGGAATAGTGAACGGAAACGCCGTGAACGCTCGCTGCGCTGCGCCAAGATGGAAATCACCCGGTTGGCGCGGATGCGCTTGCTTTGAAGCGGCGCAAACCCCAACCTGATTAGCGATATGTTTCAGCGTTTATTGTGGAGTACGGCGACGAGTCGCCGCACTCCAGATGCGATAGTTTCTTTCCAGGGTGTAACCCTCTGCCATTAAGTTAAGCCGTCATACCGGCATGGATGCCGGTATCCAGGCCATGGACGGTAACTATCAGATGACATAAGTGCTTGATTTAAGAATAACGGGCTGATGATAGCTTGCCATCCATGGACGCTGGATTTCGGCATCCCTGCCAAAATGACGAGTTAGCCAGTCCTTAACTTAATGGCAGTGAGGGCATAACC
>CAIYXP010000385.1 GCA_903930145.1 uncultured Methylococcaceae bacterium
TCACTATTATTGAAACAAGAAAAATATGATGATGCTTTGATTCTATTTGAGAAAATACTAAAAGAACAACAGGTTTTGTATCAAACTGAAAATCCCTTCATAGTCGATACAAAAACAATATTGGAGTTTGTTCGCGATAAAGTCCAGCAAGTAGAAATTGCAAAAAAATAAATTGAATTTTAGTTAAGGAGTGTATTTATGGTAGACATCAGCTTTGGTGGTAGAACACCTGACTTGGTTGCAAAAACAGTAACTATTATAGGCGGTGGAACAGTAGCCGGTGGAGGTGGTGCTGCAGCATTGGCAGCTATAGCTGCCGCTGCACCTTATATTATAGTAGGGGGGGCCATATTAGTAGGAATAGCTGCCGTGGCTGAATATATAACAGATGATAAAACTAGTAAGCCAAATGAAGAGAAATAGAAATATGGATACCGAAAATTTTACACAAGAATTAGACAAATTGGCTTATATTGAAGCATTAATCATCATTGCCAGTGTCGAAGATGGCATCACTCAGCCAAAAAAAGATTTTATAAAAATGCAATCAGATTTATTAAGCATTGATATTGAGCCACTTTTAGAGAAAGTAAGCGATATATCTGATTTTAAATCTAAAAGTATGAGTCGCACTACTAAAATGTCCATCATTAGGGATTCTATTTCATTCGCTTATATTGATGGACGTTATAGCCAATCAGAGCAAGAGAGTGTTTATAAAATCGCAGAAGCATTGGCAATTGACAAGTCAGATGTTGATGCTATGGAAAACTGGCTAAAAGAATATTGGTTGATTTTAGATAAAGGTAATCTGTTATTAGGCTTAAAATAAAGCCTCAGGATGCACTGAGGGACGAAGCGTATCAATCGTGGACGATGCGCCGATCTTTGTGGTTTGATAAAATAAACCACCATGAAACACCGCATAGACCCAAAAATAGATTTCGTATTCAAAGCACTACTAGGCTCGGAGGAAAACCGCAATCTGCTGGTGCATCTCACGTTATATAATCGTTTCCTTACTCTAGCACGAGAACGCAGATAAAATCACTAAAAAGGTATGACATGCTCAGTCTAAACATTTTGATCGTTCCCACGCTCCGGCGTGGGAACGTATGTTTAACCACTCCTGCGATACTCGGACGCGGAGCATCCGAGGCTGGATTCCCGTGCCGGAGCATGGGAAACGTCACATGATGAATGTTTGGAATAATTGAAACTTTATTGGAAGGAGAAGCAATGCAATCCGATGCCCAACTGCTAAATAGGATCAGCGTGGATAGCGAAACCATGGCTGGAAAACCCGTCATCAAAGGGACTCGCTTGACGGTCGAATTCATTTTGAACCTTCTTGCCCACGGGGCTTCGTATGAAGAGATATTGTGCGAATATCCGGGATTGACGCAAGATGACCTTTCGGCTTGCCTGCTTTTCGCCGGTAAATCCTTGGCAAAAGTCAGCTTCATGCCATTATTGGCAAGAGTGGCATAATGCGTTTCTTGGTGGATGAATGCACCGGGCCGAGCGTCGCCCGTTACTTGCGGGAAATCGGCCATACCGTGTTTTCCGTGTATGAACAGGCGAGGGGGCTAAAAGATGCCGAGATCATGCTCAAGGCATTTCAGGAAGATTGGATCGTCATTACCAACGATAAGGATTTTGGCGAAAAGGTCTACCGCGAAAACTATCCACACAAAGGCGTGATTTTCTTACGGCTGGAAGACGAGCGTTCAGATAATAAGATAACCGTGTTAAAAACTTTGTTGGCACATTATCAGGATAAGCTGGCGGATAATTTTGTCGTTGTCACTGAGGATCAAATTCGCTTCGCCAAATCTAAAGCGCAATAGCTGCTTGCCGACTATTGCGCCGAAAGGCAAGGTTCTAACGCTTGGTGGATGCTTCCCTGTATCCGTTCTACAATAATTCACCATTAACACCGCATAGACCCCAAGATAGATTGCGTATTTAAAGCCTAGCTCGGCTCGGAGGAAAACCGCAATCTGCTAGTGCATTTCCTCAATGCGGTATTGGTCGATGATTTGACTGCGCCGATAACCGAAGCGGAAATCCTCAATCCATACAACGACAAGGAATTTCTGGACGATAAACTGAGCGTGGTAGATGTCAAAGCCAAGGATAGCGATGGAAGGCTTTACCAGATTGAAATCCAGTTATTGACCTATCGGCACAACCGGAGCGGATAGTTTATACTAATTTCTTTACGCCACGCTCCGCGTGGTGTAAAGAAATTATGGCTGAAATTTTTCAAAAACGGTGAGCAACTGGACGAAACCGCATTACCGGATTGGATGATCACTGATGAGGAGGCAAGCCATGAAAAAACAGAAACTGTTTTCCGACAAAGAAGGCGATTACCACGCCTACTGATGTACCCTTATGAGGAATGTACAATGGAAAAAATTGAAATACCCTTGGCACAAATGACCTTGGCCCAAAAGCTTGATTTAATGGAAATGCTCTGGGCTGATTTAAGCAAACAATCCTTGGATTCCCCTGATTGGCATGAAAGCCTATTGGCGGAGCGAGAAGCCGCGTTGCTTGATGGCCGATGCACGTTTTCCGATTGGGAGGAAGCCAAACAAAGAATAAGGCAAAATGTATCGTGCAAATAAAAATCCTATCCCCCGCCGAAAGCGACCTTGAAGAGGGGTATAGATTCTATGCGGCGAATTCGCTTGAGTTAGCGGATTATTTTCTGGATTCGCTTTACTCCGATATTGGTTCTTTAGCTATCTACGGAGGGATTCACCCAATTATTTTTGGATACTATCGGTTGGTGTCGAAAAGATTTCCTTTTGCGGTTTACTATCGAATGTCTCAGGATGTCGTTCTAGTGATGGCGGTATTGGATTGCCGTCGAAATCCTAGTTGGATACATAAAAGACTCATGCAAAGTTGAATGTTTCAAGCAAGTGTAGCTCGGATGAATCGTAGCGAAATCCTGGAAACGATAACTCAAAAACCCGGATTCCACTTCGTTCCATCCGGGCTGAAACTAAAGCCTATCACAACGACAAGGAGTTTCTGGATGATAAACTCAGCGTAGTGGATGTCAAAGCCAAGGATAGCGGGGGACGGCCATACCAGATTGAAATCCAAAACTATCCTTTTTGTTAATTCCAAAGCTCCGGCGTGGGCATTCAGGTTCACCCGCTCCTGCGGTACTCGGACGCGGAGAATCCAGGACTGGATTATCACACCGGAACGCGGAAACGATAAATTTCACATTCAACGGAGACAACCATGGAACAAGCCATTTCTTTTCGAGAAGCATTAGAGGCTGTTGAGACATTATCCATAGATGAACAAGAAACTCTGGTGAATATTGTGCAAAAACGTTTGATTGAACGCGCTCGCCAGCGTTTAGCGGTTGACATTGAAGAATCGCGATTGGAATTTGCTCAGAATCGTTGTCAGGTGGTGTCGGTGGACTCGTTAATGGATGAGCTATTGCAATGAAACGGGCGCTAATCCGTTCCAATGCGTTCGTCCGTGCCGCAAAACAGTTGTTAAGAAAAAACCCGTAACTGGCGGGAGACATTCGAGCAGCTTTGGTTTTACTTTCTGACGATGCCTTCAATCCAAAGTTGAAAACTCATAAGCTCAAAGGCTGTCTTGAAGGTTCATGGGCTTGCAGTGGCGGATATAATTTGAGGATCATCTTCGAGTTTGTGCAGCTTGATGGTTCTGAAGCTATTCTATTGCAAACTTTGGGTACTCACGATGAAGTATATTAGCAGGCCCGGATGAGGCATAGCGGAATCCGGGAAACGATAACCCGAAACCCCGGATTTCACCTGCAATGGTCGAGCAGGCTGCTCAGGGTGAACATGGTCTGATTGCATTCCGGTCGGGCTTGTTGCTCGGGGTGGAGGATGAGGGCGTGGTCGCATCAGGCAAATTGGGAAGAAAAAAGAATTTTGCCGGAAGGGTGGGTCA
>CAIYXP010000386.1 GCA_903930145.1 uncultured Methylococcaceae bacterium
CCATAGTTTACGGCAAGATTAGCTTGCCCTTAACTCGACTTTCGAGACATTCCCTAAATTCACGACTTGTTTGTCTTGCCAAAGATCATAGCCGGTTAGTGTGGGCAAACGGCTTTATCGTTTGCCCACGCGGAACGAGGTATCAACCCCGGCAATGGTGGGCAAGCAAAAAGATGCTTCCCCACCCACATCAGTTTTCGCTGGTTTGACAGTTCCCAAATTCCCTATGACAATGATCACCTATATTCAAAAAACCGAGGTGTTATATGGCAACGCTGACAATTGACAATAGCCTCAACGACAGGCTTGCCTCTGCCGCTAAAATGCAAGGGAAAACGGCAGACCAGATGTTGACTCACCTGATTGTCGAATATCTGCAAGACTTGGACGATGCGCGTCTGGCCGAAGCGACTTTGCAACGCTTGGAAAGCGGTGAAACCCACCTAATTGATTGGCAAGAGGCGAAGCGACAACTCCATGACTTGGAACATTAAACTTGAAGCCGGTGCTTTGAGGGAGTTGAATAAGCTGGACAAGACCGTTCGCCGTCGGATTGAACAATTCATCGACCGGCTTGCCATTGAAGAGAATCCTCGCGCAAGGGGGATCGCATTGCAAGGCAAAGCGTATAGCGGTTTATGGCGTTACCGTGTCGGCGATTATCGTTTAATCTGCCAAATCCAAGATCAAGAACTTATCATTTTGGTCGTGGAAATTGGACATCGAGGAAATGTCTATCGCTGATCCAAGGCAACGCGGTAAGGCGCATTCGTAGGGCGCGAGCGGCTCCGCCGCGTATTGCGCCGAATAATAAACCTCGCCGATTCCCGGTCACACAGCGCAATACGGTTTCACCTTTTGCACACTACGATGGCTATCATTCCATAGGATAGCCATTTTTCTTCATGCATTCCATAAATAGTATTAGCGGCGGCACCTGACCATTAAGCTTGGCATTATGCCTTATGCCGCCCCCATTTTCATCATAGGAAGCCTCGAATCCATCATAGTATTTCTTTTCGAAGGATTCCTTTGGATTAAAATTGCGAACCTCCTTAACGCATTGTTGCACCACATTATTTATGGATTGGTTGCCAGTATTTGAATCAGGGGGCGCTTCGATGGCATACCCTTGCTTGCCCATGCATTTTTGGAACACCTTGAAGGATAGCGACCGGGCATCCATCTTCACATCATATTTTACGCCACTGCTTTCCTGATCAAAGGATGCCCTGAAATCAGTGAAATCCTTTTTTTCAGTGGCATCCTTTATATGACTGATATTGAAGCTGTGAACCTCTTTTACACATTGTTCTACCGCAACTTCAGGCGAATCCTCTGCTATAACATAAGTTGATGGAAAAAAAAGCGCAAATGAAGTGGACATCAAGAAAAATAAGATGGTTGGGCCAAATTTCCGAACAGGTTTTTGGCTTTGGTTGTGAGGTGATTGTTGATTGGAATTGCAGTTCATTGGTAGGCGGTTGACAACTTTATTTGGTAGGAGGATGGCTAGGGAGTCGCCCAATTGCTGACTTTAAGTTCGACCATGGTACACCTGGGATATATAAAACAAGCCATCAAGTCGCTTTTCGCTCTAAGCGCGGGTTCAGCGAAGCGCGGCGGGGTTTGCAATCCCGCCACTAACGTTTTGTGAAGACACGGCATCCGAAATAGCACAATAGTCAAGAACGGGATTACAAATTCCATCCCTGTTTGGTGCGATTCGCCATGCTCAACATACTCTATCATTATCCTGCTTCACGGCTAGGCAAGGGATGAGTGGTTATCCATTCTTTCAATGCTGCATCGACATGGTTTTGCCAGTCGGGACCGGTGGATTTGAAATAGTCTACTATTTCAGGGGCTAGTCCAATCGAAACCAATACCTTGCCTGACACATGGCTTGGTAATGAAACTTGATTGGGTCGGTCGGGATGAACTTCCCGCGCCGGACGCATTCGATTCATTAATTCGTCAGACAGTGGGGGGGATTCAACAGCATCCCAATCAGCGGCATTAATGTTGTTGGGTTTGAGTTTCATAATACTGCCTTTCGCGTGGATTAGCCTTGCGCAAACTGATGATGCGGATAGAGTCATCACGTAGTGTGTAGATTATCACATGTAAACGCTGCTTTAAATTGCCAAGCGCGACCCATCGGGTTTCGCCATAATCATAACGATCATCCACGGTTTCTATCGCCGTACTCCAATCAAAATCGGCGGCATCGTTGAAGTCGATGCCATGTTTGGCAAGATTCGCAGCCCTTTTGCCTTCATCCCATTCGTAATTCATGTTATGAATCATAAATCATGGTATTAGGGTTGGCAAACGGATTATGTGTTCGTTATGAAGCGCGGCGGGGTTTGCAACCCCGCAGCTAACGTTTTGTGCGAAGTCACTGTATCGGATATGGCACAAAATGTACTTCGTATCCTTCGCGTTCGATTGGTATACTTAACCAAGATATTTTCTATAGGGGACACAACAATGGCTGAAGTTGAAAATCTTGTGTTGGATATTCTTAGACGTATGCAGGGGGACATGGCTGACTTGAAGCAAGGCCAACGTTCCATCCGCGAAGAACTGATCAGCTTAAGACAGCAATTGCATATTATGCAAGGTGACGATTTGCGCCGCGAACAAGAAGTTGCCGGTATTTTGGTGCAATTGGATCGGATCAATGCGCGACTTAATCTGGTTGAGCATTAAAATCACGAAACGAAGCGCGGCGGGGTTGCGCTCGTTACCAAGTCATGTCGGGCAACGTCTTTTTGTTGCCCGACATCCGGTTTCGTCGGGCGCGATGAAGCCGCGCCC
>CAIYXP010000387.1 GCA_903930145.1 uncultured Methylococcaceae bacterium
CATCTAAACTCAAAATTTCCTTTTCCGAAAGTTCAAGTTCGACCCAAACCGTCCTATATCGAAAGAACAAATTCCAAGGATCCAAAGTTAGTCTAGCAATGTTTGCTGATAGAACACGATATTTGGCTCCAGACGAATCAATAATAATTGCATTGTCAAAACATCCTTCTTTTAGATTTTTTGCACCTACTACAAGAAGATTTTTTGGCTTTTGAATTGATCCAATTATATATTTATCAGTGTATTGCAGGACAGGATAAATTAATTCTTGCATTCACAATCTCCCATGGTTGTCGTATCGCCACCCAATCCGCGCCACCAACAAATCCCGTTTTTGTTCCAGCAAGGTCACGGTAAATAAATACGTTCCGCCCGGCAGGATATTCCGCCGCTATTTCGGCATATCAGCTATCCAACAAAAGGCCAAAAAAATCGAAAGGGGGCTTTGCAACGTAACGACAATCCGCCAAACCTAGCTCATAGTCTCAGCCTGAAGCGAGAAAAAAGACAGGTTCATTGCGTCACCTCATAGCAGCAAAAAGTCAGCGTCATTGCTTTGTAGCTTGGCGGATTGTCGCCACACTCCGAATCCGCCTTACGGGTTAGGTTCACTTCTGCCGCAATAATCGAAGGACGTTCCAATATTCTAGAAGTGTGACAAGAATAAAGAAAACCGTCACAGCACTAGCAAGCTTCGCAAGCCAGATCACACCTAGCAATAAGGTAGTTACTATTATTAATATGGCGATTAGCTTTAATCCACTACGAACCCGAACTCGTGACTGTTCAATACATACAGCGTTTTCTATATCTACAAGTTACTTATATAAATAATGCGGCATGGTTTACATAGCCAATAACATCATCTTCCGTGACTGTTGCAATGGCGGCCCTTATGGTTTCACAAAGTGTTTCCGCCGTTGAAGCCCCATTCAACTGCGATTCTTGCCGCTGTTGTCCCGTTCATCCAGCTATTGAACCCGGCAGTGATAGGAATATAGTTAAACCCTGCGTTAACTTCAGCGAATCGTTGTGGAATTAGCCAATGGTGCAGGCTTTGATTGTTATCTTTCAACCAGCGTTTGCCATTTCCAGCGGTCACACTCCATGAGTCCCGAACTGAAGACCATCGCCGAGGATCATCTACGACACGACCTAAACCCCTTGAAATTCTTGCAACCAAGTTACCCTTCCTACCCATTTGGTTGATGGCACTTCTACCCAAATGCGCCCCGCCGAAAGCTAAACTCAATCCTATGCCTACATTCTCCCCGTTTCAATAAGCTTTTGAACATTTGTTTACAACACTATTTGTACCCATTTGGTTACGCACCCAGTTTGTCGCTCCCAATGACAATGTATCTTCAAACCCTGCCGTGCCATCAACAACCCACTGCGGCAATGTCGGCATATCTGCCCAATTAAATAATCCATGCGGCGGTTGTGTAGTGCAGTCCGGTTTCCGCAGACTAACCTGCCCCTTTATTATTATAACGAACCAACTTCATCTAATATTAAGTGATAAATAGTTGGAAATTTTACTTCTATGTCAATTTCTGATTTCTCAAAACCTTCCACAACAAATATTTGATCATGACAGGCACTTTGCACGATGTCCCAATCTTCACTGTTCCCAATAGAAATATACCCGATTAAATATTCGGATAACTGGATATTCTGCACAGCTACTTGGAAACCTTCATTCTTGGTTCTGAGAAGAGGATATTTAGAGAAAAACTCCTTAGTAATCGACCCTAATGAATCTAGATCAGCATTTCTAATATATTGAAAGTATTTTTGGATAATATATCATGCCAGCCTATGCTGATCTGTTTTCGTATACCTCATAAATGAAATTTATGATTTTGCTAATGGACTGCGCTTCTTCGACAGTCTTAGTTATATCTTCAACACCCTCCAATGAGTCCCAGCCTTGGTTATTTTTGAGTGCTTTGAGTACTATGTTCTTTGTTTGTGTCAAAGACAGTTTTGATTCAAAGCTTAAATCCAATTGCACTTGTATGCGTTGATTTAGGAAAATATTATATCCCCAAAATAGCCCTAGGCCATGCAACTTCTTTGCTTCATTGACCAGAAACATATTTCCTGAAGAATCCAATATCCTTTGGTTCTTAAAGAACCCATTACTCAAAGCGGTTTTGGAACATGTTGTTATACGGGCAGCATCCATTGCTGGAAAAATCATCCCTTGGCTGATGCGAAGAACCGGGTAGATAAGGTTATTTAAATTCACTTAAATGAACCGTTCCCACCACTTCACCTTATAACTGCTCAACTTGGAAACAAACTCGTCAAATGCGCCACAAGGGGAAGAGCAGTTAATAATATAATCGGAAAACGGTGTCTCAATGGTTAAAATTACATCATTGTATCTGATAGTTATGTTGGTATTGTCGTTCATAAGGTCATGCGCTGATTTTGTAACAATTGCCCCTGGTATGCTATGAATATTTCGAAGCAGCGCACGATATGAAATCTCGTCGGATCGTATTTCGACGCTTCTGGCGCCATCACTTTCAGTTCCTAGATGCCTTATTATCATGGCTAATTACACCCGCAATTACCTGTCGTTCCAAGTGAGGTGGCACCACCGGCGGCAGCGATACCCCCAACCAAGTTGATACCTGTGTTTGTTCGTCCAGCAGCTTCGATAATTGTTTGGGCCGTCCCATATTTTTCAACCATTTTCTCAAATGGGTAGACGCGGAATGTAATCAATGGATTTAAACGAAATACCTGTTTCAGGAAATTACGAAATGCCGAGACTGCTACGGCATTTTCCATAGTTGCTCCTAGGGCCACATAACCCAAAAGAAAAAAGGTCAGATCTTGCTATTTGATTATTATGAAAAATTAAAGTCAAAATACAAGACCTGACCCATTCTTTTCAACCATTTCAAACCCCAATTCAATACCGCATTGGGGTGGGGTTTAAGGTGTGCGATGCGCACCCTACTGGGCTACCGGGCTTTTGTTCATTTTTTCAAAAATAAGGTAAATTGGATCTGCATCGTGGCCAAAGCAGCAGAATTCCTTTCCTCCCAATTTAATGGCGAGAAGCAGGGCATCGTTAATTTCTTCTTTATTCCATGCTCCTGGTAGTGTTGCATTGACCAAGCTAAATTCGTACTCTCTGGCATTAACATAACCAAATTTTCTAAAAAATTCGCAGCACATAGAATAGTTATGTTGCGTTGCTACAATTAGCTCAAATCCCCGTAGCGCATGATTCATAAGAACAGTGTCATACTGTTTGGCATACTTGGTAGACATGCATACGGAAAGAAATTTCTCTGCCCTTCCGAAGATTTTTTTAAGAATCCCACTCTGATAGGAGGGACAGGAACACACTACCGCATAGTCGAATGCATTTTGCTGAAACTGCCAATCAAAAAATGCTTTTACAATAGTTTTTGGATCATCTGCCGTTTCGGGATTTTGCCATCTGCCTTCACCTGACAATTCGACCACCCATAGCGTCATTTCTATGTATTTATTAAACGATTCAATCACAGCCACACCTTTGAATTATACCGCTTTCAACAACACCTCCACCACTTACCTCCATACCTATATACGCTAAATCATTACCCCCTTTTCCATTCTTAGCTAAACTTATTAAATTGCGGATCCAGTTACCAGCTTGCCACGGCAGATGATGCATCTGGAGTCCCGGCCCAGATCCAAAGTGGAAATGAGGGCCTCGAGTCCCTTCTCGAAAAAACCATTCGCCACCTTGCTTCCAGTTACCTAACTCCAGACGCATTCCACCGCGAATAAGGCCAGCACCGGACAAGGCTAATCCCCAACCAATTCCGGCCAGATTTCCGCCATAATAAGATCGGGAACATTTGTTTACAAAACTATTTTTACCCATCTGGTTACGTACCCAATTAGTTAGTCCAAACGACATGGTGTCGCCAAAACCAGCTGAAAAATCGACGACAGGCTGAGGAATGTCAGGTAGGTCGGCAAGGCCCCATAAACCATAAGGATCATATATTAAAAGCGGGTCACCATAGGCATAGGAAAACATATTGATTCCCGCATTTAACCCAATCGGGTCACTGGTTACATACCGCCCCTTTGAAGGATCGTAATAGCGGCTTAAATTGTAATGCAACCCCGTCTCGTCATCAAAGTATTGCCCTGGCAGGCGCAAGTTGCTGGTGATCGTGGGGCTGTCCTCCGTGGCGGCTGGCGTGGTGATGGTTGCCTGACCAAAAGGTTCGTAGGTGGCGCTCCACACCAGATTGCCTTGCTTGTCCGTCGCCTGAATGGGCGTTTGCAGGTGGTCGTGGTGGTAGTAGGCCACGGTGTCCTGCCCGTTGCTGTTTTGGGTCTTGACGAACAATATTCCCGCGGTGAACTCGGCATCGGGTCGCGGGCCGTATTGAGTGGTAATGTGCGGGTTCGTGGCGGCGGTGGCCGTGCCGTCCGCGTTCGGGATGATGGGTTGGGTGGCCTCGGCAATCAGCCCCTCGTCGGCATAGAGGTAATAGGTGCGTCGGCCTTCCCCCGACGAATAGGCTTTCTTCCAAATGCGCCGGTCCAACGGGTCGTAGCCATACCGGGCAATCAAATTGTCACCGCCGTCCCTGACTTCAATCAGCCGGTTTTGGGTGTCATAGGTGTATCGCGTGACTTTGCCGGGTTCGGATTGTTGGGTCAGGTTGCCGGCGTTGTCGTATTGATAGAATGTCTCATTGACCCCTACGCCGCGCTGGATAAGCCGGTTGTTGGCGTCATAAGTCCAAGCCCCTTGAACCCGGCTGTGGGCAATTCGGTTGTTATTTTAATACCCCAATTCAATACCGCATTTGGGAGTGGTTTAAGGTGCGCGATGCGCACCCTACCAAGCTTACGGGTTAGGGGTTACGCCTTACCGCGTTTATTGCGATGAGCCAGAAAACCAAGCTGGCAATCAAGCCGCAGACAATCGCCAGCACAGCAAGCCCGGCAGAGTTTCTGAGCATCAAATAAGCACCCTCAGCGTTCGCTTTCCAATTGAGTAACGCACCCGGAATAAAGAGCAATGCGTAACAAGTCAACCCAATCAGAGCACCAAGAACGAGGTATACACCCAAACCGGTGACAGCTTTTCTCTGCAAAAAGAAATACGCGGGAATACCAACAACCACTGTGGTCAAATATCCAAATAGACCGATAGCAATCGCTGCCCATTCAGCCTCCCCTCGGCGAACAAAGATCAATTGGACAAGATACATGATCAGCGCTGGTACCGCTGGAGCCACCAAGAAGCCAACAAACGCTCGCAGCGCAGTAGTGTTCATTCTTGGGCCTTGCACGAACAGGCTTTGATCGCTTCGTCAGTAAGCCCATACCAAACGTTATTGATTAGTAGATCATTGAATGGCACATTGGTGTTCTGCAACCAGCCGGTGCCTTCACCAAAGTTATTAATGATATTTCCACTGGCCGTTCGCGCTACGTAGCCTGGAAATAACGGATGCCCAGGCATAGTGACATTCACTACGACTTGCGAGCCGTTATAGGACATCGAATAACTAACAACCGGACTATAGGTAAACGGCGAGGCCCAAGAGGGAGTCGCGTCGTTTGGAGTTCCAGCGGGAGTTGCAGGCTTTGGATATCCAGGGGTTGGATGGTTGCGGAGATAATCCTCAAGGCACTTCTTGTCTATGCCCTCTGCATTTCGCCATTTGTTGTAATCGTGATAGTTTGAATCACCAGGCTTAATAGAGCTTGGCCAGCCACTGGGCTGCGGGAAATTTATCTGGGGTCCACCCGGCACATTGCAGGTGACTCGCCCATTTTGAGCGGTGCATTCGAGACCCAACGGATCAGTAAAACTCGTCGGCTGCCCATTTACATACGAATAAGTATTAATGCCCCCTCTGAGTCCGATGGGATCGGATTGGACATATCTCCCCGTCTCCGGATCGTAATACCGCCAGAAGTTGTAGTGCAACCCGGTTTCCGCGTCTTCGTACTGCCCCGGCAGCCTCAGGTTCAAGGTAATCGTAGGCCTGTCCGCTGTGGCGGCGTAAGTGGTGATGCTGGCCTTGCCAAACGGCTCGTAGTTCGCCGACCACACAATGTTGCCCGCCGTGTCGGTCGCCTGGATCGGGGTGCCCAAGTGGTCGTGGTGGTGGTAGGCGAAGCGATCTTGGCCGTTGCTGTCGCGAGTCTTCACAAACAGTATACCCGTGGTGAATTCGCTGCCGGGGCGCGGGCCGTATTGTGTGGTTATCTGTGGGGTCATAGCGGCGGTGACAGTGCCGTCCGTGTTCAGGGTGATAGCTTGGGCGGACTCAGCAATCAGCCCTTCGTCGGCATACAGATAATAAGTGCGCCGACCCTTTCCCGCCGAATAGGTTTCCTTCCAGATGCGCCGATTTTGCGGGTCGTAACCATACCGGGCAAGCAAATTGTCACCGCCGTCCCTGACTTCAATCAACCGATTTTGCGTGTCATAGGCATAGCGGGTGGTCTTGCCGGGTTCGGACTGTTGGGTCAGATTGCCGGCTTCATCGTATTGGTAAAAAGTGACGTTGACACTCGTACCGCGCTGAATCAGGCGGTTGTTGGCATCATAGGTCCATGCGCCTGTGGTTTTGCTGTGGGCAATGCGGTTGCCCACCGCGTCTAGCGTGAAATCTTCGGTTTTGGTGGCGATTCCCGCTCCAGCAAGGAAGAATAGGGTCAGGTCATTCTATTTGACTATTATGAAAATATAAAGTCAAAATACAAGACCTGACCCCATTCTTTTCAAGACCTGACTGCTTCCTTTCGTCTTAGCTCAGAATCCGCCTTACGGGTTACGACTTGTTTTATTGAGGCATGGGAACGGTTTGTCCAATGTCTTCAAATAGAGCAGCACGTGAAATGTAAATTGCAAATTTGTATTGTTTCATTTTTTCCACAGCAACTTGCCAAGAAGGGTACTCTTCTAGCCAATTTAAAAAGACATCCAGTGCCTCGGATAAATATTTTGATATTATAGGAGAGTTTTCATTCAGCCCTTCGTATTTACACGTCCATTCAATCTGCGATTCGGGATTCCCTAGAGGATGATAATAAGAACTTAATCGTGCTTTTAGATGTGCATCAGAGTGAATGTTATAACGCTCCGGGTTAAGATCCTGAAAGGTAGTCAGCATTTCTAAAAAATATTCACCACCATGCCGAGATGGATGCAAATATAAAGCTTGTTTAACAAGGCCAACATCCCTGCGGAAATAATTTCCATCACGCCTAAAACCTTTTTCTGAAAGGACGGATTCTATTTTATTAAATAATAATCTCTTGCTCATCATTATCACCTAGCCGCTGGAATAGTTGTGCGGTTACCCGTAATAGGATTCAGTATATCTAAATCTGCGAACCATCCGCCTGGTCGAGGATGCGTCTTATTCATTTGAGCAACATAATCTATTGTCCGC
Source organism: uncultured Methylococcaceae bacterium (assembly GCA_903930145.1). Classification (GTDB taxonomy): domain Bacteria; phylum Pseudomonadota; class Gammaproteobacteria; order Methylococcales; family Methylococcaceae; genus Methylumidiphilus. Next base: position 7,449 of record CAIYXP010000387.1, read on the forward strand.
CTTTGCCCATTTCTGACTGTCTGCCACCTTCCAGTACATTTTCGTTCAATAATATGTCCAGTTCCATAATTTATACCATCAACTCTCATGCCGCCTCCTATATCTATTTGTGACAAATATCCTTCAGAGTAAGGTAGTTTATCAAAAGCTTTGCCCGCTATTGCAACACTACTGTTCCCACTTGTCCCTGACTTGGCATTATGCACCACCACCCCATTCTTGCCAACAAAGTAGGTATGCGCATTTGCCACTTCGAGGTTGAACACCTTGACGGTGCGAGTCTCGGTGCTGACATCGGCAATGGTGGCAATGTTCCCGGCTTGCGCAACGCCTATTTTCGGAGGTTCGCCGTCGCCCTTGAGCAGCAACTGCCCACCCTTCTTGAGCAGGATCGCGTCGCGCCAGCCGTCGGTGGTCTTGAACGGGTGGCCTTCGGTGGCGGTGAGGGTTTGCCCGTCGTCTAGGGTCAGGTAAACAATCCTTACCGCATTTACAAATTGCCCCTTACCGCATTTATATTGTTAGCGACGTAATCAACCAAGTCATCAAACGTAGTCTCTACAAATATATCCCCTCGCCGCAGAATTTTACGAAACCAAAATAAGGCAGACGACTCGTTGCCCTCTGTTGGAAATCGCTTATCCACATCAAAATTATTGAAAGAAATACCAAACTCTTGCACAATCTTTTCCAGTAGATCGCTAGCATCATCGCCAGATATTTTCAGATCGTGATAGATGCGATCACTGTTAGATATTTCGTCAATCGAAATATTTAGCTGTGAGGAAATCATCTCAGCAATGCGAGTAGCGACAAAATTCCTATTCATATTCACGCCCATCATTGATTTTACTGTGTTTTGCAGTATGGAACATCGCAACCTGAGATGCACTTTCCGATACTGTAGGCATCGTAGGCCAGAAGCGCGACACCAACGCCAGGAAGAAATCGACCACCTATACGCCCAAGACCTCGAATTAGATTTCCAGTCCCAGCGATGCTGCCTCCCCCAGGAACTGGAATCGGAAATCTCCCTCCGATCTTGCTCACGATGGATGTTTTGCTGCCTGCCTTACCCCCTCCAGCAACCCCGCTTCTGGGCTTGTCAACAAAAGGACCCGTTGCGGCGATGCCTATTCCGACGCCCAGTTCAGATAGTCCGAATTGGGATAAGAAGCAATTCGCCACACACGATGACTCCCCATTAGGATCAATTTGTCCAGCAGGATTGGCCTCTCTGTATATATATAGCGATTAATACCCCCCGCCAAGCCTATCGGGTCTTGCGTGATGTAGCGCCCGGTGGACGGGTCGTAGTAGCGGCGGTAATTATAGTGCAGACCGGTTTCCGCGTCTTCGATCTGCCCCGGCAACCGCAAGTTGCTGGTGATCGTGGGGCTGTCCGCCGTGGGGGCGAGCGTGGTGATGGTGGCCTGGCCAAATATATTGTAATTCGCCGCCCAGATGATATTGCCGTTTTTGTCGGTGGCTTGGATCGGCGTGTCGAGGTGGTCGTGGTGGAAATAGGCGAAACGGTCCTGCCCGTTGCTGTCCTTGGTCTTGACGAACAAGATGCCGGTGGTGAAGTCTGCGTCGGGTCGCGGGCCGTATTGGGTGGCGATTGTCGGTGTAGTTGCATTGATACCTTCACCCCAACCCGTTTCCGTGGGGTGAGGGGGCAAAACGTTTAGGTTGGCCTCGGCAATCAACCCTTCATCGGCATAGAGGTAATAGGTGCGTCGGCCTTCCCCCGACGAATAGGCTTCCTTCCAAATGCGCCGGTCCAGCGGGTCGTAGCCGTAGCGAGCAATGCGGTTGCCGTTGCCGTCCTTGACCTCAATCAGCCGGTTTTGGCTGTCGTAGGCGTAGCGCGTGAGCTTGCCGGGTTCGGATTTTTGGGTCGAGTTGCCGGCGTCGTCGTACTGGTAGAATGTCGCATTGATGCCGACACCGCGCTGGATAAGCCGGTTGTTGGCATCATAGGCCCATGCACCTGTGGTTTTACTGTGGGCGTTGCGGTTGCTATTTTAATATCCCAATTCAATACCGCATTTTGGAGTGGTTCAGGGTGCGCGATGCGCACCCCGGGCTTTTTCGGCTTCAGGTGATAAAAAATGTATCTTCGATTTTTCTAATTATTCTAGCCCTCAATTCATCGAGTATTTCTCCTGTTAGATCATCGGCTTGAAAAAAATCATCAATAACCCATAATTCATGATTTGCCTCACCTGATGGCAATTGCTCAGACCGAGATTCAAGCAATTTAAGCCGAAAACTATCCTGTCTATAAACACGTCCATAAAATAATCCTGATTTAAGACACTTTAGTAGTTCTATCTTAAATGTAAATTTCTCATACTCTAAACCAGAAAATAATTCAATTAAAAGTTCCTCTTCAATTTTTAATATAGCAATGGAACTTTGATTATTTGATGTTGACATTATGACACCTAAGATTTAGAACAACTGCACTGGCAATGGCGAGCATAACAACCCCGTGGAGAGTTTTGTGTAGCAGATCGTTTTGCTTCTACGCAAGCCTCTGCCTCATTTCTCCCTCGCGAGCTGCCGCTCACCCTAGGTGGACAATTTGCGCAAGGATCAATTTGCTGGATATTACAACTAGCAGTACAAGACCATTTGCCTGTTTGAGCGCTAGACGAAGTATAATAGATTATTACAGCACCTAATATAACTGCTCCAACTACAGCACCCACTATAGCACCGGGCGGACCAGCCATTGAACCGATACCTGTACCTATGGCTATTGTGTTTAATCCAAGCGAATCAATGAATCTGTTAGGACTGGCCTCGGAATAAAGGAATGGATTCGGACCGGAAGCAAAACCCACCGGGTCGTATTGGGCATACCTACCTGTACTGGGATTGTAATCCCGGAAGTAGTTGTAGTTCATGTCTGTTTCACTGTCGTAATACTGCCCCGGAAACCGCAAATTATTCACCACCGACTCCGACACAACCGTCGCCTTCCCGAAGGCCATCGCCCGTTGCGCCCAAGCCAAGTCCGTCAACATATGGGGCAATGCCAGGGGCATCATTCAACACGATCACATCAGTTGGGCATGGAAATGTCGGGATCGCGGTAGGACGGCCAGTTACCCGACCGCCCCCGCACAGATCCCGGCGTGCGGAATTACCGCACCGGGCTCCTCCGTGTCACTCGCTTGGCACTCGTCACTCACGGTTCGCCCATTTTAACGGCCAGTTTCCCGGATTGCATTTCAATCCCTTGGTAAATTGCCGGGGTGAACCCGATCAACCCTAGAATGCGTGTCTGCACGGCATTCAATGCGGTCATGCAGTACCGGTCAACTTCA
>CAIYXP010000388.1 GCA_903930145.1 uncultured Methylococcaceae bacterium
CTCATCAACCATCCCAAGACCCTCTCCCCCGACCCCTCCCCCTGCGAGGGGGAGGGGAGTAAAAATAATAGTTTGCAAGTTGTGTAAATACCCATGCATAAGCTACACAAGCTCAGCGGCATCCTCCGCGATGCTCATCAGCCTAGGGACTATCGCCCGGTTCTGATTGCGGACACTCAATACAGGAATAATCCCTGCATCAAGAATTGCATTCGCCGTTTTCTCATTCAAATAGACTTCAGCACAGGGTTTAATGGCCTGACCACTGCCGTCGTCGTAAACATGATAGGGTAAGGAACCCGTGTCACGCAAAGTGCCGGGTTCGGCATCCTCCCCTTCCAGCCATGATCGGGCGATCATTTCGGCACAGATGAGGGCAGAATTTCCCCAGAGATAATGCTTATGCTTGGGTTTTGAAGGCATTTCCTCAAAACGGAAGTTGTCGGTGGGGTTGGTGTTTTTGCCGTAAGGAAGCCGCAACATGAAACGTGGAAGTGCCAGCCCGATGTACCGAGCCGCTTGGCTCTTACGCAAACTTTGCCAAACTTGGGCGATTTCTGCTTTAGGGTCTGGCCAGTCAGCCTTGTCCGGGGACATAGCTAAGGATTCACAGCCTAATAATTGAGGACTGCCACTTGCGATGAACTTTCCACCACATCCAGCACTGAAAGCGCCCATCAATTCCAATAAAACAAGGCTTTCCACATTGTCTCCAAATTGATAATCACCCACCACCAAAGACCAAGGTTCACCGCCCGGAATGCTCAAGCTGCTTTCCGACATCAAACGATGAATGGCAATTTTCTCGACCTGCCCTTCCGAGGCCCCGATATCCGCCATGATTTCATCTAAAGAGACATCAAGCAGATATATCTTCAGATCATCGCTGTCCTCGATATTGCCAACTAGCCATTCCACACCCCGCCAAGCCGCTTCCAAAGCTTGGAATTGGGGATGATGCAAAATACCGCACATCAGTTGGTTGATTGAATCGTCTATGGCGGACAGTAATTGCTTTTGTTGCCCCAAATCCACGCCCTTGCTCAAATGGGGTGCGACGATTTGCTGAATGATGGATTGAACCTTGTCCACTGGATGTTTTGGAATGTTTTCAGCTTCGGACGAGTGACCGCCTAATAGCCTGTCGAATAGGTTTTCATCCTGATTTTGAGCTTGGGATTGATCCTGGGTCGTTTCCGAAGCGATTTCACCCATGCCCTTTTTAAGCTCCTCGGCGGCAGCGGCAAAAGTGGATGGATTTTCCAAACGCATCCGCATACCCCTCAAGGATTTGAAAATGTCCAAGCGCTTGTATAACTCATCCGGGTGAAAATGCTCCAAGGTCTTAAAATCGATCAGCGTTTCTGCCTCCCCCCCCTCCAAGCTGAATCGTATCTGCGGTGCAATCTTGGCTAGCACGGTATCCAAGCTATCCACATCCACCATCAGCGGTTTGCGCTGCGCCAGTTTAGGCTTGTCTTGATTTTGCCCGGAGTAGTTGCCCAATAGCAAGATGCGTTTGCGCACATTTTCACGCCGCCCGGTTTTGGTGTTGCTGGAAAAGTCGAATTGAAATTGAAATTTATCTGCCATGGTTTATTCCTTTTTGATTTTTTCAATTTATATCATGAACTCTTCAGAAATATAAGTAGGGGTTGGTCAGTGTTTTAACAACGGGAAAATGAGGTAAAACCGTGACGCTTGGAGTGCAAGGCTTGCCTTGCAGATATTGAC
>CAIYXP010000389.1 GCA_903930145.1 uncultured Methylococcaceae bacterium
ATATGGGACTAATATTTTATGGTAATATTAAACTAGATGAAAAAATAGCCAAGCGCATTAGCAATCAATATTGGTTAGGATCCCAATTTATAACTCAGTGCGCTTTGCGACTTGGAGTAATCAACGAAGATAGCATTATTAATTTATTGACGCAAATAGAAAATACCAGATATCTTCAAATTGATAACGATTCTATTTTTAAAATTTGTTGTTTATTTTTAAATATAGCTCTTGAACTATCTCAAAAAGCAGGATATACAACTGAAAAAAACACAGAAATACTGAGAGACTTGTTTTATTGTAACGAATCACACTCGTTTTCAGATATAAATATAGGAGGGATTAGTCATACATCTTCGAAAAAGATCCTCTTTGATTTTAGTGATAAAAAATTTGAGAACTGTAGATTTGAAGGTTATGATTTTTTTTGGGCCTGCGAAGCAAATGAAAATACATTTTTCACAAATTGTCATTTTTCTTCTTTAATGTTAATTAAGGGGATTACCCCGAAACTCAAAGCATCTAACTTTGATATTCCAACATGTAAATTTGATCAGGAATGTCGAGAAATTATAGATATTGCTACACAAGATGCTGAAGCAGATAAATCAAAAATTATATCTGAGATTCGATCCTTTATAAAATTATTTAATGCCGGGGGGCACCTTTCACGAGAACGCTCGGAGGATGCCTTATACAGTTATACTGCTGGAAGGGGTTCGGTTTTAGGGTCTCTTCTAAATATTCTTATCGATGAAGGATTTATCAAATTAAAATTAGGAAGGGCAAGCAGAGCTTATTATGTTAATTCTGAATTCCGTAGAGATTTAGAAGACTTTGTCTATCAATCTAATGCCCGGCCTTCTATCCAAAAACTACTACATAACTTTATAAACTGGTAATAGCCATGAATCAGACAAATCCTAAATATGACTTAGCAATTTCATTCTCGGGTGAAGAGCGGTACATCGCACGAGTTATCGCTGATCGAATCTCAGAATCTGGTTTCAGAGTTTTTTTTGACGAATATGAAGAATATGAGTTATGGGGAACTGATCTTACATATGAATTGCCTGAAAGATATCGTCAAAGTAATCGAGTACTCGCCTTATTTTCAGAATCCTATGTAAATAAAATTTGGACTACTTTAGAGCGTCAAACAATAATTTTAGAAATGTTAAAACGTAGAGGAACAGGTTATTTGTTACCATTATTTTTAAACGATTTTCGCGGACCAATTCCAGGTTTAGTTGGTGTAACCGCTTATCAGACGCTTTCTACAACTAATCCAGACGATATTTCAAGATTATGTGATTTATTAGAACGTCATATGAAATCAATTCGTTAATGATTTTGTCTGTCATTTTAAACAACATATGAGACAAAAATACATTTAAGCCGATGGTGGGCAAAGGCTTTATCGTTTGCCCAAGAAGAACGAAACCTCAAACTCCGACAAACTGTGGACAAGATAAGACGCTTTCTCACACTACGCTACTCGACACATTCATATGATCTCAAGCTTTAGCCTGTTCCTCGGTTATAATGTCCCTTACTTCACCACGTCACCAACCCCATGGAACAGCTTTCCCTACTGGAATTTAATGACATCCGCCGCCCCACCAAAGGCAAAGAGCTTAATTTTGAGTCGGTTACCAAAGGATTCCAACTCCAATACGAACACCCAAACGGAAGGCTGTCCCAAGGCAACTCGATAGACTGGCTGGCTTCGCTGGATGATGCTAGTGTTGATCTGGTGTTTGCCGACCCGCCCTACAACATCAAGAAGGCCGATTGGGATAGTTTTGAGAGCCAAGAGCATTATATCGCGTGGTCTATCCAGTGGATTAGCCAAGCCTCGCGGGTGTTGAAGCCGTCTGGTTCTTTGGTGTGGCTTTTCGGAAATCTTGGCGGACTTGAAGCACCCGGCTTCTAAATATTTCAAGCATTGCCGCTGGCTCATTTGGCACTACAAGAACAAAGCCAATCTGGGCAGTGATTGGGGGCGTTCGCAAGAGAGCATCATTTACTTCAGCAAATCCAATGCCATGCTATTGAACACCTGGCCATAGCTGTATAATTGGCTCTATGCCTCTATGCATGGCAATCGCATGAAGCGATAGCTTGGATTTGAGCGTGGGTAAAGCGCCGTCATTTTGGCAAGGATGCCAAAATCCATCGTCCAAGGACGGCAAACTCTCCCAACGGACGAGGGTTCGGGGCATTCCTGCAATCTTGATTCATGAGGGACAATCCCTGTCCCTCACCCTTCGGGCAGCAAAGCTGTGCAAATCGGCTATCCTGCCGATTTGTACGGCAATCCATGCCGGAATGACGAGGTTCTAGCCTTCATGCGATTGCCCTAGCGAACTACCAGATTGAAATATAGAGAATAAATTAATGATAAACTCGGAAACCATCCTTGAGCAGTTGCAAATTTCTAAAGAAAACCTACTTAATGAAGTTTCTTTATTACTGGGTAAACAACAGCTTGCCGAATACCGCATGGAAACAGAATATTTTGAAAAAAAATATCAACAAACTTTTGCAGAATTTAATCAGGCTTTTCAAGCCCAAACTGCAAACTATGAGATGGAAAATGACTGGCTCAATTGGAAATTTGCCTTAGAAAGTTTTGCATATTGGCAAAAGCTGTTGAGTTAAGCATGTTTTTAGATGTTTTAGATGAATACAAAGACATTATTGCCAGCTATGATATTTTGCAATTTAGAATGGTGGGTGCATCGTATCAATTTGTTGCCAAAGTGTGTTTGAAAAATCAAACCGAATTGCACGTTAAAGATTATCTGTTTCAAGATGGCACAAGAAAATACTCTTACCATTGGCAAGATGAACAAGGAAACTGTATTGTACGTTGGGATAATGCACCACATCATCAGGGAGTAAGCAACTTTCCTTTTCATAAACATCTAGGTGAACATGAAACAATAGCCGAATCACCACCGATGAAATTAAATGCCGTGCTAGATAATCTTCGCAAGGTGATTAAATATCATTAGCCGGGAAAGCCGATTGGGATAGTTTCGAAAGCCAAGAGCATTATATCGCGTGGTCTATCCAGTGGATTCGCCAAGCCTCGCGGGTGTTGAAGCCGACCAGTTCCTTGAATGTCTGCGGCTTTTCGGAAATCTTAGCAGACTTGAAGCATCCGGCATCTGAATATTTCAAGCATTGCCGTTGGCTGAACTTGCATTACAATAAAGTACGATCAATCATTTCAGGTAGGCAACATGCAACCCGCCAAACAAGAAGCCATACAAACTATCGCTAAAATGCCGGAAGACGTGGACATGGAAGAAATCATGTATCAGTTATATGTGCTTGAGAAAGTCCGCAGAGGCAGGGAGGATGTTGCCAAAGGCAGAGTCACCACAGCAGAAGAGTTAAAGCGCGAGATCGAGCAGTGGTAATCTGGTCGGATGAGGCTAAAGCCGATCTCCGCATGATTTATGAATTCATAGCCAAGGATTCAAAGCATTATGGGTGCAAAGTTATCCAGGAGTGTTGCAAAAGCTGATATTCTGGACACATTACCGGGTTTAGGCCGAATGATGCCGGAAGTCGGTGATGAAAATGTCAGGGAAATTCCAATGTACTCCTACCGAATCATTACTTGTGTCAATTGCACTTTATGTTTAGGCTCATAATCCACTTTCGCAAATCTGATGCCATGCTATGACCAACCTGATTCAAGTCGAACAACTTTATCGCTATTACGGCGAACAATGCGCCGTCAATGATGTTAATTTTTCTTTGGAAAGAGGGGAAATTCTTGGCTTCCTCGGTCCCAACGGGGCGGGCAAGACTACCACGATGCAAATGATTTGCGGCAATCTTGCCCCCACTGCGGGTTTGATTTTCATCAATGGGATTGACATTTTGGACCAGCCCAAGGAAGCCAAACGTGAATTGGGCTATTTGCCTGAAGTCCCGCCAGTGTACAAGGAATTGTCCACCTTTGAATTTCTGAAATACTGCGCAAAATTGCACCGTCTTCCGAATGGAAAAATCGCCAAGGCGGTTGATAATGCCATGGAGCGCTGTGGGTTGTCGGAAGTGGGTTCGCGCTTGATCGGAAATTTGTCCAAGGGCTATCAGCAACGTGTGGGCATCGCCCAAGCCATTTTGCACAATCCCGCCGTCATCATCCTAGATGAGCCGACCGTGGGCTTGGACCCTATCCAAATCCGCGAGATTCGCGAATTGATCCGCGAATTGGGCAAGGAACATGGCATCATACTGTCAACGCACATCCTCCCTGAAATACAGGAGGTGTGTACGCGAGTGCAGATCATCCATCAGGGTCGATTGGTGTTGAATGATAGCATCGAAGGTCTTGAGCGCAACATGCGCGCCTTAAGCGTGTTGTTGAAAACTGCTTCAGCCCCCAACTTAGTCAAACTGTATAATATCAAAGGCATTCTATCGATTGAAGACATGGGGGAAAACCGCTATCGGATATTCCATGAAAAGGACTCCAACCCTGCTGCCGCAATCGCCGAAACCGTCGTGTCTGAAGGCTTGGGTTTGTTGGAATTGACTCCCGAAAAACGCAGCATGGAACAAATTTTTATCGAGATAACCCAACACAACCCAGAACCCAAGGAGATGATTATTCAATGATGGTTTTCACGATTGCGGGGCGCGAACTTCGCACCATGTTTCTATCGCCTTTGGCGTGGGCAATCCTAGGCGTGATTCAGATTATCCTAGCCTTGCTGTTCTTAATGTTGCTTGACCAATATGTCAACGATATCCTCCCTCGCTTTTCCGGGTACGAGCAAATGCCGGGTGTGACCGATTTTGTCGTGACAGGCTTGTTTCAAAATGCGGGTGTCATCCTGTTAATGGTTTGCCCGTTATTGACCATGCGTTTAATCAGTGAGGAGCGACGCAATCGCACGTTGAGTTTGCTGTTTAGCGCCCCGATTTCCATCAGCGAGATCGTATTGGGGAAATACTTAGGGGTGTTGGCTTTTTTGCTCATTATGGTGGGCATGATCACCTTAATGCCCCTTTCCCTATTGGCTGGAGGTGGATTGGATTTTGGCAAATTGGCTGCTTGTGTATTGGCATTGTGCTTGCTGATTGCAGCGTTTGCCGCTTTGGGCCTGTTTATATCCGCGTTGGCTAATCAACCGACGGTCGCAGCCATCAGCACATTCGGGGCTTTATTGCTGTTATGGATCATTAACTGGAGCAGGAGTGGCGCTGGCGGGGTGTTGGAATATCTGTCCATGTTGCATCATTATGACAAACTGTTATCCGGTTTGGTCACAACGGAGAATTTGTTATATTTTTGCCTGTTCATCCTTGCCTTCCTTGTGCTGAGCATTCATGTTTTGGATAATGACCGTCTGCAAAAATGAAGATCAACGCCCGTAAACATCTAGAGATTCGTCTCCAAAATTTTATTTTCACTTTATTGTTCCTCGCCGTCATCGCCTTGCTCGGCTGGTTAAGCACCCGTTATTCATTAAAATTCGATTGGACGGCTAGTGCGCAGCACACCTTGTCTCCGGCCAGTGTGAAAGTCTTGAATTTGTTTCATGAGCCGATTCAGGTCACCGCCTATGTTCGTGAGGAAAAAAACCTAAGGGATGCCATCGCCGAGCAGATATCCAAGTATAGTTTCCATAAACCAAGCTTAAAATTGACGTTTGTGAACCCAGACATCCAGCCAGATGAGATACGAAAACTGGGCTTTACTGACCGCAACGTCATTCGCATAGAATATCAAGGCCGCAGCGAACTGGTCATGGAACCGACTGAAACCGCGATCACCAACGCCTTGCAACGCTTGTCCCATGCCAAGGATCAACACATCGTGTTTTTGGAAGGGCATGGTGAACGTTCACCGAAAGGCCAAGCCAATTTCGATTTAGGCCAGTTTGGCGAGGAGTTGGGCCGCAAGGGCATCAAGTTCTCACTGGTTAACTTAGCCAAGACATCCAGCCTACCCGACAATACGGATGTGCTGGTGCTGGATGGCCCAAAGGTCAACTTGCTGCCCGGCGAGGTATCCCAGATTTTGGAATACGTCAAACGTGGCGGCAATCTTTGGTGGATGGCCGATCCCGGCGATTTGCATGGCCTAGCTCCTTTGGCCGAGCTATTGGGGCTGACATTCTTATCAGGTACGGTAGTGGATGCCTCCACCCAATTGTTTGGGATTGATGACCCAACCAATGCTTTGGTTGCCGACTATCAAAACCATCCGATTACCTCTGGCTTTGAGGTGATGACGGTGTTTCCGTCTGCCGTCGCCTTGGACAAAGCGGGTGAAAGTCCGTTTGTTCGTGTACCCTTTTTAAGCACGGTTCGATCCGCTTGGACGGAAACCGGGCCTATAGAAGGCAAGATCAAGTTTGATGCAGACCAAGGCGAACACGAAGGGCCGCTGACAATTGGTTTTGCATTGACACGAGAAAAGGACAAGGCTACCCCGAACAATCCCGATCAAAAGAATGCTGCCGACAAGGCTAGGCTTGAAAATCAGCGGATTGTGGTCATCGGCGATGGCGACTTCCTTAGCAATTCCTATTTGGGCAACGGTGGCAATCTCAATTTGGGTTTGAATATCATCAATTGGTTAAGTGAAAATGATCAACTCATCAATATCCCGGCCAAAGTGGCGGTCGATAAATCCTTGGCACTTTCCAACATGGCGATGGTGTTGATTTTCGTGGGCTTCCTATTGTTGTTGCCACTATTGCTGTTTGCTGGCGGCGCTTTCATTTGGTTTAAACGGCGGGGTCGTTAATGAAGCCTAAAATGTTGCTTAACCTGGTTTTGCTGATTGTACTCGCCGCCTTGATCGGAGTGGTTGTTTTAGAACCCGGCAAAGAAAAGGCAAACCCTGTTAACCTAACCAATCAGGATGTTGATGCCATAGATCGGTTTGAACTGAAGAATCAGGAAAGCTTGGTTTTTGAAAAAAGGGACGGTCACTGGTGGCTAAGTTCCCCGTTCCAAGCGCCGGCGAATGACATCCGCATCAAGCAATTGCTGAAGATTCCGAATGCTGAAAGCCACGCCCATTATCCAGTCAAATCCGATGAACTGGGCAAATTCGAACTCGAAAAACCGAAAGCAGAGTTGAGGCTAGGCCAGGTCAGCTTACGATTCGGTGGCTTGGAACCTATCGACATGCTTCGTTATGTGCAAATTGGTGACACGCTGCATTTGGTGACAGACGATTTTTCCCATCAATTGTTTGCCAAGGCAACGGATTTTGTGGACAAAAAACTGCTGCCGGAAGATGCAAAAATCAAAGGCATTGCCGTGCCGGGTTTACGCGCAAGCTTAGGCGACAAAGGGCAATGGTCACTTGAACCCCCCTCCGACGGAGCAGGCATGTCCGAATGGGTCACTGCATGGCAATCGGCACGAGCCATTGAGGTCAATCGTCATGAAGGCCCGGCAGTCGGTGACAAAATCAATATCACCTTGGCAAATGGCCCAATCATTGAATATTTAATCCTTCAGCGCGAACCTGATCTATTACTCCTGCGCCCGGATTGGAAATTGGAATACTTGGTTGCGGGAGAACCAGGTAAACGATTGTTAGGCTTGCAAAAACCCAGCGTGGAAAGTGAAAAGGAACAAGAGGAAGAATCAGAGTCTCCCCCAAAAAGTGAAGCAGAAGGAGTGATGGAGGGTGAGTCAGTCGAAGATAGTAATTCCGACAGTGAATAATGGAGCCACACATTGCCTGAACTACCCGAGGTAGAGACCACCCGGCGAGGTATTGAACCCTATGTGCTAGGTAATGTCGTGCAAGGGCTTATTGTTCGCCAACCTAGTATGCGCTGGCCTGTTCCCGATGATTTGCATGAAAAAATCGCAAACAAAAAAATCCTTAGCCTGACTAGGAGGGGGAAGTATATTATTTTTTCGTTTGGGACGGGAGCGCTAATCGTCCACTTGGGTATGTCAGGGAGTTTGCGCATTACTCAGGCAAACGCTTTGGTCAAAAAGCACGATCATATCGACATACTGTTTTCTCAAGAAGTTTGTCTGCGGTATCACGACCCCCGCCGCTTCGGCTGTTTAGTTTGGGCAGAAGGCGATCCGCTGAACCACCCGCTGTTGGCTGAGCTTGGGCCAGAACCTTTTGATGAAAAGTTTAATGGGGACTATTTATATCAATCGGCGCAGAACAAGACATCGGCGGTGAAGAGTTTCATCATGGATAGTCACATCGTCGTAGGGGTAGGCAATATATACGCCAATGAAGCCTTGTTTAGGGCTGGTATCGACCCAAGGCGGTCGGCTGGAAGGATAAGCTTGAAGCGCTACGATCACTTAGCCGGGCTGATTGTTGAAGTGCTAATACAAGCGATCACTCAAGGCGGTACGACATTAAGGGATTTTGTCAACGCCAGCGGCAAACCGGGTTATTTCCAGCAAACACTTGCAGTTTATGGACGGGATGGCGAACCTTGCGTGATTTGTGGTTCACCCGTCATTTCAGTCCGGCTCGCCCAGCGATCCACTTTTTTTTGTCCGCGTTGCCAGCACTAGACAATTTTCAAACAACCGCTATTTTAGATTTTGAGGGGATAAAGAAAGCCTCGTGCAAAATGACTTTCCACACAAAATTTCCGACCCCTTATAGCTTTTCCTGTTCCGCCAATTCGATGAACTTTCGAACAAACCCGACGGCAGCGTAAATCAATATCGCATAGAGTATCCACTCTTGAATGGACACGCTGCCAGGGTCGTCATCAAAGAAGACGATGCCAATTGTAGAAACCAGCGCTAAGCCAAAATAGTTGTACATGCTTGCCTCATTGGTGGATTTAGTTTGATGGGGGGGTTATTTTGGGGGAGTTGAAGCCAGTGCCTTGTTCCATAATATAGGGAGAATTGGTGGGGCTTGGGTCGTAAAGGTTGCTTAGTCTGCGACGGTATTCATTGGTGATTTGCTGCGAACTGGTCGAGTTTTCGACCACCCTAGGTGTGATAAGCACCACCAGTTCTGTACGCTCCATTTTCTTGCTGGTACTGCTGAACAGCGGACCTATCCACGGCAGTTCCGATAAAACAGGAATACCCGTCACGTTAGTACTTGCAGCCTCATTTATCAGTCCACCCAGTATCACCGTTTCACTCGATTTAATCGCCACCTGGCTAGTCACTTTCCTCTGCCTGATAGTGGGCGAAGCGATTTTACTCTGGTCAGTTGCGGCCTGATCGATATTATCGACTGCTTGTTCGATTTCCATGGAGACCAAGCCGCCCGCATTGACGCGAGGACGGACTTTTAGCTGCACACCCGTTGGCCTGTATTGAATCGACTGCGTCCCCAACACGCCAGCGGCAGTGCCCACACTGGGGACAGCCGCGACTGAACTTAAGATGGGAACTTGGTTGCCAACCACGATGCTGGCTTCCTGATTGTTTAACACCATTAACGAGGGCGAGGACAAGACATTGGCCTTGCCCTTGCTGGCGAGCATGTCTAATTTCAATTTAAAACCACTTCCAGATGTCAGGAAATAGCTGAACCCACCCGTGGCGGCTAAGGCTGCGGCCGCTGTATCGCTTAACAAAGCAGCACCATCAGTGCCTCCCTCCGAATGGGTAAAATACCACTTAAGACCATATTTCAATTCATCAGTCAAGGCCACTTCGATGATCGTGGCATCAATCAGAACCTGCATGGGCATGATGTCCAATTGTTTGATGACGGCTTCGATATCTCGGAAATCTTGAGGCTTCGCCATGATGATTAGAGCATTATTGATAGGGTCGGCCACAATTCTCATATTGTTGCCCAAATCGGCGACCTGTGAACTTCGGCTTCTTTGGTTGCCGGAGCCGCCCGAACTGCCCCCACCTCCGAATGATCCGCCTGAACCCGATCCAAAGGAACCGGAACCCGACGACCCACCGGAACCGAAACCACTGCCGCTGCCCCCCCCTCCAAAACCAGATGAGGACGATGAACCGCCGAAGCCCGACGAGGAAGAGCCACCCATGCCGGACGAAGAAGAACCGCCTAGACCGGATGACGAGCCACCGATGCCTGACGAGGAAGAGCCTCCTCCCATCCCGGATGAAGACGATCCCCCAAAGCCGGATGAAGACGAACCGCCCAAGCCCGAAGAAGAGGAACCGCCATAACCGGATGAAGACCCTCCCCCGCCCCCAATCGTGGAACCGCTCATTCCAGGGGCCAGTGATGCCCCCGGGGTCCGGTTGCCTCTGCCGCCCTGTCCAAATATCTGGCTTAGGGTATTGGCTAACTCCAACGCATCCACATTTTGAACCCGATAGACATGCATATTGCTGGTTTTGGTGGGGTTATATCGATCTAGCCGCTCAATCCAAGTTTGCACCTCGTCTAGGTAGCGAGGTTGCGGAGACACCACGAGGATGGATTGCAGCCGCTCGATGGGCATCAAGCGAAACATCCCCGCCATCGGCCCTTTACCACTAACCGTCAGCAGCTTGTCCAATTCTTCGGCAACCGTGCCTGCCTCGACATTTTTCAATGGGAACAACCCAACGGACATGCCTCGCATAAAATCGACATCAAAGATGCTGATAGTCTCCATGACACTTTGCAATTCGTCGGCACTGGCCGCCAACAATAGCAAATTCCTGTTTTCATCGACGCGGATAACCGATTTCGGCGGCATCAGGGGTTCGATGACTTTCTGCATTTCCGCCGCACCGACGTAGCGTAAAGGAACCACTCGCAGTTGAAAACCGGGCGGAATGGATTGTCCAAACCGACCCACCCCTACGGAAGGGGCATTAACCGTGCCTGTGGCCTCCGGTTCGATGCGGTAAAGTGAGCGGTCTTTGATCAGTACCGCTCCGTTGGTTTTCAGCAGCATCTCCAACGTAGGAATCATCTCATCCTCAGTCAACGCACGTGTGGTTTGTAGGCTGACCTTGCCCGTCACTTTTGGACTGATGACATAATTAACCTTCAGTGTATCCCCCAGTATCACCTTCGCCACTTCACTCAGCTCGGCATCTTCGAAATTGAGCGTGTATTTTCCTTCCCTCGGCGGCACACTTCGTTTGGCGGAACCGTTACCGCCTTTGTCAGGCGAACCGAACAATGTCCCAGTGGCTGGATAGACCTCCTCTCTGGTCGCCCCTCTTGGTTCCGTAATGTCCGAAGGTGGCGGCTCAGTTTGGGATTTGTCGCTTTGAATGACCAAGGCTTTGGGTAAAGGCAATTTCTTGCCTCCGGCAGGACCCATGTATTCGCAACCTGCCAGCAATAGGAGTGCGGTTGCCACGGCAGTGGCGCAGACCCACTTACCAGAAATCGCTTTCAAAGCTCTGGAGGAATCTTCATTGCTCATTTTGCTGGAGCTCTTCTGGTTGTTGCATTGGGGTTTCATCAACGGGTTCATTCGGTTGTTCTGAATCAAAAGGTGGTTCTGGCATATTCGGGTTATTGGGATTCATCGTTCCAAAAGGGGGAGGTTGCTGACCCGGTATGCCGGGTTGACCAAATGGGGGTGGTGTGCCAGGGGGCCCTACCTGCGGACCCCCGGGAAATAAGCCTGGTTTTGCTGGACCCTGTCCTTTCTTTTGCTTTGGTTTGGCCAGCTTGAGTTCTTCCTTGGTTCCGTCCTGTTCCATGATTGCCTTGTCTGATTCCAAGCCAGACACTTTCCAGCCGCCTATCGAATCATTGATGTGAAGACGCTTATATTTGCCTTGCGCATCGACGAAAAGGCCCATGGTGACTTCGGGGGCTAAAATGATACCCATCAGTTTGACGGCCAGTGGCTTTTTTTCCACCGGAGCGGCTTCCGGCTCGTTGGCATCCTGTGTGACAGGGCGCCTGCCCTCCATGAACAAGGGCCGTTCGATGGTCGCGGAATATTCTTCAAGGCTGGGCAAGTCGGCGTGTTGCTCTTCAATGGGTTGGGCATTCATGTGTGTTTCAACCTTGGTCGCCAGCAATTTTTTCAAATCGGCTTGTTTATGCCGGTAGTGGAGCCATTGCGACACGAGCAACACACCTAGCAGCGCCGAGACAGCAAAAATCAACAGAGCCAAATTGTATTCCCGAAAGCGTTTGAACATGTTCAACTTCCCCTGATGTAGCCGACCACATCGAAATCGACGCTGAGTTTGTCCGTCACTTTGCCCGGTTTCCGCCCCGGCAGTGCTGGTTGAGCGATTCTAATCGGTCGAATGTTCAAGTTTTCCACGAAAAGGATAGGATGCCCCGATTCAAACGCATGGAGCACATCCCTTAGCACTGTGGTACTGCCAGTCATGCGCAATTTCACAGCGACCCGGGTGAACTGCTCTTCCTTGTGCTCGGGTATGACTTGGGTACTGATCAATTCCCCCCCTGCCCGGTTGACCGCTTCCTTGATGAGGGTTTGCAAATCGGCTGAGGCGAGGGCAGCAGTGTCCCTGGCAATCAATCGGCCTTCGGCTTTGCCTTGTTTTTTGATTTCCTCCAGCCGGTTTAGCCAAAAGTCTTTTTCTGCTGCAATTTTGCGCATCTTTTGCAGTTTGAATTCCAAGTCTTCAATGCGTTCGCGATAACCGTTGCTGACTGCGTAAAGCGGACCCAAAATTCCTAAAAAGACTATCAGGACTACGCCAATCAATAATGCCAGCGCGGAAACCCTCGATTTATTCAGCCGGTTTTTCAGAAAACCTCCCGTTTACGACTTCGCTGGCGATTTGGAAGCGCTCCTGTCCATTGGAAACATCTTTAGTGACAGGTGAAACGAAGCTTGTGTTTTTGAAAAAGGGTGAGGCTTCCATACGTTCAATCAAGCTGGAAGCGGCGGGCGATTGCCCCTGAATGATGACTTTGTGTTCCCGGTACTGCAATCCGTTGAGTGAAGTCTGATCGGGTATGACCTTGGTAAGTTCTTCCAGCATGTCAACCATGGATGGTTCATGGCGTTTTTTTTGCAGTAGAAAACCGTTTTCATTGGAGAGCTTTTCTGCGTTTTCCCGTAACTCTTGAACTTCTTTGGCCACTTTTGTCACCGCCTTGACTTGGGACTGCAATTCTTCCACAAGGCGTTGATTCATCAGTATGGGAAATCCTAGGGCAATAAGCAATAACGAAAAGAACACCGCTACCGCTGCGAGGGTGACGATTTTTGGCAAGCGGCTTTTTTGTGGGCGAAATTTTTCCGGCAACAGATTATGCCTCAGGGTGTCATGCCCGGTTTCCAGATCGACCCGCTCAGGCCGCCAGCCAAAGGCAAGCAGTTCATCCAGAATGCTGTCCAGAGTCTTTTTTGGGGATAAAGCCAATTCGACACGGATTTGTCGGGTCGCCGCCAAACGGTCTAACAATTTAACATCATAATAGACTTGATTCGCGTTGAACGGGGTTAACCGGTCCATCTCAAAGGCGGTGACTTGCTGCAAATTTTCCTCCGCAACCGCTGGAAGCTTGAAGACTTTGGTCAAGGATTGTTGCGGACGAAGGCGCAAAATCAATTCGGCATTATCCAAGTCTGGGTGTTCGGCGAGCAATTGCTCGCGTTTGCCCGTTGCATTTTCGTCCAGTGGCAAAAGCCCCAATTCGCGAACATCCTCATCCGTGAAGTAGGCAACGCTTAAACCCTCTTCCTTGCGAGACAAGACCAGGCGAGACCTCCCCCCCCCCAACAGTTTGAGCAAAGGTTTGGGGACTAAAAATGCAAGCTCCCCGCTCCACCAGCTAAGGAACTTTTGAAAGTTTAAATCGATACGAGTATCAAGCTTGAGCATAAGGGCTTATTTAGGCGTGGCAGATTCAGTGGTGGAGGTTTGATCCGACCCTAAAAGCTGCTGCTTCCAACTTAGGAAGGCAAAAGGTGCGCCATTGTTGCGTGAGAACTGGCGACGGGCCACCACTTTAAGACCTGCACCGGGTCCAGCGTCGGTACGCGATTGCGCATATATCGTATACGCTGTATCACCGCCACCGATGACGCGAACCCCGCCGGGGGGGACGTTCAAGGGTGGTGGGGGGGTGTTGGGCTGGCTGGCTCTGCGCTGATTCAAAAACTCTGTGACAGTGTTTTCATCCAAGCCAAACAACAACCGCAAGGCTTCACCCGATGCTTTTTGCGGATTGATCCCATCTTGACCCGTGTAAATTGTCAGCAACGGCTCTAGTTTCCTGTAAAGGGCAGGAGTCATCCCCAACACCATTTGCAATTCCTCCAATGCTTGAAAGTTTTTATTTTGTGGAACATGGGCCTTGCCTTCTGCTTGGTAATCCTTAGCCTCTGCACCATTGAGTCGCTTCATATCGTCGCTGTCACGCCAATCGAGGATTTTATCCATCAAGGAAGAGGCTGCCATATCGTCGCCGCCCATCATTTTGCCAAGGACTGTGCGTAATGTTTGCTCTGAAGCCGAATTAATGTCGATTTTGCCACTCTCATCAAATATGGTGACGCCTACCACCCCTTCGCTAAATGTCACTGTGTAGTAAGTGCCGTCGCTACGCCAACGCTTAAGGGGATCGGGTAAGCTTAACATGATTAATGCATAGTTTACGCCAGCATCGGCCAAGGCCAAACCCCTAGCGCGATCCTTCGCATTACTCACCAGACCCGTATTCCTCTGTGTTGACAGGGAAAAGCTTCCAGCCATGATAGTCAGCAATGACACCATCCATAGTACCACCACCATGGCCACCCCACTTTGCAATCCCGAAGCTAATCTTGTGCGCCGCTTCATTGGCCAGTCTCAGCCCGTGGGGCGACAACGATGGAAGGCCATGGCGGTTCGTCACGCAGGGTGACATCCACGCGAATGAGTGACGGTAAAAAGTTCTCCTTCCATTCCCTCACCCATTGCGACTCCCCATTGGCGTTATTGGCGTTGTTTTTTTTATAAAAGGAAAACCGTAATTGTTTGACATTTTCCAACACCAACACATCTTCGATAGGTTCGACATTGCCACCTTTCTCGCCGGTGGAAAAGGGCCGCATTGCAAGTTTAAGGTCGTTACGTTCGCCTTCTTCAACTAAGTGCAGTCGAAACTTGTAGATGCCGCCACGCACCTGTGGGGGCAAGGTTCCGGCATATTCTAGCCAATCCTCACCGCCTCGAAACAGCAGTTGGGGCGGAGCGCCAACCTGCCTGGCATCCGTTGGGCTTTCAAATAATGGCTTGACATCGCTCAGATGGGCGCGAAAAAAATTATCCACCACCAAAAGACGAGAGGCTCGATCCGCCAAACGTTCGCCTTGGTTCCAACTGTCCACACCGATGCGCATTCCGCCCAGCAAAAGGGTCATCATGATGGATAAAAGCACGGTGGCAATGATGATTTCAAGCAGCGTGAAGCCGGTTTGACTAGCCCTGTTTCGCATCGGTTTCATCGTGGCCCGAACCCGCCAAATCCCTGGTTTCGGTTGTTTGCCACCAGCCGTAAAGTGGATAGGGTGAACGAATGAGGATCGTTGTCAGCACCCCATGCCACGGTCACATCCACCCAGTAGGGTTTGAAATTAAGGCTGTCGGGCAAAGGCTCCCCGGCAGGCACAAAGGGGCTGACCCGCATCATCCAAGCATAATCGTCGTCAATTTCGCCACGGAATTCTCCGGGCTGCAAAGGCGTCTCCACCCCGGCATTGGCCAATAGCGATTCGGCCAGCACCACTGCCTTGGAGTGTTCCTCGGCCAGTCCCGCCAAGCGGCCATCACCGCCAAATATGCGTAGCAACACGCCTAGGCAGAGTGCAAGAATGGAAAATGCCACCAACACTTCCAATAATGAAAATCCTTGCTGCTGGCAACGAAATTGGCTAATCATTGATTTCGTCTCTAATCACGATTGCGCCCGTCAGCCAATTAACATCGACTAACCGGGATTTCCCTGCCCCTTCCAGCGTGACCCGCCCGCCGCTCGCCGACCCATCGGGATAAAATAAGATGCTGCCTTGACCCTCCGACATCAGAAAATCCGCCGTGAACAGTTTGAGTTTGACCATGGACGGCAACTTATAGGGCTTATGCCGCCCCGGCACTTTGTAGAAATTTTGGTTAACGTTCAGCACAAACTCCTCCATACGCCCCCGGCTGAGCGCCTGTCCACGGGTATGCCTAAGCGCCGATGCCACATCGCGTGTCGCCGATTGCAGTTCCATGCTGGCAATGGCCGGCTGGATATTGGGAATCGCCACCACCGCCACAAGTGCGGCAACGACCAAAACCAAGATCATTTCGAATAGGGTGAAGCCTAGGTTGAAAAAACGCATGCTTGGCGGATGGAAGGCATTATGGATGCGGTAAAGTCAAATAAATCAAACGGCTTTATCAACAGAGTTAATCAAACCCAGAAGATCAAGTCGTTGATGGTTGTGTAGGCGGAATACAGGAAATCCCCAGCGGTTTGAGATTGGAGTTGGGAAAGTTGTTTTCTTCGTTGTTGCCCCCTTCCTTTCTTGATTGCGAGGTGTAAAACTGATCACACCACAAAACTTCCAATTTCCGTTCCAATGATTGTGTAATTTTAACAGATCAATCAACCAATTTATCAGCAAACGACTGCTGGCGATTTGCCTTTCAGCCTTGTCGGGGTTAGTTGATTTCATCTCCAAGGCTACCACATAGTTATGCTCGTCCCGCTGTATAACGATCAAGGCATCGCAAACTTTACGTATCCCTTTTAGTTCAGCGGCCCTTATAAAAGGCCAAGGATCTGTCTCTGACTGATCCAGCGAAAACGCATAAGAAGGCCCGCCAATTAACTCGATTTGATAGTTTTTACCTTGCTTATTGACGTTCTTTGGCTCAGTGAGTAGCCAAATGGAGCCATTGCGAGGCAGCCTCCAATCTGGATGGATAAGCTGTTCAAAACAATTGACCAAAGAAATCACACGACCGCCTCATCGTTTGTTTCCCGATAGGTGTAATAAATGTTGTCACTAGTATCGTTCAAATCATGGATGATTTCGTCAAAAGTGGTAGCCAATATGCCTTCATCCTGAGTGATCTCCATTGGCTTGATAGTAGATTGGTCAAATAAATAGCAGCCGACTTTTTCTGGTTTTAAAATTTCACCCTCATGATACCCATAACGCTGCATGAGTTCGTTACGTTTGGGGTGAGGTTGATGCAGCATAATTAAAGAATTGATTTCGCGAACGATATAATCACTATGGGTACTGACAACTACACGTAACCCAGCATTGACCAAGCTTGCCAGCAGTCGTGCCAATGCCCGCTGATTGGACGGGTGTAGGTTTAATTCCGGTTCGTCTATCATCAAAGTATCGCCTCGTTTGGCTTCATGTTCCAAGTAAAACCATAATCCAAATAGACTCTTTACTGTCGAAGAGGAAAGGTGCAGATCTAGGCTTTCGCCGCTTACTTCTGGAGAGAAGGAGACGTTTCCTAGAGTATCTACAGCATAATTACCATTCACCATAGTTTCGACCTGTCCGGCTAAACTATGATAATCTTTGGTTTTCAATTTTATCAGTTCTGGAATTTTATTTAACCAATCAATGTAGTTTGCAATAGGCTCGGGGTAATCAGAAATATCCGCTAAACTTAATTTACCTCTTGTCGAAGGATGAAACAATGCGGTTCTTTTATAAGCTAATTCTTTATAAAATATATTTAAGCCATTTCGTTCAGTAGGCAATAAAAAACAAGTGTTTTTTTCACCTAATAAGTGGGCTAGTAACACAGAGGTTATAAAAAATTTCAAATCAGGAAACTCTTCAGATAAAAGAGTAATTTGTAAATTAGATTCTCCACAATCTTTCAGCAAGCTCAATCCTAAGCTATTGGCCCCAATCCCGAATTCAACCTTCAACGATCGATTAATTCCAGACTGCACAAATTTCTCTCTGTCAATAACCCAATCATAGCGGCTGTTTGAAAATAGATGTCTAGGAGCATTGAATATTTCAGGCAATCGCTTTTGCATACCTTGATTGATAATTCCAAGCAGATCATCAGCATAAGTTTCAAGCCATGTGCCAAAATCCCATGAATAAATCCCTTTTTTGGTTATTTTCTTAAGAATGCCATCAATACCTGGCATGGGTAGCACACTTAATAGGCTGTAACTGTTGGCTAAAAACCCCTACAAAGCATACATCGCCCAAGTCTTGCCGGTATTGTTGGGGCCGCACAACAGCGTCAGCGGCTTCACTTCAAAGTCGCCAGATGTTATGCAGCCCAAATTTTCAAGATGAAAACGCCATGAAGGCAGCTTATTGCCGCCTTCAGTCACGCTATCCAAGCCAGCCTCCAATTTGCTTACTCCCAACTCAGCACATCCACATCCTCACCGTCGCCGCCTTCGCCATTGTCCGCGCCCAGCGTCCACAAGTCATACTTGCCATGTTGGCCGGGGGAAATGTAATGGTAGGGGTTGTTCCAAGGGTCCAAAGGCATTTTTTTCTTTTTTAGGTAAGGGCCGTTCCAAACCTTCGCGGTACTGGGCTGTTCAACCAATGCCGCCAAGCCTTCATCGGTAGTGGGGTAGCGGCCTACATCCAAGCGGTACATGTCCAGTGAAGAAGACAATTCTTCAATTTGTAGGCGTGCCGCTTTGGATTTCGATTCACCCAAGTGCTTGATAAGCTGTGGGCCTACCAGTCCGGCCAGCAGCCCTAAGATGGCGAGCACCACGAGTAGTTCGATCAGGGTGAAGCCTTGGGAATGATGCTTAGGAGTTTGATTGTTTGGCATAGGTCTTCGATTTTTGGTAAAAAGAGGTTAGTTTAAAGAAAATCCCTTAAGTTTGGCTTAAGCTTTTGGTTAAAACGCCAAGTCGTTCACACTCAAGATTGCCATTAAAATGGATATGATGATACCAGCAATCATGATACCAAGTCCCACAATCAATGCGGGTTCCAGCAGCGCCAACATGCGCGTGACAGCGGTTTTGACCTCTTTGTCATACGTCGTGGCAACTCGATCCAGCATTTGATCCAAATGGCCGGAATCTTCCCCAAGCTTGATCATCTGAATCGCCAAGGTTGGGAACAAGCCCGATTCTATCAACGGAGCCGTCAAGCCGCCGCCCTGCTTCAAACTTTCAACGGCAAGGTCGATCTTTTCAGCCACAACTAAATTAGTGACAGTATCCTTGACGATGGTCAAGGCCGTCAGCAAAGTGACACCGTTGTTGAGCAATGTGGCAAGGGTTCGGCTAAAATTTGCGATGGCAATTTTCTTAATCAAATCGCCCACCAGTGGCAAATGGATCAATCGGCGATCCCACACATACTTGCGATCACGGTCAGCCATTTGATAACGAAAATAGCTGATGGTGGATATGATAATCAAGGGGATGGCCCACCAATAATCTTTCAGCCCTTGAGCTACGGCCACCACGATTTGGGTCGGCACGGGCAATTCTTTTCCTGCGCTTTCGAACATCTCGGTGAACTGGGGAACCACGAAAGTCAGCAGCAACAGCAGGGAAGCCGCCGACATCGTCACGAGAATCGCCGGGTAAATCATCGCCGTGCTGACGGTTTCGCGCAATTCTTGCGAACGTTCCAAGTAGTCGGTCAGTCGTTCCAGCACCTGTTCCAGCGCCCCGCCAGCCTCACCCGCCCGGATCAGGTTTAGATAAAACCGGGAAAACACCCCAGTTTGTTGTTCCAGCGCATCGGAAAATTGCGCACCGCCCTTGACGGACTCCAACACCTTGCCGATCATCGCGTTCATCGTCGGTTGCGATTCGGTCAATTCTAGCAATACCACCAATGCCCGGTCTAGCGGCAAGCCCGATTGTAATAAGGTCAGCAATTCGTGAGTGAATAGGGCAACATCCTTGCGTGAAATGCCGGATTTTTTGCTGCCAAACCGCAACCAAGCAAAGGGTTTGCTGGAGGCCAGGGCAATTTTGATGGGCAGCAAGCCGTCTTGTTGCAAGGCCAGCAGCAAAGCGGACTCATCGGCGGCTTGGCGTTCGCCTTCTTCGGTTTCGCCGTCGCGGTTGACGGCTTTGTAGAAATAGAGGGGCATTGTGAGGCTTACCTTTTCAGTTCACCGTTTTTATAAATTGCTTCGTAACTGTTTAGCATTTGAATTCCTCATTATTAAGAATCGGAGATGGAAAGATTATCAACATTTGAATTTAACTCTTCAATCAATTTGCTTAATTGATCTTGCTCATAGTCTAGGTAAAGCAAATTTGATAATATTTTACTATCAATATCTACTTTTTGTTCTTGGCATCCCTTGATTAAACGTGACAACATGGCTTTGTCAATTCTGTTTAGAAAGTCTTCGTAGTCAACAAGAATTTTACCTACAGATGAATGTGCTTCTTTTTTGAATAAATTTGATTGACAAAAGATATTGTAAGCTGTTAAAGCA
>CAIYXP010000390.1 GCA_903930145.1 uncultured Methylococcaceae bacterium
ATAAATATATAAATCCATAATTATCCAAATAAAACTGTCGCTCTTCAATATTACCCACGGGCTGCCACCATCGTTCCTAAAACAATTAATGTTACACCCACTGTTTTTTGTAATGTGAATGGTTCGTGTAGTAAATATCCACTCAACAATAACACTATCACAAAATTTAAACTCATAAATGGGTAAGCATAACTCAAATCAAATTTAGTCATGGCAGCCATCCATGCAAGCGATGCTAGAAAGGCTGCTGCAAAACCTGAGAATATTGCTGGATCAAATAATAGTGATATTAGAAATTTTAATTTCGCAAAAGCATCAACTGGCAATGGTCCAAATTTTGATATTCTAAACTTTAGAATTAGTTGGCCATAGACTGTAAAAACAATTGTGGCGACGATATACAGATAATCCAAAAGGCGAATCATTGATGTTTTCTGACTATGATTGTGAATTCATATAGGCCATAGTCGTGCAAAAGGGCAACATCCCTTGAATAATTCCGTTTGCAAAAGTCAAATATCACACAAGGATTTGCGTAATAAAGATAATCGTGCATTTTGTCAGTTTCAGAGTATATTGTAAGGCAATTAAATGAAAAACCCTTTCTACTTCTTGAGTTCAATAAATTAAGAGTTGTTTCGAGATATTCGTTCCATTTGTCATTGCTAAAACCTAAACGAACATTAAATATTCCGCTTGCAACCGAATAGTCTGCCGTTTCAGCTAGTTCGGCTGACAAATTAAAGTGAGCATTAGAATATTTTGCATTGCGTATATTAGCAGCTTTAATCATGTCATCAGAAATATCACAACCATAATATTTGAAATCTTCATAACGCATTAGCAGATAATCAAAAAGGGCACCATAGCCGCATCCTAAGTCATTAATGCTGAATGTTTCATCCGAATTAATTACTTTAGTTAATTGTTCAAAACGTAAATATTGGCTCTCGTGACTGTTCCAGTCAACACCATGATGAGTTACACCATGCTCAACTATTTTCTTTGAATAATAGTTTGCAATTTCTTTCAATAGTATGTTCATTCCAGAATTCTATATAATTAATTAGTAAACTTTAAATACTGCTTTGCATTCTTTCCGCAATTGAACAATAAATCTAATATGGTAACGCCATGCTCAAAATCACCCCATAATTGTGGATATTCTGGGTAACCAGAATAATCAAACCAACTGATTTTAAGTCCATGCTTGGAAAATATTGATTCATCAATATATGCTTTAGCGGCTGGACCAGAGATATACTCAGTTCCACCTACTTGTAAACATAAACTTGCAAGACGTTCTGTCTTTCCTTCAGTTAATAGATAATCCCACGAATTTGAAATCTTAGTCGCAATTTCCATTTGATTGCAAGCCCATTCAATGAGAGCGCGGTTCAGTTGAGACAAGTGAGTATATTCCCTATGTAAAAAAATAGGCTCAAGTTGTTCAGACACCCTATCAAAATGACTGGCTCGGCGGTAATTCTGACATAATGTCTTCCAATGAATTAATGCCCAATCATTCCCATCCAATTCTGTCTCACGAATGGTTTGTAGATATTTTCCCTTGGCTTTAACAGGGACTGTCAGCCACTGCAAACCTTGAGGAGTTTTGATTTTATTGCGATTTCTCCAGTCACGTCGAGTGAACTGCATATCATCGTAAAGTATAAATTCATCGACGGCAGCTATCATATCAAAATACCCTTTCCATGGAATATAATTAGATTGAAGTATAGCCACTTTTTTTTCTTTAGACATTATAATGATACAGTTGATTCTTTATATATTTCATGTTTTTCACCCTTGCAACTTGCTTTTCAATTTCAATAATCCTTCATGTCTAGGGTCGGCTTCCAATCCTTCCATGACTTTTTTCATGCTTTGCGCCCGTTCACTCTTTTCATAAAGTTCCCAAGCGGCTTGTTCCAAGGCGTCTGCAATTTTATTAATGCCCGCTACGGCCTTTTCATTATAAGGGTCGATTTTTAGAACCTCACGATAGGCCCATAATGCATTGCTCCCTGTCGGTGCCGTTAGATAACCAACATCAAAATGTATCTCTGCCAGTTCCAATAGATCTTTGATTTTTAATTGTTGGTCTGGTGAAAGTTCATGAATGATCGGTGGCTGGGCAGGAGGTGGGGAAATTAAATTCAGATAAATATTAATGCCTGTAATGGCAGCTATCAAAACGCCAGATGCCATCGATAAATAAAATAAATTGCCATGTGGTTGCAGTAGTGCTTGGAACTCTGCCACGCTTTTAATGCGAACCTCCTGTTTGAATGCCAGACCTCGCTGCAAGGCTTTCCATTGGTTTCGGTTTAAGCCAGTAATGGGTTTTGGGTGTAGATTCAATTCCAGCGCCTTTTCTGCCGACAACTTGCGAAACGGGTGCTGGCCGGACAATAACTCATAGCACACACAAGCCAGGGCATAAATGTCATCACGCGGGTCTGGGGCTTGCTCCCGAATTTGTTCAAGACTAGCATAGGCGGGGGTCATTGCGCCAAGGTCACGGGCGTTGAATACCGTGGCATCCGCCCCCTTGTCAGGTCGCCCAATGGCCGTGGCAATGCCAAAATCAAGCACTTTTGCTTCATTCTGCTCTGTGATGAAGACATTGCCGGGTTTGAAGTCGGAATGCACTATGTTTTTCTTGTGTGCATAGGCCAAGGCAGCGCACATCGCTTCTATGATAGTCCAAGCCTGCTTGAACCCCATCCCGCCCGGTGGCATTTCACGGATCAGGTTGCTTAACGGTCGTCCTTGCAAGTATTCCATTGTCATGAATACTTGCGCTCCGTCACGGTCAAAATCATAAACGGTGATGATATTTGGGTGTGACAGGGTTTGCGCTCGCTTGGTTTCCCTTTGCAATGCAATGAGTGAAACTGGGTTCTCGCGAAAGTCTATGTTCAGTACCTTAAGGGCGACAAAGGCTTCCCTGTCATTGGCTTCCACTTTGCGCAAATCCAAAGCCTTGAATACCGTACCCATACCGCCCCTGCCCAATTCCTCTTTGAGTACAAAGCGTTCTTTAATCACCACGCCAACGCTGAGTTCTTGATCGGGCCGAAGTGAGGAGGATGCGGTTAGGTTTCCCCCTGCCAAAGTTTCCAACAGAGTTTTTTGAATTCCTAGTGACGTTGTGCTTGGTTTATTGGCATCTTGACTGAGCGCAGGCTGAATAATCGTAGGCTTGACCTCATTGCTGAGGACAATCGTTGCAAGATCATCCATGTTAGATTTTGGAACAATTCGTGTGCGTTCTTCGTCTTCATTGCTGGAATCTTGCGAAGCCATGGACTGCGTTCTCCAATGCGGGTAATTAGGCTTATAGTCACTACGGAATGGCAGTTAGCTTTGCCTGTCAAAGCAAGCGTTGACACTCCAAAATTGGCGCAACTGGTCGAGAATTAACTGCCAACGCTGTTCCCAACAGCATACATGATTAAACTCTGGAATTATTATAACCCTTGCTTTGGGCCTTTTCTGTAGCTCAGACCGGAAAATTGAGGGTGGAATCACTTTGTCTTTGCCGCCTAAATAATGGAATTCCAGAAATTCGCTGTTGGGCCAATGCGCAGGGTTGAGCGAACCCTCCAACCGACTGTATCCATGCCAATCTGCCCATACGTCAATATCGGTATTGCCAGCCACAGTGACCGCCGCACAGCTAGAAGAAAAACGTTGGGCTAATAATAAAGCCAACGCCCCCCCGCCACTATGACCCATGAAAACTAAATAGGAATAAGGATGGGTTCGTAAGAAACCGGCCAAACCATTTGCCATGGCATCCACCACTTCAGGCGCATAACGCCGATGCGTCCACAGCAAGGGCGAACAACCTGTGTCTTCGGCATGACCATTGTAACAGGGTCGACCCAAGTACAATGATGGCGAAGGGTCCAACGCCATCACTCGCAACATTATTGGTTTTCTAGGGGTTGGATCGGATGACACTTGGTTTGTAGAAGCCCAGGGGATGCCATCGCCTTCCAAATAGACATGTAAAGTCTTGTCTGTCTTTATGCCTTCCTTGCTAAAGCTTTCAAGCTGAAAGCTTTTACCGTCAATAGTCTGATGAGTCAGACCCAATTCGATGCCTTGCTGCAACAACTGTTGGGAAGGGCTGGAGGAGCAGGATTGGAGTAAGGTTCCTAATAGTAAAAAAGCAGTAGTCTTGTCAATGTTTGCAAACCAACAATACCGACTTGACTTTAAAGTCCGAACTGCACTGCCCTGAAGCATCCAACCCATCCCACGATTTCAACGCATGATCAAGCCTCTGGCACGAAGAAGAATGGGCTGCCTTCATGCCCCGCATTTTGCAAGGGGGCATATTGAGGTGTTTGCTGGAATCCAACTTTGGCCGAAGCGGGACGCATCGCGAGGGAAACATCCTGATAAAGGGTGTAATCTTCGACAATTTGCTTGTTGCTGCGTAACACTTTCAGAAAAGCATCTGCAAATATGGAATGGTCGCCACCGCCTGCATCCATGACTGGCTGTACGCCGCCGGATGTCAGGACGGTCCTGGCTTTGCGGCTAGTCATCACTTTCAGCCATTTCTCACGCTTGCTCTCGTCCATGCCGTCTGGAAGCCTAGCCACTCCCGAACCGGTCATTGCGCCGGAATAGCAAGAATCCGCCACCACGATGACGTGCCGGGCCGGTACGATACTGAGAAATTCGGTAATGTTTGCGCTGGAAATCCAATTCGCCGAATTGCCCACCTCCGCATCGGTGGGAAGCCAATAAGCATTTTGATTGCTTTTGTCGATTTCACCGTGACCCGCATAATAAACCAAGAGATTGTCTTGTTCGGTCAAGTTTTTCTTCGTCTCGTTCAGGGCCGACATGATGGCGTGGCGGTTGGCGTTGATTAACAAAGTCGTCTTGAAGCCATAACGTTCACGCAGTATTAATTCCACGCTTTTGGCATCATTGATCGGTGTTTTCAACCCGGGGTAGGCTTTATAGTCGGCATTGCCGATGATTAGTGCATAAAACCGTCCAAAGCTGACATTTCCGGGACGCAGATTACTACCTTGCCTAGATTGGGCCGAGGCTTCTATTTTTTCTGCGGCGGCTTCGCCAACCAAGCTGACCATTAAATCCACCTTCCGGTTTCGTTTGTCGGTGGCGGCAATATTGATTTGGGTTTGACCTTCAGAAACATCAATCGGAATACGAAATACCCCGGAGGCATCCACCGATTGTGCTTGATTGTTGACAGTCAGGCTATTCAAGCCATCCGGTGAATTGATTCTGCCGACAATCTCCTTGCGTTTGTCACCGCTTTTTACTTGTATGGTTGGCAT
>CAIYXP010000391.1 GCA_903930145.1 uncultured Methylococcaceae bacterium
CCTCCCCCTGCGAGGGCAATGCTGTTGAATTAGCGGCAGAAGTAGGCCGGAATAAGACCGCCCCGGCGGGTGTTTCCGGCAAAACAACAGGTCAAACGCCGGAAACGGTCGTTGCACGACCTTATTCCGGCCTACAACCAAACCTTAATTCAACAGCACTGCCCTGCGAGGGGGAGGGGAGTAGAAACAATATTTTGCAAGTTGTGTAGATGCCTATGCCTAAAGGCGGGACTACGAACGTTAATTTAATGGCAGTGATGGAGACCGTGTGAATATTGTCAAGCCGCCATGCCGACAGTGGATGCCGACGACATGGCGGGGTTGGGTTTAGCGAATCACGCTAAAGGTTTTCAGGGCGATGCGGTTAGCCTTCAAGCCAGAGGCATCGTACATTTTCTTGAAGTCTTTGACTTCTGCATCCGGCTCAATGAACAGGTCTTGAGCGAAGGCATGGGCTATTGGCTGATGCAACAGTTCGGCTTCCACTTGATAGCCAGTTCCGGTCAGACCACTGACCCGGTAGCTGATTTGGTCGCTACCGCCGACGAAATTGGCATCCGTCAACGCTTCTCCCGCCACGCGCACATCGGCTGGCGCAGTGGCTTTGTTGAAGCCCGGCGGCAAGAGGCGGTTATCCTTCAAGTACACCATGCCGCGCAGCAAGGTGTAAGTGGGTTGGCCTTGGCTGTTGCCCATGATCGACTCGTAGATTTGCACCTGATCCGGTTGCGTAATCAAGTCGTAATGCGGCTCGTAGGTGGCCGGGTTGACATCGGCATTCGCCCCAACGATGCTGCCGTTGGCATTGACCTTGCCGGATTCAAACACCACATTGCCCTGGCTGTCCTTGACCGTGACATGCAGGATCACCCGCCGCGACGGGTAGGCGCTGGGCAACTTATGCCCGGTGGTGCTGTTGATTTGCAGCGTGAAATTCAGCGCATCGGCGGTGAGGCTTTGGCTGACTGTGGCAATATTGGCCGCGCTATCCAGCATGGCTTGGGTTTTGGCGATGGTCTCCGGGAAGTTGGTGGACAACACGCCGAGTTGCTGCTTGTTGGCATTGAAAATATCCAGCATCAGCTTGTTGCCGCCGACGAACTCGTGAATGGCGAAGCCGTCACGCTTCGACAGCCACATCGGGCGGTTGGAAATGGCCACCCCGTTGGCGCGGGACATGTGGCACTCTTGACAGCTTTTCGGCGTGGTGCTGGCATAGCTGCTGTTTTCCCATTCGGTATAGGGCATCTGTTCCGGGAATTCGCTCTCTGGCGTAGTGCTTAACAGGTTGCCACTCTCGTCCACAAAGGGTGTTTTCAGGTTGTGGCAGGTTGCACACAGCTTGGACGATTTGACGTGTGGGCTGTAAGTCGGCGTATAACCCGTATTCATAATCATCGGGTTGGGGAATAGGTTGTCAAACGGGCCGAAGATGGTCTTGCTGTTGTCAATCTCGTAATGCCCAGTGAAACTATCCAAGGTGCCTAGGTTGGGCGCGTTTTGGATTTGGTGGCAGAGGGTGCAACTGACCCCGTTGAGTGCCTCGTCATGGCGGGGATTGCTGGCACTGAGGAAGCCGCCGTCAAAAATTTGCTTGATTTCGTTGTTGGTTTTGGCCTCAAAGTTAGCCATTGGGGCATGGCATCGAGTGCATTTGTCGTTGATGGCATCGGCCAACTGCGGGTTGCGGTTCAGTTCGCTACGCACCTTGGCCCGCCAGAAAGGGTCGCGGGTGGAATTTGCCATCATCGTGGACGACCAATCGGTTTCGATTGACATATCCTTGCCACTGCTGTCGGTCAACCCGTTGTGGCACATCGTGCAATTATTGGAGCCGGAGAAATGCTCCGAAGTGAAAGCCGGGTTGCCGCCGGATGCCGGGGGCAACTGGAACCCGACCGGTGCGGCGAGGGTGGTCACGGTGAACGTGTCGGACACGCCGCCAATGGTCAGGGTCGCGCTGGCTGCGGTGGCGTAGCTGGCCGATGAGTTCAATTGCACTCTAATGCTGGCCCGGTTGGCGACCGTGCCGCTGGCGGAGGTGAACGCCCCGCTGTTGATCGAGTAACTACCGCCGCTGATGGCAATCGGCGCAGGGGCGTTGATACCAGAGAGGGTGATGGCATTGGAGGTGATCGCCGTCGCCAATGCCACGCCGGTTTGGTCGGTAAAGTTGAACGTATTGGGCGTGGTGTCGACGGGCGCTGCCAGCGTCGTCACGCTAAAAGTGTCCTTGATGCCACCCACAGTCAACACGGTGTTGGTGATGGTGTTGTAGGCCGCTGAAGAGGTTTGCCGAACCCGCACCGTATCGCCGTTGTTGACCGTACCGCTGGCGGTGGTGAAGGCGGCACCGTTGCGGGAATAGCTGCCGCCAGTGACGCTGATCGCCGATGCCGAGTTGATCCCGGTGATGGTGACGGAGTTGGAAACGATAACAGTGCCTAGGGGTGCGCCCGTCTGGTCAGTGAAATAAAATGGGTTGGGTTTGGTGTCAATAGCGGCATTGGCGTTTTGCCCTAGCAAGGCCAGACTCAGCCAGAGTAGGCAGTAGTAAACAAGAGAGGGTCGGTGCATAGTTAGCCCTGAGAAAGTCAGTGATAAAAAACACCATAATCGCAAAGCTTATGCCAACTCAATAAGCTTATATATAATATTGATTCATTTCGTTTCCATGTTTGTTATCCGACAAGTGGCTGAAAATTAATAGGGCATATCAAGCAGCATTGTGCCAAATGACACAGGGCATAAGGAATGTCAATTTACCCAAGTCTTTTTGATGCGAACTTTTGCAGAATACCCTATAATTCACTCAGCGAAAACATGAGGGACTTCCCGACTTAGCGTGTTGTTTCAATTGCGAATATTAAATTGATTCGTCTGCATTCATCAACCTTAACCAAGAGATCACCATGAGACACCCATCGAAGCGTATTGTAAAAAATGCCGTGGTTTTAGGCTTAGGCACCTTGTTATTAACCGCTTGTACTGCCGTGCAAAAAGCACCCATCACCCAAACAAGCACTAATTGCGGACTTATAGGCAAATATTGTGACAAGCTGACACCCGGCGGTGAAGGGCAAATGGGTTTGCGTTATGTGAGACCGAATGTCAATTGGACCCAGTATAATAAGATCATGATTGCTCCGGTGACCTATTGGGGGAGTGAGGAAGCCAAGATACCCCAATCCGACCGGCAAACCTTGATCGATTATTTTCAACAAAGTTTGAAGGAAAATTTGGGCAAGAAATTCCAAGTGGTGGATGAGGCAGGGCCGGGGGTGATGACATTGACGGTGGCACTGACGGATGCGGAGTCGGCCACGCCGGTATTACGTTCCATCTCCATGATTGTACCCCAAGCGCGCTTGTTGTCCAGCATCTCCCGCTTAGCGACGGGAACCTTCCCCTTCGTAGGCGGTGCCCAAGTGGAAGCCAAGCTGGAGGATTCCGTGAGTGGACAAGTGCTAGCGGCCATCGTGGATAAGCGCTTGGGGGCCGGGTCGGCCACAGCCGGCTTCCAGTGGCGGTGGGGCGATGTGCAGAGTGCTATGGACTTCTGGTCCGAGACTGCGGCAACCCGCCTGTCCGGTTGGACTTCAGGAAAAGAAAAACCATAAGGGTTTGTTTAATCAGTTGATTCCATTCATGTCCTTGACCTTTAACAATATCAGGGCTATCTCAGAATGGAATCAACGACTTATCCTTATGAAGCCTCTTTCCTCTCGCCAACAACCACATGACTGTGATTGAAGGCCCCGCCCACACCTTCTGTTGTCGGTCAATGATTTGGAAAATACAAACAATGTCCAAGCTCTTGCCAAAAAAAAGCCTTTCCCACCACTGGGTATCGGCATTTTTAGTGGCCGCGCTGTTTTCGGCCTCGGTCTATTCTGCTGATACACCCAAAACACCTGATTTGGACAAGCCCGTCGGCACCAGCCCCTGGGGCTTTAACCTGACGACTTACCTTTGGCTATCCGGCATTGAAGGCACTGTAACCGCAGGTCAACGCACTGGCTCGGTCGATGCCAATTTTATTGACATCGTCGGCAAGTCGAGGCGAGTCCCGCTTGGGTTCATGGGCCACTTCGAGGTTCACTATGAACGTTTCGCCTTCTACATTGACGGCAATTATATTAACTTAAAGCTTAATCCCACATTCGGACGAATTAGCGAAGGCATCGACACCGAATTGGGTCTGATGGACTACGGTCTGATGTACCGGATTTTTGGTGCCAAAGCCTCGGAAAATCGTCACTATCAAGGTAAAAAGCGCCCTAATTTATTGGATGTATACCTCGGTGCGCGCACCCTTTGGCTGGACAATGGCGTCTCCCTGTCAGGACCTCTCGGCTTGATCCAACTGAGTTCCTCGACTAGCCACTCATTCACTAGCCCTCTAATCGGTTCACGCATTGCTTTCGACTTGACACCCAACTGGTACGTGATGACGGATTTTAATTTCGGCGGCTTCGGTGTCCAGAGTGTGGACTTCACCGGGAGCATCTTGGGGTTAGTTGGCTATCGCACGACTGCATTCGACCTACCCATTTCTTTGGAGGCTGGCTACAAGGCCCTCCGCTACCAAGTCGACCGAAATGGGCCGACTGCCACTAGTGCGACTTTGAATGGGCCGTTCATCGGTTTGACCGGATATTGGTAAACCTCATTCACCCAGCATTGGTTAAATTGATCTTTGTCGCCATTGGGTTGTTGGGGTTGCCGTTTTCCGCAAAGCTGGCAGCCCTGCCAGTCGACGAAGCGAATTTGCCAATACCAATACTAGACCGTCCAGCCCAACCCTCCGACAACTTCAATCCGGCGGAACTGTCGCAAAACACTGGCGTTGCGCCAGCGGCCCTAGAAGCATCTGCTCCAGAAAAAGTGCCGTCTCATTGGAGCTTGGAATGGCGTGGATGGGATGGACTACACTACACCTTCTACGGTAGCCGTCCTAGGGGAGGAAGAGCGTTGACGGACGACGAGTTTTCGCCTTCTTTCCCTTCCCTTTTCACAGACCGTGTCAAAGTGAGGGGTAAAATCGGCGGGCGGGTTGATCTCGATGCCGCATTTTATGTGAATGGCAACGGCATGGAGCCAACCGCCAACATCGTGGAACTTCGCCGCTGGCGTTTTTATACCACGGGCGATGCCATTTTTCTGGTGCCTTTTTCTTACAGCGTCAATGTGATGGCGATTGACAACTATCATTTCGTCTTGGACGATGTTTTCTTAGAATTCAGACGCATTCCCTATTTGGGTACCTTCAGAGTGGGTTCTTTTATCCCTGCCATGAGCCTTGAAGCCTCCGGCAGTAGCCGGGATGCCACTTTTATGGAATGGGGGACACCCATTCAGGGGCTGGCACCTAGAATCAGCGCCGGTTGGCAATTCCGCAGACCCATGTTTAATGATCGGGCCACTTGGTCATTGGGACAATTCGCGCAGAGCCTTGGCACTGATGTCGGTGACGCCACCTCAGACTTTTCGCGGATCATCGCTCGTCTGACTTGGCTGCCAATTTATCAGGCTTCGCCAGAAAATTCTGGTGGAGCGCACCTGCTCCACTTGGGACTGGACTTGAGCTACTTGCGCTCTGGAAACGCCTCGATCCGCTACCGCAGCCGCCCTGAAAGCAACCCGGCACCCTTCCTAGCCGATACCGGTGACGTAAATGCGCGGGATATGGAAAGCGTCGGCATTGAATCAGCTTGGGTGCATGGCCCTTGGTCTGTGCAAGGGGAGTTTCTTGGAAATTTCATAGCCAGTGAAGCGGATCAATTTTTTTACGGCTTTTATATGTACGGCAGTTATTTTTGGACAGGGGAAAGCCGTTCTTATGACACCAGCCGGGGAGTTTTCGGGCGACTCCAACCGAAACGGGATTTTTCGTTCGCAAACGAGGGTTGGGGCGCATTGGAATCGGCGGTGAGGTTTTCCTACCTAGACTTGGACAATAAGCTAGTCAATGGGGGAACATTGCAAACGATGACCGTAGGCGTGAACTGGTATTTACATTCCAATTCAAAAATCCGCTTCAATTATGTGTTTGCCCATGCCAGTGGTGGGCCACAACCGGGAGATTTGAATATTTTTCAAACCCGCTTCGAGTTTGATTTTTGACCGTTATGTCATGGGTCGGTCGGAAACGCTTGAATGGGGCATGGGAAGCGAATACACTAACCATTAACTGATTGTCCCGATTACCCGATATTGCCTCTCAAGCCATCGTAATCTGAGGCAAGGTTTTTTGTAATCTTAACTGAAATCCTCCCAACACCGGCGTCTTTGGGCGCTACTTAAACTTTAGGAAACCTGTCATGAGCAATTTCTGGGATATTATCTATTTGATCGCCTCGTCTTTCTTGTTCGTAGCGTATCTTATCGTCCTGTTTCAAATCGTCATCGACCTCTTTCGAGATGCCGAACTGGGTGGGGGCAGTAAAGTCCTCTGGCTGGTCGGTCTCTTCTTCGTACCGTTCTTGACCGCGCTTGCCTATGTCCTTTTCCGTGGGAGAGGCATGGCTGAAAGGCAACGGGCATCAATGCTGCGTGCAAAGTCTGACACCGATGCCTACATCAGGCATGTGGCGGGAAAATCCCCTGCGGAACAGATTGCCGATGCCAAGGCGTTGTTAGACGCAGGCACGATCAACCAGGAAGAATTTGCCAAACTCAAAGCCAAGGCGCTTTCTTAAGCCCTTGCAAGGAACCTCAATGTCCAGCGAACCCCGAACGAAGGCCGATGCGCTTCGTGATGTTGTCCCTATCGATCTAGCCCTGCAAGGTGGTGGCGCTCATGGCGCATTCACATGGGGAGTGCTCGACTATCTGCTCGAAGTCCCTTGGCTGCGTTTCGACGCTATTTCCGGCACTTCGGCCGGTGCCATGAATGCCGCCGTGATGGCCGACGGTTATGCAGAGGGTGGGTCGGATGGTGCGAGGGCGGCACTCGAACGGTTCTGGAAGCGCGTGGCGGATGCCGCATTGCTCAGCCCGTTGCGGCGAGGTCCGCTCGAAATTCTGACTGGCCTGTGGACCCTCGATTACTCGCCCGTATTCTTAGCTCTAGACATCAGCGCCCGGGTATTCTCGCCCTATGACCTGAATCCCGGCGGATCGAATCCATTGACCAAGATTCTGCTCGAAAGCATCAACTTCACCCGGCTCGCCACGGCTCCGATAAGCCTGTTTGTGACTGCCACCAATGTGCGCACGGGACGAGGGCGGATTTTCCGCAACGCTGACCTCACCCCTGATGCCTTGTTGGCCTCGGCCTGCCTGCCTACGATGTTCCAAGCCGTGGAAATTGACGGCGAGGCGTACTGGGATGGTGGCTTTTCAGGCAACCCGACGATCACCCCGCTTGTTCGGGAGTCCTCCGCGCACGACACAATCTTAGTGCAGATCAACCCGGTCAATCGTCCGGGGACACCGCGCACGGCGCGGGACATCCACAACCGACTCAACGAAATCGCCTTCAACTCGCCCCTGCTAAAGGAATTGCGCATGATTGCCCTGTTGCAGCAAGTGGCCGACCCTGGCCATTCCGAAGGGGCGCTCTGGGCGAGTATGCGCATCCATCGAATCGAAAGTGAAGCAATGACCGAGTTAAACGCCTCCTCTAAACTTCTGGCGGAGTGGGGGTTTTTCTGTAAGCTCCGCGACGAGGGACGCCGCACCGCTGAAGCGTTTCTGGAAGCTCACGGGGCTAATCTGGGTGTGCGATCAACATTCGACCTCGACTCGTTATTGCTGGAGGATGTTTAACTGATGGGGTTATTCGGCATTTTGCTCGGCCTCGGGCTTCTGGTTTGGCTGTCATTTCGGGGCTGGAGTGTGTTGGTCCTCGCGCCGGCGGCGGCGCTAGTCGCCGCACTCGCGTCGGGGGAACCGATGCTGGCGCACTGGACCCAAACCTTTATGAATTCGGCGGGGGCGTTTCTCGCCCAATTCTTTCCGCTGTTCCTTCTCGGCGCGGTGTTCGGAAAACTCATGGACGACAGCGGCTCGGTCTCGACCATCGCCCACTTTATGACTGAAAAGCTTGGGCCTCGCCGCGCTGTGCTGGCGGTCGTGTTGGCCGGCGCATTGGTCACCTATGGGGGCGTGAGTTTGTTTGTCGCCTTCTTCGTCATCGTTCCCATGGCACAAGCATTGTTTCGTGCCGCGAATGTCCCGAGTCGCCTGATGCCGGGAGCCATCGCCCTCGGCACTTCGACCTTCACCATGTCCGCCTTGCCGGGAACCCCGGCGATTCAGAATGCGATCCCGATGCCATTCTTCGGCACCACACCTTTCGCCGCGCCCGGATTAGGCATCATCGCGGCGGTCATCATGCTGGGCTTCGGTTTGTGGTGGCTAGGGCGGTCCGAGGCGGCCGCCCGCCGCTCAGGGGAAGGCTATGGTGACACTCTTGTAGCCCCAGATGCTGCCGCCGATGATCTGCTTGTGCGTGAACGGGCGACGACCGCCAGTTCGTTCGACCCAGCCGAAGTGCATCACGGACAGCGTTGCGAACAGGATTCCAGCATCTTAGTGGCGATACTCCCCTTGCTGGTGGTAATCCTCGTCAACCTAGCCATGTCCATGCTGGTGCTGCCACGTCTGGATACAAGCTTCCTAGCTGAAGAGCAATGGGGCGGCAAGCCGCTCTCGTCGGTCAGTGGTATCTGGTCGGTCATCGTGGCATTGACATCAGCCATCGCCCTCCTGATCGCGCTCAATTTCCGGCGACTGACAGCTTTGCGCGACACCGTCGATGCCGGAGCCAACGCCTCGGTTCTGCCGGTTTTAAGTGTAGCGAGCCTCGTAGGCTTCGGGTCCGTCGTGGCTGCCATGCCGGCGTTCGAAGTCGTGCGGGACTGGGTGCTGTCCATTGAAGGGGGGCTGTTGGTCTCGCTCGCCGTGGCCACCAACATTCTCGCTGCACTGACTGGTTCGGCCTCGGGCGGCATGTCCATCGCGCTGGATGCCCTTGGCGCAACCTATTTGAAACAGGCTGTGGAGTTGGGAATCGATCCTGCACTACTGCATCGCGTTGCGGTGATCGCTGCCGGCACCCTAGACAGTCTGCCGCACAACGGCGCTGTTGTGACCTTGCTGGCTGTGTGTGGCTCCACGCACCGGAAAAGTTATCTTGACATCGTGATGGTCGCCATCGTCGGTGCGGTGATTGCTTTGGTGGCGGTGATTGTCCTTGGCTCGCTATTTGGTTCGTTCTAAGTCAGCGCACCCGTCTCCTATCTTCGATTAAAGCATTTTCCAAATGACCCGAAACGATGGGACGCAATACTGGTCTCAGGGGTTAGCGGTAGAATAAAAAAATCTGTTTAACCAACGAAGGGGGATTTATGCAAAAGCGATCCAAAATGTTTTTAGCAGTGGCTGCGCTATCTCTCTGTGGTGCCGCTCAGGCCGATTTTACCGTTCAAATGAACATGGTTGACGAGAACGGCATCGGGAAATTGGTTGGGCAAGTCGTTATCGGCGAAACACCTTTTGGCGTTGTATTCAGTCCTTCGCTTCTAGGGCTTCCGCAAGGCTTGCATGGTTTTCATGTCCATGAAAACCCAAATTGTGGGCCTAAGGAAAAAGACGGGAAGAAGATACCGGCATTGGCAGCGGGAGGGCATTACGACCCGGCTGCCAGCAAGCGCCACGGACTGCCTTGGGGTGACGGGCATCTCGGTGATTTGCCCGTGCTATTCGTGGATGCCACGGGGAATGCAAACAATCCAGTATTGGCACCCAGACTTAAAATTGCCGATGTAAAAGCTCGCTCTTTGATGATTCATGCCGGAGGTGACAACCATTCAGATTCTCCAAATCCCCTCGGTGGAGGCGGTGCGCGCATGGTTTGTGGTGTTATTCAGTAGTTCGCTAGCCTAATCGTTCCAACGGACGCGCTATGCGCGCCGTTGGGCTTCACGTCATCAGGCAGACATTTATTATTGGCATCAATGGCATACTGCTTCCACTAACCCAATGATGCATACCCTGTCCGGGCATTGACAGCAACATGCTACAAACTAAGCCGTTGCCTAGATTCAACGCCAGTCAATCAACGTTCTCCCCATGAAGAGTGCTAAAGCCAACAGCATCATGGTAGCCACTGGCCACTGACGCAGCCAGCCTTCCGCCCGTTCCAGTCCGTCTCCCCAAGTGATGACTTTTCGCAAGGCGCGTTCGCCTATGACGATAAGATCGCCTTCTGGCATTTGTGGCAGAGCCTTCCCCCAACGCCAAAGCACAAACATTGGCATGGTGCCGATCAAAGTAGGCCATGATGCTGCCCAGAGAATCTCGGGTTGGAGCGCATACGACCAGATGCCGATTCCAGTCATCGGATACAAGGTCCAAGGAAGCGCGATGGCAGCAATAAACATCAGCAACCAGGGTAACGCGAGGCCAACGGGCGCGGATGTTGATGGAATCGATGCCGTGCTTGCCACCAACCGGCTGATGAAATGCAACATCAGCATCG
Organism: uncultured Methylococcaceae bacterium; assembly: GCA_903930145.1. Classification (GTDB taxonomy): domain Bacteria; phylum Pseudomonadota; class Gammaproteobacteria; order Methylococcales; family Methylococcaceae; genus Methylumidiphilus. The sequence continues at coordinate 10,490 of CAIYXP010000391.1, forward strand.
TAGTCCCTATTGCGGACAGATTCGCCAACAGACCGACGAAGCCATCCCCTAGTATTGGCTTCACCGCCAGCTTTGCCATAGCACCGCCGGTCAAAGGCAGACCTCCGATTCCCAACGCCAAGACCGCCGCCGGCAGCAGCACCAGCCAAAGCTTATGCCTGCCCGTTGTGGCGACTACGCCCACGGCGAGGAATAACGCGCCCTTGGCCAGCAAGTGATGCGCCGCGTAAAAAGAGGCAGCCAGTGCGGAACCGGAATCGCCAATGGCAAGACCCATGCCGATCACGGCGACGAGGAAACCCATCTGGCTCACGCTCGAATACGCGAGTATGAGCTTTGGTTCCGATTGCGTGAGCCCAATGACCACGCCATAGAAAGCATCAAAGAACCCAATTGCCGCCAGCGGTAGACCAAAGTCGGGCAACGCAGCATCAAACGGCAGGAAGCGGATCAGCGCGAGCGCACTCGCCTTGACGACCGCACCACTCATCACGGCGGAGGCCGGCATGGGAGCCGCGTCGTAGGCGAGTGGCATCCAGAAATGCAGCGGTACGAGTCCCGCTTTCATGCCGAGGCCGATGATGAGAAGAACAAGCGTGAGATCGCGCCAAGGTGATGTGGAAATCGCGGCAGCGGCATCGCGAATCAATAGGCTTTCATGCGGCATCACCCATGCCAGCATCACTAGGCCGGCCAGCAGAAAGGCTTCGGCGAACAGCGCGACCCCTAGGTAAACAGCACTGGCGCGAAGCGCCTTTGACGTGCCACCCTGCAAGACCAGCCCACTTGCGCCGACAGACAGCACTGCAAGCAGGAAGTAGAACCCCACCAGATCGGCAGCAAGGAACACGCCAACGCAACCGGTTAGCGTCATCAGCCAGCACACGACAAAGCTGCCTGCATGACCCGTGTTGCGCAGCCATGTCGTGGCGTAGGAACCCGAGGCAATCCAGAGGATTGCGGCAACGGTCAGAAGCATCGCGCCGGGTTTGTCCATGGCAAATGCAAGCTTGAACTGGGCATTGCCGAACATGAGCAGGGTGTCGTCGGCAAGCAAGGCGGCAGCAAGCGCAGGAATCGGTGCAAGCCCCAGTAGCGTAGGCATGAGCTTGCGAAAGGCAGGGCTTAGGCAAGCTAGTAGCATGGCAAAGGGTGTGCCGATGGCTGTGGCAATCAACAAGCCGGAAGTCGTCATGGCAATAGGGTATTCCGCGAAACGGTTCGCCCGATCTGCATCACGTCCACTGGGCACAATACCGCCGCGCCAAGCAGGAAGGAACACAGGGCCAGCGCCAGCACAACAGCCTGCTGATAGCGGGGAACTGGCGATTTCGGCTTCCAGCCTTCATGCGCTGGAGCCAGCGTGCGAACAACGACGATGAACACATAGACACTGGTGAGCAAGCCCCCCGCTAGCATCACTAGCGCCCACCACCATTGCAAGGTCGTGATGGCCGCCGATATCAGTAGCCACTTGGCGAGGAATCCACCCGAAGGCGGCAAACCAATCAGCGATGCACCTGCAAGGGCGAAGGCGAGGACGGTCATTGGCAAGGCGCTTGCCAAGCCACGTAGGTCGGCGACGCGATCATGTCCGAGCGTAGCGTAGACAAGTCCCGCCGCCATGAACATCGCCGCTTTCGCCATGGCGTGTGAGATTGCCTGTAACATACCGCCGTTCACCGACACTACGCTGTCAAGCCCAGCGGAGGAAAGCCCGGTGGCGAGCGGGAACATGAGGAACAAATAGCCAATTTGTGCGACCGTAGAGTAGGCGATCAGAAGTTTGAGCCGCGTCTGCCTGAGTGCGACGACATTGCCGACTAGAATCGCCGCCGCACCAAGCCCTCCCAGCATTTGCGCCGAAGGCAATGTCACCACGCCTGCAAATACATCGAACCAGATCCGCACGGCAAGAAACCACGAACCTTTAATCACTAGGCCCGATAGCACAGCACTAGCTGCGGCGGGCGCACCCGCGTGAGCCGGCGGCAACCACAGGTGCAGAGGAAAAAGCGCGGTTTTGGCGAGCAGTCCCGAGATCATCAAAGCTAAGGCGGCCCAGGCCGCAGGCTCGGGGCGAACCCGTATGGCGAGTAATGGAATATCCAGTGTGCCATAAACGCCGTACAGCAACACCGCCCCCAACAGATAAAGAACCGAACCAAGCAAGGCGTACAGCAGATACCGTAGTGCCGAACGCACGGTCTCCGAACGACCGTCGAGGCTGACCAGCGGCACGGCTGCGAACGTCAGCAGTTCCAATGCGACATACAAAGTAAAGAGGTCACCGCTCACGAACACGAGGTTTAGCGAACCCCACACGGCGAGCAACAGTAGCCAGAAAGTGAGTGGCGCACGTGCCTCTTTAACACCTGATGGCGTACCGAAATCGGCCCGTGCATAAACACCGATACCGCAAATCACCACTGCAATCGCAACTAGCATGACCACGGACAGGCCGTCCGCACGTAATGCGACACCGAGTGGTGGCTTCCAGCCGCCTAGGATATAGATCACGGCATCGCCCGATTGTACCAAGGCGTGGGCGATTGCGATGACGATGGCAAGCCCAGCCGCGAGGGTTGCCAGTGCCACTCGCTGGGCCTTGCCTCCGCCAAACACGAAGCCGATCAACATCCCGACAAACGGAATCAAGATTGCTAGTACGAGCAGCAGTCCACCGGGGGTCGTTACATCTTGGGACGAAAGGGAATGTGGCATCTTATGCGTCGGGTGGATCAGCCTTCGCCTCAGTCGGCGATGCCTCGGAGGCAAGCGTGACCACGCCTCCCTCGTCGAACAAACGCAGCAGCAGCGCGACAGCGAGTGCGGTTGCGGAAAAGGCGACGACGATGCCAGTGATCAGCAGTGCTTGAGGCACAGGGTCGCCCCCCATTCCCACTGCCGCGCCCCGGCGTGCGATGGTGCCGAAGAGCAAGAAAACCCCGCTGCCGATAATGTTGAAACCGATGATTTTACGCAGTGGTTGTGGGTTCACGATCAGTCCGTACAGGCCAAAGCCGATTAGGGCTGCGGCGCAAAGCCCAAATAGCGTCGGCCCATTCATTGCGGAGGCATCCGTTGCGGCGCACCGGCTACGAGCAAGGCAAGTGCCAACACTAGTGTGGGCATCAATGCGATCTCGATGGCGAGGATCAATGGCTTGGCAAATCCATCAGGATAGGCGAAGACCGCTCCAGCGGTCACTAAGCCCGCAAAGCCGATTACTATGAACACCAATGGTCCAGCCACAAGCAAGATGCGTAACCAAATCCGGCTAATCGGCGGCAAGTAGGCGAGACCCGCCCCAATGACGAGCAGCCACATAGCCGCCAATATCGTGGCACCTTGGAACTTGCCACCGGGAAAGTCCGCCCCAATCCAGAAAATGTAGACACCCACGATGATCCCAATCGGCGGTAGAATCCTCGCAAAATAAGCGAGTATACCTTCAGAATCGGCATGGGTTCGCAATTGCGGACAGCCACCCCAGAAACGGTCGTGCGCAAGCGACCACACACCGAATAGCGCGATCAATACCACAATCGCCTCAAGCAGTGTGTCCATTGAGCGATATGCGAGCAACACTGCGGTGACTGGATTGCCGACCCCGGTTGAGCCCAGCTTGGCGGCGGCGGCGGGTGCTAACGTTGGCGCGGGGTCGGGTAGGTTCAATACACAGAAGGAGAGTGCTGCCGTGACGGTAGCGGATAGAACTGCGGCCAATGTTCGCGTGAGTACACCGGGGCGTTCGCGCACCGTCGCCTCCGTCCTTCGCAATCGGGCTGCGGCACCAATCAGCAGAGCGCCTGTCAACCCGCCGCCCATCGCCGCTTCGGTCAGTGCGACATCCGGCAGTGCAAGCCGCACCCATACCAGCGTCAGCAACAATCCATAGGTCACAAAGCCGATTACTGAGGCGAAGGTGTCGCGCACGGCGATAGTCCAAGCCGCCATTGCCAGGATAAGCAGTGCCAAACCAATATCGACTGCCAAGGCCAAAGTCATTTGCGTTGTCCCCCGCCGCGCCGAGCGGTACAGGCCATAAGCTGGCCAACCGTCGCCCCGGCCAGCAGCGCAAACAGCCAAATCGCAATAAGCTTAATCGTATCCAGTGGCCAATGGGTCTGCGGCAACAGGCCCAGTACAACCAAGCCGAGTCCTAGGTTATCCGCCTTGGTCAGTGCATGTAAGCGGGTGAGCGGATCGGGGAAGCGGAGCAGTCCAACTGTGCCGGCGAGGAAGAAGAAGGCGCCAGCCATGACTGAGAAGATGGTGAAAATGTCCAAGGCGATCTTCATTCGTCGCGGGTTTCCTGAGAGTCATCACTGTCCGGTCTTGAGATGCCCTGCACGAAAGCGACTGAGGCAAAGGCAGCTAGCAGTGCTAAAGTCAGCGCCACATCGATGACAGCCTTGGCCTCAGTGGCAACGCCAAACAACAGCAACGCCGCGATGCCACCGGAGCCGAACAATTGTGCCGCCATCATTCGATCAACGTCCTCTGGCCCGCGTAGGATGCGGATCAACCCTAAGGCCACCATCACCAGCACGAAAGCGGCTGCGGAAAGCAGAAAGTCAGGCATCGTCATCGGTTTCACCTATTCCTTGGAGTAACAATCCCTCGTCAATGGTCAGTTGCTCCGTCACCGACTCGTCGACATTGAGGCAGTGGTAGATGAGTGCGCCATTGTCATCGATGCCAGCCGTCAACGTACCCGGCATTGAACTCGTCATCGCGCCGAATGTATTTCGGGCCATGCCTGTCGGGAGGCAGACCGGATAAACTAGGAAACCTGTCCGTAACGACAGCCGTGGATTCAGTGCCAGTCGAGCGACAATCACACCTCCCATGATGGACTCCTGCCCAAAGCGTAGCGCGAGCCTAGCCAATGAAGCGTAGCGGAACCGTCCACTACTGGGTGGCAACAGGCGCAGGCTGGCCCAAGTGGCTGCCACGGCTGCTGCAATTCCCGCCGGAAGATCGGCCAAATCAGTACCGGCGAGTAATAACCAGAAAGCGAGATAGATCGCACCCCGCGTCATCGCGGCCCTCACAGGAAAATTACTCACCTCATTTACTCCGGCAAAGGCTGATTTTTTCATCTTGATGAATACAGACGAATTCTAGAAACTCCGCAGAAAGAAAGGAATGATTATTGCATTTGCAAGGTCGATAAAAAAGGCGGAGACCAAAGGTAAGATAATGAATGCGCGGTGCGATGCCCCAAAACGCTGGGTGACCGCAGCCATATTCGCCATGGCGACCGGGGTCGCACCTAACGATACGCCAATGAAGCCGGCCACCATCACTGCCGCATCATAGCTTCGGCTCATCAGTGGGAATAAGACGAACCAAGCGACGAACACGGCGAGGACCAACTGCGCGGCTAGGATGGCCAGAATCGGGCCGGCCAAATCAATGAGCGTCCACAATTGCATACTCATCAGGGACATGGCTAGGAAACTGCCGAGTGCAATGTCCGCAATCAGCGCCATTGCCGGTGTGCGGCTCGGCCAATGAGTGCCGGTAAGGGTCGGAAACCGCTTGGGGACCAAGTTGGTGATCAAAATGCCGGACAATAGGCAGGTGACGAACAGCGGCAGACGCAGTCCCAGGTCTTCGATGATCCCATTCAACAGGTAGCCGACAATAATACAAATGTGAATGGCCAGCACGGCATCCAGAAAATCCAAGTGGTCGATACCGGCTTTCTTTTGTGCCTCGGTGAAGCCAATGTCGCGCACTTCCGCAACTGCCTCGGGGGGTGACGCAAGCTGGTAGCGGATGATCAGCAGCTTCGCGATGGGACCCCCCATGATGCTGGCAAGGATAAGTCCTAAGGTCGCGCAAGCGATACCGATCTCCTGAGCATTGGCGATGCCATGACTTTCAATGAAATACGGTGCCCAGGCGATAGTGGTGCCATGTCCGCCAATTAGGGAAACGCTGCCCCCCAAGATGCCGACTGCGGTCGGCAGCCCTAAGAGCGAAGCCATGCCGATTCCCGCCAAATTCTGGGCGAACATGAAGGCTATGGTAATGGCGAGCAGGATCAGCAGCGGCCGCCCTCCCGCCAACAGATCGCGGGCGCTCGAGTTAATGCCAATCGTGGTGAAGAAATACACCAACAGCACATCCCGCGCTTGAAGCTCAAACTGAACAGCAATGCCTGATGCTGCGTACAGCAGGCCAAACAGTACGGAGAACAGCAACCCGCCGGTGACAGGTTCCGGTATGCTAAATTCGCGCAAAAAACCGATCTGCTCATTGAGCCGTTTGCCGACAAACAATACGATGATGCCGATGGTGACGGCGAGGAATGATTGGATATGGAGGATACCGTCTTGCAGATCCATGAAAGCCCTTGTAGAAAGTTCTCGTGCGATGCCCTCGCAAACGATTGCGTGGGGACAACTGAATTTGAAATAGTGATTACCGATGTTACGCTTGGAGCGTCAAAACATGCTTTGACCGCCTGTCTCGGAAAGGTAGGGGCAAGCCAAAGCCTTGACAGCCATAGCAAGCTTTGATGCCTTGCCAAGTCCGGTGGTATGCCAAACATTGGCAGTTTGGCGCATAGCATCAGGTGATAAAATAAATTAAAGAATCAAATCAACGGGCAGTCACACCCGTTGATTGACTATCTTAGGAGAGTGATGAAAAATTGTCAATCGCCCGGGCGGGATTACAGAAATTCTGATTTTGGCAAATTAGTAGGATGGGCAGACGAATCTATCGTTTGCCCATGCGGATTCTGACTAGAGCTTACAAGCTGAAAGCTCAGGGATTTTTATACAGCAATATTGGCGGATTTGAATGCTACATTAGTGCAATTTCGAAGGAATTGACCTTCTTTTGAGGCTAAATATATTTTAGGTATCAAACATGTACGACATTTACTCCAATGCTCAAAACGACTTATGGCGCTTCACTTTGGGAAAGAGTGGGTCACGGAAACTGCTCACCGTTGGCCTTAACCCCAGTACAGCGACAAAAGAGAAGTCTGACACAACTGTTGCAAAGGTCGATGGCGTTGCGCAGCGGAATGGTTTTGACGGTTTCATCATGCTCAATCTTTATCCCGTTCGCTCCACTGATTTCAACGAATTGCCTTTAGATGTAGATGTTGAAGCATTTTCAGAGAATCTGAACCGCATAGAGGCACTTGTTGCCGATGACCCGACCTCAGTACTTTGGGCTGCGTGGGGAGAAAACATCCACGCGAGAGACTATTTTGTCACTGCCGCAAGGGAACTATTTGCCCGGCTGCAAGATTATGGCACGGCTTGGCAACACTTCGGCACACTTACCAAATCAGGGCATCCACGGCATCCCTCGCGCCTGAATTATGCGTGGTCGTTTTCTAAGCTTGATACACCTCGCTATGTGCAAAAACTCGGCATCTAACACTGCGCACTTTCCGGCAAGTCCGGTAGGATGGGTAAATAGTTCTATCATCTGTCAACGCGAACACATCTATAGTCATTGGGTAATCGGTGGGCAACAAAAGGACGTTGCCTACCTGACGGTAGGAGCGTTGGTCATGCTAGAATGAGAATTGGAGAGGTTGGGCAAGAGTCCTATCGTTACCCGAAATTTCCGTATAACATAATAGCTCAATGGGTCAAGCATAACCGGTTCATTCGGTTGAATGCGGGCATCAGCCACCGACGCTGCCCAGCAATGTCCCATGCCTTCTTCATCTTTTCAAAAACACAGCTAGGGCCATGTCCGTATTTATTGAAGTCGAACACCTCACCACCTACCGTTATGCGAAACCGGTCAAATTTTGCCCGCACAAGGTCATGTACCGACCGCGTGCCGCTCACGACATCCGCGTATTGCGGGCGAGCCTTGAGGTCTCGCCCCTCTCGCGGCAACATTGGGTGCATGACGTGTTCTCCAATTCCGTCGCGGTCGTCGAATTGCTGGAACCCGCCGACATGCTGCGTTTCGATGCGCGTTTCACCATCGAGCATTTTGGCGAACATAACTTGGAACTTCCGGTGGACCCGGAAGCGCGTGACTATCCATTCAAATACAGCGCCGACGACAGGATTGACCTCGCATCATTCCTGCCGCTTCAATACCCGGACGATGCGAATGTCGTGAGTGACTGGGTGAAGCACTTTATCCCCGCTCGCGGAGTTATCCACACCCGCGACATCCTTCGCAATATCACCGACGGGATACGCGGTGAGTTCACTTACGCCTCTCGCGAGGCGATGGGAACCCAGCGGCCGGCCGAGACCCTATCCCTCGGCAGTGGCACCTGTCGGGATTTCGCCCTGCTGATGATCGAAGCCGTGCGGGGATTGGGGTTGGCAGCGCGCTTCGTCTCCGGTTATCTGTATGATGCAACGCTAGACGATGGAACGCCTCCGGCAGAGATCGGCAGTGGGCTTCAGCAGGGTGTCCGTCAGTCCGAGAGTTGCGATGATGAAACGGTCACGCGCGGCGCCGGTGCGACCCACGCCTGGCTGCACGTCTATCTTCCGGGTTCCGGTTGGATACCCTTTGATCCAACCAACCTGCTTTTTGGCGGCACTGACCTAATCCGCGTCGCCTACACCCGCACACCGGAGCAAGCCGCGCCGATTTCGGGTGGGTGGTTCGGCGACAACGGCGACTATCTCGGAATGTCGGTTCAGGTGAGTGTGCGCCAGATCGATGCCGAGACAGCCACCGCCGACCCGGAGGACTCGTTCGGGGAACCTTGAGGGGTGCCGTGACAATGAATGCCAATTCCTTGCAGAATTATCTTGAAGCTTTGCATCGGGACTGCGCCGGCATCGATACTGGGGCTGTGGCAAGCTACATCCCCGAATTGGGGAAAGCCGACCCCGATTGGTTCGGGATCGCTTTAATCACGGTCGAGGGCCATGTATATCAGGTAGGTGATTCCCGTCAGCCTTTCACCATTCAGTCCATCTCCAAAGCCATCACTTACGGGCTCGCTTTGGAGGATCGTGGCACCGAAGCGGTGTTATCCAAAGTGGATGTCGAACCATCCGGGGAAGCGTTCAATTCAATCAGCTTAGAACCGGAAACGGGCAGACCCAAAAACCCGATGATTAATGCGGGGGCGATTGCGACGGTAGCCTTGATTGAGGGCAACACACCCGTAGCAAAATTGAGTCACATGCTCGACTGCTACGAAAAATACCTAGGGCATCCGGTCGTCATTGACGAGGATGTTTACCGCTCGGAAAAGTCCACGGGTCATCGAAATCGCGCCATTGCCTATTTGTTACGCAATTCCAATATTATCGAGAAGGACACCGACGACGTGCTTGATGTCTATTTCAAGCAATGCTCCTTACTCGTCACCTGCGAAGACTTGGCGATGATCGGGGCGACCCTCGCCAACAACGGGTTCAATCCGTTAACCGGCGTCCGCGCTTTGCAAGACCGCTACGTTCCAGCCGTATTAAGCGTTATGAGTTCTTGCGGCATGTACGATTATTCCGGTGCTTGGATTTATGAAGTCGGAATGCCTGCCAAGAGCGGCGTGGGAGGGGGGATTGTAGCGGTACTGCCAGGCCAGTTTGGGTTGGCCGTGTTTTCGCCCCGACTCGACGAGCGCGGCAATAGTGTGCGTGGCATAGCGGTCTGCAAGAAACTTTCTGCCGACTTCGGACTGCACATGTTTCACATCGGCCGGGCTACGGCTTCATCTGTCATCCATGCCCGTTACGATGCCGCGCAATTTCCCTCCAAACGGATTTACGAACCCGAACAAATTCGGATACTCTCCGAATGGGGCCAAAAAGTCATCGTCTTGGAAATACAGGGGGATTTCGCTTTCAATTCAGCCGAAATCGTAATTCATGAGTCCATGCGTGCAATTGAGAATGCTGATTTCCTCATCATGGACTTTACTCGGGTAGGGGAAATCGATGAACGTGCTTTAACCCTAATCACCGATTTCATCCATTCGCTATTCGAACTCTCAAAACAAGTCCTCATAACGGGTTTTTGTCAAAAACATGAATTTGCAAAGCGCATCAAGCAAAGGATTGAGGTGACGGCTAATTCGCCCCTGCTCGACTGCGAAGACATCGACCATGCCTTGCAGTGGTGTGAACAGAATCTGCTTGCCAATCGGGTATCCAAATAAAACCCTTGTGGCTGAATGACTTGCTGATGACGTAAACTCGTCAAGCTAAAGGGAGATTCAAACGGGTGTCTTCGACATGCCATCGCAATGGCAACACTGATGTGGATGGGTGCATCTTCGAAGCGCCCATCCATCAAGGATACTACTTTTGTAAAACTACTCTGTTTTGGCTTGGGCCGCTTCTGGTTGTGCGTCAAGCGCGGCTTGCAGCTTGGCCTCACCCTCTTGGGACAGCGAGGTTTGGATAATCTTGCCGCCTGACCCTTTCAGTTCTTCCAGAACCTTGTCAGGCGTGGCTTGACGGGCCAAGATGAACAGCGCGGAAGTACCGGGTTGGAACGCCGCCGCAATTTCCTTCATGAAGTTATCGTTAATCCCTACATCCGACAAGGAGCCAGAAAGGGCGCCCGCACCAGCGCCAATCACCACGCCGAGTAGCGGGTTGAGGAATAGCATACCTATCAACGCACCCCACAAACCACCGCTCGCGGCACCCGCCTGGGTCAAATGGTAGATTTGGTTAAGCTTGACTTTCCCCTTGCTGTCTTTGACGGCAACCACTGCGTCTTCCAGGTCGATCAGATAGTCGCGCTGCAATTTCATAACTTTCAGTCGTACTTCTTCTGCTTTAAACTGGTCTTCGTAACCAATTACGATCAAAACGCTCATAAAAACCTCATGTGTTGTTAAACTGGTTTAAGTGCTGTGGGTTTTTGATTTTCCCCAGCATCCCTGCAAAATTTAGATGCATTTCAACGGATCGTTAGAGAGTTGGAATACAACATTTTCAGGGTTCCGGCTAATATAAGAGTATCCGGCCCTGTATCATACGGGCATTTACAAAACCTGTAAAGCGGAACAAAGCTATTTCAAAATCCAGCGCAAAAATTTAATTTTGTCTTTATAAGGCGCATACATTAATGGAAAATCGATCCATGTCGCCGATTTCAAAATGCTTTTTTTATGCGAGAATCGTTCAAAGCCGTGAATTCCGTGGTAACTGCCAATGCCACTTTCACCAACACCCCCAAACGGCAAATAGGAATTACCGACATGCATGATACAGTTATTGATACAACCTCCACCAAATTGAATATTGGCAATTAATTCCTGCTGTACGGCATCACTGGAAGAATAAATATAACAAGCTAAAGGATGTTGGGGCAGTTTGGAGACAACCTGATAAACTTCGTCAAAATCACTGTAATCCAGCACGGGTAAAACAGGCCCAAAAATTTCTTCCTGCATGGCCTTGTCATCCAACTGACAGTCGCGCAACACAGTGGGTGCAATAAAATTCGTTTCGGCATTGGTCTGTCCGCCGACAACCACTTTCTCCAAGTTTATCATCGCCGCAATACGGGAAAAATGGTTGGCACTGATGATACGGCCAAAATCCGGGCTTTGCTCCGGGTCGTCACCGTAACAGTCGCGGATGCGTTGCGCCATGTTTTGCAGGAAGGCTTCCTTGACATCCCTATGCACCAGCACATAATCCGGGGCAATGCAGGTTTGTCCGGCATTCATGAATTTGCCATTGCAAATCCGTTTGACCGCCAAATCGAGGTTCGCATCATGATGCACAATACAAGGACTCTTACCGCCCAATTCCAAGGTCACTGGCGTCAGGTTTTTTGCGGCCGCAGCCATGACGATGCTGCCGACACGGGGACTGCCGGTAAAGAAAATATGATCGAACTTTTGTTGCAACAGTAAGGTTGTTTCGGGAATTTCACCCGGAATATAAGCGATGTGACGCGGATCGAAGTTTTCTTCCAACATTTTTTGAATGACCGTGCTGCAAGCGGGGGTCATCTCGGAGGTTTTCAAAACTACGGTGTTACCGGCGGCTATCGCGGCAATTAAGGGTGAAAAGGACAAATTAACCGGGTAGTTATAGGGTGCAATAATCAGATTGACCCCCAGCGGCGAATAATAAATCCGGCTGGTTCCCGGCTGGCTAAGCAAGCCTGTCCAAGTGCGTTTGGGTTTCATCCAGCCTTTTAGCTTTTTGAGCGTTTCGGTTATCTCATGTTGACAAAAACCCGTTTCGGCAAAAAAAGCTTCAAATTCTGACTTGCCCAAATCTTGCTTCAAGGCAGCGTTCAATTCCTGTTCATAGCGTTTGAAAACAACTTTGAGTTTGTTCAAACATTCAACACGATATTGATAGGCGCGGGTAACTCCGCTATTGAAGAACTCCCGCTGTTGGTTGACTATGGATACAATTTGTTGTTCTTGCATGATTAAGTTGTCCAATCAATTGTATTTGAAGCGGAGTGCGTGGACTGGAATGTGTTATGCTATGGTTTTTGTTGTTTTGCCAGATGCCGCCTTCCCGAACCTTCGCCGCTAACAATCTCCCCCTTTAACGCCACGAACCGTTACTTGCAGATGAAGCCACGACCGTTCCCCACGTCCAGACGGACAGAACCCCTTACACCCAAGATAAGGAACGTCAAAATTGATATTAATGCCATCAATGACAGGTGTTATATAAAAGCTATCTTGGTCAGGATTCGCACTTTCCCTCTGAGTTGTATAGGAACAATAACGAAAGCCCTGAGGTAGTCGCAGATACCATGTTCCTTTAAGGCCATCATAAGCAGGGCCAACCTTGAATACCTGGGTCACTTCTGTGTATTCTTGGGTGTTACCAGCAATAGGGATAATAACGAGTAATGCTGTCAAAAATCCAATCATCAATTTCTTATAATCATTCATTTCATTTCCTCATAACCATCGCTTTGAAGCGATGATTCGATCCAATTGTAATCATTTTTTATCGCAGAAACACTTGCAGCTTGTAATTATATCTCAAAACTTGGGAGGAATAGCGGTTTGGCGTATTCCGACGAATTTTTCAATTTTCCCATGAGGCGCAATACGCGGCGAAGCCGCTATTGCGCCCTTTTTTGCGCCTTACCGCGTTCTTTGCTTGCGTTTAATCTGATAGCCAACTAAGCCGAAGCCCAGCAGCATCATGGCCCATTCTCCGGGCTCAGGAACGGGGGCCAGAAAGCCGCGAATCTCGCCTCCTGGATATTGAGTCGAGTGAAGGTTGAAATAAGCCTTGCCCGTCGCCAATCCTTCGGCAAACGCCGTCTCGGCCAATGCGACAGTACCACCTTTGGCGGTGATAAACGAGGCGTTCCAACTCGAAGCCAAGGTCAAATTGAAAGTGTTATCATAGGTTCCAGCTTTGACACCTGACGGAAAAAGTGTAAACGTCGGGGTTTGGGTCGCCACTCCAACAGTGCCGCTGTTAGCGACGGCTGTGCAGCAATGGATATGGGCATTCGTGGTATTGCTCACTAGCCCCGAAAAAGTCACGCCCACTTGCAGGGTGTGAAGTGTATCGTCGTATTTTACAGTTGCGGAGCCGATGCCTGTGGAAGTATTCGGTGGTACTTCATTTGCCCCATTCAAGACTGCTGTGTATATCGTCAACTTGGCTTGAGCCTCACCGGACGCAAGAAACACTAACAGCGACAACATCAATAATTGCTTGACCATAAACCCCTCACTGCATATTCAAAAGAAAAAAGACCTAGACTTTATACCCGTATTGACGATACGCATTATGCGAATGGTTCTCAATTACGGACAACTTAGTTTCACACAAAAGCAGTGAATGCAAAAGAGTTTTTTTGATGCTCGCAGCAATAAAAAAATACCTCGAAGTAAATTGCAAATTTCCCTCCGCATACATGATGCCTAAATTGCTGGATTAGCCCTAGTAAATGCTGGGCAAATATTATTTTATTTGCCAGTGTTTTCAGGGGTTGAGTCTTCGTTTTACCCGGCTAGGAAAGCGGTTTAGGAGGGAGGTCACAGAAAAGATTCCGAGGTTTGCTCTTTTTCCATACTGCGCAATATGTGGAGTACCGTTATTGCGCCGCGTTGTGGTTGGTTCCAGTAAGGGCACGTTTGCCCTGCACCTACTACCCTGCTAATCAATCTGCCCGACTTTTAATTGGGGGTAACCGATGCACTCACATCACCACTTACGGCTGAGCAATAGCCCTGATGCTCATCTATGATAGGGTTACCATTATTGTTTTGGACTGTACAGGTAGCTATTCCTCTAACATACAATGCGCTGGCAACTTTAATTACTCCATTAATTGTTTGTCTCAAATAACTATTACATCCAAGATTTATGGCTTTATTGGACTGGGATGAGCCTGCAATTGCCGATAAACAAGTGGCAGGAGGAAACTTGGATTTATTCAGAATATTAACCGAATACATTGAGGATGCCAGCCACGCTGTATCATTTGTAGGGTTGGCATTAACAGGTACGGCAACAAGATAAAAGTCATATTTTCCAGGAGCCATATTGAAGGGCAGTTGTAAGGAATAGAAATTATTAGCTAGTACTTGACTGATTGGAAATGAGGCAAGTATCGGCTCAAATGTACTTTTCCAAACAAGGCTTTTGTCAAGCGTATACACAGAGCCGTCTGGTGAAACAACAGCAACATATATGTCACTAGGCAGATTGGCATCATCTGTGGGACTGATTTCAGCCGATAGAAACAGTGTGTCACCTAGGCTATAAAGTACCCTGATCTGCAATCAAAGATAGCGTAACAGCGTTCGCTGCTGTTACTAAGCCCAAAAATAGGGTGGCGGCGAGCAAAAAAATTTGAATAGATTTGTACATTATTTTTTCCTTAATAATGCTCTGTTCAAATAAATTTAACACGAACCACGCAAAGCAATCTAAGCCCAGCCGTCGGCGTTGCGCGGTTGGATGGAGCGCTCAGTTAGTTCCTTTATACGTCTGCGCCGCTGTTCTTGGGGTAAGCAACTTCACCTACCGAACACCCCCATAAGCTACTTAATATATCAACTCTTAACTTTAACAAAATCAAATAGTTTGTTGAAAATTCTTAGAAGGGCTGACACGGCTTCCAGAAACCCACCGTTTCCAAACAGCCGCCCAAAACCATAGCACAACTTTTTCAACTTGCTAACCCGCCGGGTGCTCCAGCTATACACAAGGCCACTGCTAGGAGATAGGCGAAGGGAAGGCAGCTTAAGCAAAGACGGGGTGGCACTTGCGCCTTTAGCGTTAGATGGCATAGGATGTGCCGACGAAGGAGGCGCATCAATTGAGTAACGCGAATGATGCGCTTCGTCTCTCAGCGCATCCTTATATATCCCTTTTTTTCCCATTCGGAGCAATAAGCGGAGTACCGCTATTGCGCCTAACCGCATTATTCAAAAGCAAAAGACAAGACCTGACCCCGTTCTTTTCGCGGAGTCCAGTGGGCGAATCGAGCGGCGGAGCTCTTTAGCATCAGATGATAGGTTCACGAGTAGCTTCCTTATCGTTTAGAAATTCAAATTTAGATTTGTCATCCATACATTATTGTTTTGATCAACCGAAGGTGGATTTCTCCATACATGTTGGTATAAATAGCCGGTTTCCACTTGAAACTCAGGAGCAAATCGATAACCGACACCGATGTATAACCGATTTTGTTGCGCCCCAGCTTGTAGATTGGCATTGTTAGCATTGTCGTTTAGAGTCACGAATATTTCTTCCGAGGCAATGACAGACCAGGATGACCAGCCAGGAATTAATTGCTCTATCCGAAAACGGGTTCGCCAGCGGATACTGGGGTCAGCATTCTGAGCTAAAAAACGTTCCTCCAGCCTGTTACGAACTTCCCATATTAATTGCTTTTCATTAGCGGTATCTTTCCACGTAAATCCTTGCCATGCACGATTTTCGATTACATAAGTATCGGAATCCGATGTAACAGAATCGGCCTGCATTAAATAGCCAACCCATAGCGTGGCCTGCTTATTAAGCGCCCAGCCAAGAGCGGGTCTAACTATTGCAGTGGTAAGATTTGATGCGTCATCGCCCATTCGTGGTTGGAGTTCTAAAAACCCGCGTAATTGCTCTGTCAATTGTGCATTAATATTTACTGGAACCCATATTTGAAAATCGGAACTGGCTTGTGCATTAGTGCTTAATATCAGTGCTGTTATTATAATGGTCGAACTAATCCAGTTTGATTGTCGCTTTAATATCATTGGTGATTATCCCCAGTCAATCAGTCCACGCACGCAATAGTGGCTCCACAGCGTATTGCGCCGAATGCCGAATCCTGCCGCATGCAAGAGCTTGGAACTACTCTCGTCAAGCTTTATTCCTTGACACAACCCATTACCATTATCCGCGTTCAGGGCAACAATATCAATGATCGGTAATGTTGCCCAGTAAATTGGATAAATGCCCCGTTCCCCAATATGAATAACTGCCTCCTGAGAAGAGATTTGATTCGCAGTCACTGCAATCTGCGCAAGTAAAGTGACAGCAAGAAAAACTATTGTTTTCATGAGAGGAACTTAACTTTTTTAGGAAAATCCTATTTTTAATAGGGGGTAGGCAGTGAGTAAAGTTTCCGATGGGCGTTCCGAGACAAGGCAGAAAATCGCGATGGAAAACGATGAACCAAGGTGTAGGATTGATGTCAAATGCCTCCGTTCATCCGACCGCGCGGGAGAAGCCGGAATGAAAACGCCAAACGTTGAAGCGGGTCCGCTTGGTTGTTGATGGCATTTTGCGATTTTTAACCATTCGGAGCAATACGCGGCAAGCCACTATTGCGCCTTTTACGGTCTTGCGATAAAGTTTCGAGCATCCGCACGGTTAGATAAATTCTTGATGGGACGCTGTCCAAATCAGCCCATTCATCGGATGAATGTATGCGGTTGCCAACAATACCCATGCCGTCTAATACTGTTGGCTTGTCGCTGTTGGGGTTATAGGCAAAGCCGGCATCCGTTCCATAACGCATGGCGACGGGTTTGATAGCCTTGCCAAGCTCTGCATAAATTTGATTCGCTAGGGAAGCTAGATTATCAGTGGCAGGATTTTTTCCGAAGGGGGGCCTGCGGCTTTCAACGGTCAAACGTGTTTCGGTGCCGGTGATAAGTCTGTTCTGGATGATTCTAGTGGCATCTTTCTGGACGCGATCCAGTTCAGTCAAATCGGACATTCGCATATCGGCAACTGCGCTAGCTTGATCGGGGATTATATTGGTATGCTCTATATTGCCAGCTTGCAGGGTGGTCCAATTGACCGTGGTGCCTTTTTTAGTATCTCCCAAATCTTTCAGTTGGAGTATTTGATGCGATAGCTCAAGTGCTGCGTTGTGCCCTTTTTCCGGCGCTGAACCTGCATGTGAAGCCAAGCCTGTGACATCCAAGTGAACCCAAGCAATGCCATTGGTAGCGACAGTGACCTGATCGGCTTCGGGTGGCTCGTAAATCAGCACCACATCCTGCCGGGATGAGAAGTCCTTGATAATCGCACGTGAACCTAGTGAGCTTTTTTCTTCGTCTGGATTGAACAACACAGTCAACGTCTGATAATCATTAAACCCGCGTCTTTTCAATATATCTAAAGCATATAGGATAATCAACGCGCCGCCCTTGGCATCTGCGACCCCCGGTCCCAATGCCTTTTGGCCTTCAACTCGAAACGGACGTTTGCGGGCTTCTCCAGGCTCAAATACCGTATCGTAGTGGATCATCAACATAAGGTTTACCGTGCCATGACCGTGCAAAGTTCCTACGACGGTTTTTCCTTTTGCTGGCGGCGAATCAAACGTTTCAACTTTAGCGCCAAACGATTTAAGCCGCTTTACCAGAAAAGCTTCCACCTTTGCCAAACCCAGTTCATAGCCAGTGCCGGAATCAATATTTACTAAGGAGCGCAAATCCTTAATAAACCCCGGTTGTTTATTGTGTGCGGCTTCCAAAATGGCGTTGCTTTCATCCGCGAAGCTGCCTACACATAGGGTAGTTAACGCGATGATTAATAAAAATAGGACAGCATTTTTTCTCATAAATATTCCAAACCGAGTAGCCCACATAGGCGCAATACTCTCTCGCGCCCTTGCATAACACGAATGCGCCTTACCGCGTTGGCCCGGATGTGTTAATGCAAGACCTGCCCCGTTCTTTCCATAGGGGTTGTTAGTCCGCAGCAAACCACGGCTCCCGCTCTAGCTGTGTTTTGAGAGGCGTTTGAATGAACGCGGGGGCGCGCCATACATACTCTGCTGCCTTTGCTTTACCTTCCGGTTCGAGTGCCTGTATGTGCTCAACGGCACTTTGGATTGAGAAAGGGCGCTCATATTTGCTTTTATCGGCGAAGTTACTTTGCAATGCTGTCCAGACAACAGAGTCTAGCTTCTTATTTGTTGCCCAGGTCAAGATCGTGGCCAACAATGGGTTATTTTTGGCATCATGATTGAGTTGGGAAACTGTATATGCGGCGATGTTTTTGAGTGTTGTCCCCTCGCGGCAGCGAAGGTCTGATGCTGCATCTGACAACTCGCGGCGATTACTTAAGGTATAGGCCACTGTGCATTCCGCTCCGTTAGCTGCATCAATGACAAGTGTGAGCGCCCCTTTTCGAGTCTCGGAGACACGAGAAAACTCAAGCGGTAACGTTGGGCCATCAAAGTACCATTGGCCGTGATGATTGTCGAACGCATCATTAGCATCCCATAGCAGCGAACCCCAACCAAGTATTGCTATCGTCATGATGTATTTCCTAACTAACTTTGTATTGGTACCCGCCGTGAAAATCCCGGAGGGGCCGGCCGGAATATCCCCCGGTTAGGGAAACGGGGAAGCCAGCAATAGGCCTCGCCCTAAACAGACCAAGACCGCCGGAGAACCCCGTCCGGCGCTGGCGGAAAACTCTGCGGTCACGAATTACGATACCTTTTTTCGCAAGCGGAGAAAAGGGCATGATTTCGGATGCCTAACGACCCCGTTCAGCCGTCCGCGCGGAAGGGGCCAGAATGAACACGCCAAACGTCTACCCGGGTCGGCTGGAACGGCGGGTTAGGCAGCAGCTTTGTGTTGAAGAGATTTTTCTTGGCGAGCCAACATATCTTGAGTACGTTTTCGCCAAAACTCCAATTGCTCTTGTAAGGACATACCTGCTATTAACTTTGCAACATGTTCAGCGCCACGCCGTTTTAGCATGACGCATTCAGGTTCACGAATCATCGTTGTCATAACTGATAACCTCCAATGGAGAATAAATGCCAATTTGAGCGTAGCCGTTAAGTGTGTTCACCGCATTATATTTTGGAATTTTGTCGAAATGCACGATATGTTTGAAATTCCAGCTTACTATAAGGTTGCACTGCGTTACTGCTGCAATTGCGACATGCAAAGCATCTTCGGCAGATTTTGGAGTAACGATACCTGTGTTGATATATTGCTGCTGAAGCAAAAGCATTTCTTTACCAACTTGAGTGATTTCAGCAATTGCTTTGTATTGGGCGAAAAAATCACGAATCTTCTGCGGCGCTGGCTCTATTTCTGCCTCGTCAATTGCAGATGTGACAATCTTAAATCGTCCAGCATCTATTTCAGAAAAAAATTTCTTAGTCGCTTCGGCGAACTCTGCATCAAACACCCCGCCAAAAACTGATGTATCCGCATAAATTCTCATGTCTTGCTATGCGCGTTAATTCTCGTGGTTTATGTGAGTGAAAATGTCGGGCTACGATAAAGCTGTTGCCCGACATTATATCTCGATTCTTTCCTTTGCAAGAGGCAGAATCACTGGGTGATCACCGGAGGGGGCGGGATGAATATCTAC
>CAIYXP010000392.1 GCA_903930145.1 uncultured Methylococcaceae bacterium
AAATCAGCCGAACAGGGACATGCCCGTGCTCAAAACAACTTGAACTTGTTGCTGGAAAAAAGAGTTGCCAGTCAGCACGATTTATTTACTCAGGCACTGGCAAGCAAGAAAGAAAAGACACGCAAGAAAAAGCAACCAAAACATGATGAACGCCAGCTTTCTCTATTTGATGACTAACTTATCCAGAGCTGAATGATGCTTCCCGAAGAACAAGAATTAAACCGACTGGAAGCCGAACAAGCAGAACTTGAAGAACAAGTCGCTTCGGCTGAATTGGCCTTGGAAACCAACAAGGCGGAAACAGCGCGTTTTCAATACCGCTATTACCAAACGGTGGGGCGGTTGTATGCGGAAATTGACGCAATGGACGCGCAAATTGAACGGGTACGTGCTGGACTGACCCCGGAGGATGAAACCGCCAAAGCCCAAGCAGAAGCGGCAGAGCAAAAGGCCAAGGAGTCCGCCGAAGAAGCGGGGTTATCGGAAAAACAGCCCGCGCCGCCGCCCATTATCACCCCTGAACTGAAACAAGCCTACCGCCAAGCCGCCAAATTGATGCACCCCGACCGTGCTACCACGGAAAAGGAACGGGATCGTCGCAACAAGTTGATGGCGCAAGTCAACATAGCCTATAAAACTGGCGACCAACATGCCATTGAAAAGTTGATAATCGAATTCGGTCAAGATCCCGAAGCAATCACCGGGGAAGACGTTGCTGCCCGGTTGGTGAAAACTATCCGCCGTATCGCACAACTCCGCCGCCGCTTGAACGAGGCGCGTCAGGAATTGGAAGCACAAGAACAAACCGAGATATTCCAACTCAGGAAAACCGTGGAGGAAACCGAAGATTTGGGCGGCGATCCGCTAGGGGACTTAGCGATGGAGCTGATGCGGGAATTATCGGAGCGAAAAATTTTATTGGAAATGGAAAGGCAAAAAATCATTCTGTAAATCGAATTGTCGCGCCTACCTTTAGCGGGGGAAAGCTGGAAACCTTCAACCAGTTGGCGCGGCTCCTTTTTTGAAGGAAATGGCCCTTGAAGGTGGGTTATGCCTGAAAATGAATCGAGTAGTGATTTCCTTAATCACCCATCTGCAACAGCGGATTTTGCTGTCTTTGATTTCTACACAAAATTAGATAAGTGGATGCTTGACGAAGCGATAGCCCTTATCCTTGAAAAGAATCCAAAGGTTGTTTCTTGGAAGCGTATCGAACAATGCAAAGCAACACTCCCTGTTTCCCCATGCCTTGTAAAATACGCAAACTTGTGGGAATTAGTGCAACGGACGGTAAATGATGAGCGGCTTTCCAATCCCGTCAATCCGGGTGAGTTTCTGATATGGGCCAAGCAGAAGGAGATATATATTCCGCCTGATCTATCTGCCCTAGTCGAAAGGCGCTGTCCAACTAATATTGATTGGCGGGACAGATATGAAAAACAAAAAATGTACTCTGATGAGTTATACGTTTTGCTTGAAAACAAAGCGAAGGAATTTGCTGGGTTGGGGGAAACCAGCGCTTTACTTGATAAGCACTTTAATCAAATTGCGAACACAGCAAAAATCTTGAAGGAAGAACGTGATGCTTTACATGCGAGGGTTGCCGAGCTTGAGGCTAACCAATCAACTTGCGATCAGAAAACTGAAAAGCCCATTTCTGTAAAGGAAGAAACTACTTATCTGAACATAATCGGCGGACTGCTTAAACTGTTGTGCAATGAAAAACTCACGACAGGGCAACCAAAATGGAGGGAAACGGATATTATCCAGAAATTTGGGGTTGACTATCCAAACAAGCAAGGATTGAAGAAACGCACTCTCGAAGAGAAGTTTTCTGAGGCTAAGAAATCGTTGGATTCTAGTTGAAGCTTACCGCAATTGCGGTAAGTTTTTCCGCAATTGCGGTTACACCCCGCCAAACTTGCTATTGAATATTAGGCGTTGTTTTTTTTTCACAAGGCTTAATCATGTCAAACGCAAAGATTCAAAAACCACCCCTCGACCTATCCACGCTTGCGGCATCGTTTCTACTTGACGATGCGCAGACGGCGGAACTGCTAGGCATTAGCGCAAAAACACTTCCAGTTTGGCGCTCTACCGGGCGCTATGCGCTGCCCTTTGTAAAAATTGGGCGCAATGTCCGCTACCGTGCTGGCGATCTTAGGGACTTTATCGAAAGTCGCACTCGGCTCCACACCGGGGAGAAGTGAGCATGTGCGCAGATTACGAAAAACCACAAATCCCGAAATACGGCTATTTCCGCCTCACACAAATCTTAGGCAACCCACACGCCAAACCAAAACCGATACCCCCCATTATCCCTGTGAAAAAATCGTGTTGGTATAAAGGTATACGGGACGGGATATTTCCGTCTCCCGTTCATTTGAACAATATGGCGCTATGGCGCTGTGCCGACATAGCAAAGCTGATCGAGCGGATTGAAAAGGGAGAGCTTGAACTATGAATTTTGAAGCGTTCAAGGCGCATATTGTCCAACAATACGGGCTTGAGTTAATCGGCGAGTGGAAACCAGACGGTAAATTCCATTATTTAAGCACCAGCGAAGACCGCAAAACGCGCAAGCCGTTTAGATATGTCGTCAATCTGGATAGTCCGCAAAATGTCCATTATTGTGACTTGAAGCGTGGGTTTTCCGGCACTTGGTTTCCCGAATGCCGCGAAACCCTCACCCCAGAACAACGGCGGCAATGGGCGCAACGTCAAGCCCAAATCAGGCAGGATCGGGCCGCGCAAGAGCAAGCGCAATATGAGAAGACGGCGGCGATTGCGTCTAGGCTTTGGCATACTGCCCCACCAGCACCGGAAACGCACCCTTATCTGGCACGAAAAAAAGTATTGCCGAATGGTATCCGGCAAGCCGAGCGATGGATCAAACGAATACAAATCGAAACCGGGGAATGGGACAATCTCATTATTGAAAACCCTTTGCTCGTTCCCCTGTTCGATGAATTCGGAAAACTCTGGAATCTTCAAGCGATTTTCCCAGAACCGCATCCATTACTAGGCCGGGATAAGGATTTTCTATCCAAAGGCCGCAAGCGCGGGTTATTGTTTTGGACAGGCCCAAAGCCAAAGGCCAAAACGGATAGGCTTTGCCTTGCCGAGGGGTTTTCAACCGGGGCAAGCATTACCCAAGAAACTGGCTATAGAACCTATATCGCATTCGATGCGGGGAACTTGCCGGTAGTGGCTCAAATCATCCGAAAATATTATCCTGAAAACCCGATAATCGTTTGTTGTGATTACGATAGGCTTAACAATCAAGGGTATCGAACAGGGATTAAGTTTGGCGAACAGGCGGCAAATTTGGTTAACGGCTTTGTTGCAGTGCCACCTATTGAAGGCACGGATTTCAATGATTTTGCTGCAATGTTGCGGGAGGCGGTATGACGGATACAGACGGCATTATCAAAGATTTTATCGACACGGCAACACCCGTGGGCGATTCGGTAAAATCAATAAGCAATGTCAAGCCGCAACAGACGCAAGAAACCGGGCGCGACGGGCTTATGAACTTCAAACCGCAAGCAGTAGCCAACGATCCAAGGGAACCCATCTCCTTGACTCCCAACCCGCTTGCGGATTTGCCAGAATTCCCCATTGACGCACTGCCCCCTATCCTGCAATCCGCAGCCAAGGAGATTGCCCGGTTTTGCAAAGTCCCCATTGAATCAGGAGCGACTATTTCCCTTTCGATGGCGGCCACCGCAATAGGCAAGAAGGCTAGGATTGCCGAGCGACCGGGCTTGTATCACTGGCCCGCTTTGTTTTTCAGCCTGATTGCCAAATCCGGCGAGCGCAAAAGCCCGCCATTCAAGCTATTGCAGCGTCCATTTACTGAGTTCATTGACGGCGGACAAACCGAATATCAAGAAGCCAAGGCATTGCATGAGCAAAGCAAGCGTGTGATTGCGGGGCGGCGTAACAAGCTGGCAAAGGATGCCGAGAACGCCACCTCACCGGAAGAACGGCGGCGATTGATGGATGAAATGACGCTGCTAACACGGGAGCATGTGCCGCCACCAAGACCGTTGCGGCGGTTCACCAGCGATTTCACCGAGCCTATGCTGTATCGCATGATGGACGAGAGCGGCGGCGAGTTCGCCATTCAGAGCGGCGAAGGCCGAACCGTCTATGACGTGATCTTGGGCAAGCATTCGGGCGATGGGCGCACCGGCGACGGCATGATCTTGGCCGGTATCAGCGGCGACACGATTACCCGTGACCGCATCGGCAGTGCGGATTCCGGGGGCGAAGAGCGGCGGGAAATTCTAAGCCCTTGTCTGAATGTCTGCATAATGATTCAACAGGACAAGCATTTGCAGCTTGCCAGCAACCCAAGTTTACGCATCAGTGGGGCAATTGGGCGAATTTTCCCGGTTTGGTTGCCGTCATTGGTCGGCACTCGGCTTGAGGAGGAAAACGAGGCGGGGCTGCAAGATGCCGAATTAGCCGGTTATGAAAATGCACTGAAATTTCTACTTAACGCCAAGGTGCAAAATCCTCACCTTGTTACCTTGCAAGGCGAGGCGAAAGAGGCTCGACGATGGTTTCATAATGATTATGAAATCCGAATGAAGGAAGGCGGGGAACTGGACGACGTGGCTGACATCACCAGCAAGTTTTGCACTCAAACCACCAAACTTGCCTTGGTGCTGCACCTGTTGAAAAAGCCCGAAGTGCTGACGGAGAACGAATCGGCCTTGGATGCCGAAACGTGGTATCAGGCCGAGCGTTTAGGCCAGTATTACTTGGCACACGCCACCGCGACCCAACGCTTTGCCGATGATGGCACGGAAAAAGAGGCGGCGCGGCGATTATGGAAATGGCTGAAAAAAGAAGTCAATGAGGGCCGTAACAAGGCTTTCACCTCTCAAGACTTCCAACAGCGCAGCGCTAGGCCAAGGCCGAAGGCAAAGGAATTGGCAACCATTCTGGAAACCTTGATCGAACACCGCTTAATTTTTGAGCGATACGAGTCAGACAACACCAAACGGCCTGTTTATGTCGTCAATAAGGTAGCCGTGGAAAGGGACTTGTAACGGCTAATCTGGCTAAAGTGGCTAAAGGAAGGATAGAAGTTAATCTTTCACTACTGGCTATGGCTAATCTGGCTAAATTGGCTAAGGAATAGCGAACTTTAGCCCAATACCTTCGCCAATCAGCATGAGTGATTTTTAAGGTTCGGGGCAAGGATGGGTGGTCAGAAAAGGTAGAATACCGGGGTTTACCACAACGTCCGGCATCCGATCCCAATCTGACCATGACTGAAATCATAGC
>CAIYXP010000393.1 GCA_903930145.1 uncultured Methylococcaceae bacterium
AGGCAAGGTGATTGCGGAAGGTGATTCAGAGGAAATCGTCGCCAATCAGGAAGTTCGGAAGGTTTATCTGGGGGAAAACTTCTCCCTTTGACAATTAAGTAGTCACACACAAGAAATCTGGAATTTGCAGCCAAAGTCCCCCAAGATTTCCACGACGGCCTTTTTCAGGTAGGCGTAGCTGGTGTAACAGTACAAGGGCAGCCAGCCGTGTTTGATTTTGCGCCATTTGTGTGGTCGTGGTAGATGGCTTCGAGTTGCTGTTTGGCTTCCTCGGTGAATCAATTGACGAATCTTAGGCGGGGCATGGCGCACAAAATGAAACGATCTTATACCAAAATATTTATGACTGACTACTTAATGGTTAATCGCGCCGA
Organism: uncultured Methylococcaceae bacterium; assembly: GCA_903930145.1. Lineage (GTDB taxonomy): Bacteria > Pseudomonadota > Gammaproteobacteria > Methylococcales > Methylococcaceae > Methylumidiphilus. The sequence continues at coordinate 375 of CAIYXP010000393.1, forward strand.
AACTTTGATGGGTAGAATTGTTGATTAAAACAAAATAAATATTTTCATAAAACATGGCTATTTTTGATAGTTGAGCAATAAATTTTTCTTTAAAATTGAGTTTAAAAGAAAAGAAGTACAATATATTCATTAACCTAGTATATTACTCAAGATATAATAATGACCAGTTGCCTCACCAGTCAGGCCAGATGAAAAAAAGCTAACTAGGCCATTTGACAATCGGCACATTGGAAGCGCAAGGCAGCATGGAACAGACTGCCAACCCAAACTTGACAACTGGCGGGTTCATTGCCTGCCACCCACATCTGTAGCCGTTGGCGCAGTCATTGAGTCAGCCCCCGTGCATGATGTGAGCTTGCGAGAGAACGCCCATTGCTTCGCCGCAACCCTGCGTTCTTTGCCTTGCTGCTTAAGCTCTGCCAACAAACTGCCGCATTCCAGCGGCAATCGGATTATCAGCCAATCCCAAGGGAGGGATAATTGAAGCTAGGTAAAGAAAGTACCAAACCCCAACTATCCTCACCCAAGGGAGGCGGGGCGATCCGTGGCTTGGGCGAAAGCTTCCAACCCAATGAGTTCACCGGGACGGCGGGGCTTTCAATCCCCATCCCCGTCTCGCCCAGCCGGGGGTTCGAGCTTGGCTTTGGTATCGAGTATAGTTCCGGTTCCGGCAACGGGGTTTTTGGCATCGGGTTCGGCTTGCCGATCCCCAATGTCTCGCGCAAAACCGCGACGGGCATCCCCCGATACCTCGGCGGCGACACCGATGTTTTCTTGCTGTCCAACGCGGAGGATTTGATCCCCATCGACGGCGGCACATCGGACGGGAAACTCTTAGGCGAAACCTACATGGTCGCCAGTTACCGCCAGCGCCTGGAAGGGCTGTTCGCCCACATCGAACACTGGAAGGACGCCAAGACCGGCGACTCCGATTGTCGGGTCGTCAGCAAAGACAATGTCACCAGCCTCTTCGGCCAATCGGCGGGCAGCCGCATTGCGGACCCGGACAACCCCGGCCATGTGTGCCAGTGGCTGTTGACGGAAATGTTCGACGCCAAGGGCAACCGCGTCGTTTATGAATACAAGGCGAAGGACGGTGCAGGGACAGGGCAAGCCGTTTATGAGCTTAAGCAGGTCCAGACGGCGCAGAAGTACATCAAGCGGATTTGCTACGGCAACACCACACCTTACGCGGAAGCGAAAGGCAACGGTAGCGAATGGCTGTTTGAAGTTGTGTTTGATTATGGCGAACACGACCTCGACGTGGAAAAGTCCAACCCCTATGAAATGAAAAAGCCATGGGCCAACCGGAAAGACCCCTTCTCCACTTACCATGCCGGCTTCGAGATTCGCACCCACCGGCTGTGCCGCCACATTTTGATGTTCCATCGCTTTGCGGAACTCGGCCCGGACCCCGTCCTCGTCCATGCGACCCGCTTCCACTATCACGAATTGCCCGTCCTGACCCAATTGCAATCAGTGGAATCCATCGGCTATCGCTATGAAAACGGAAAGTATCAAAGCCAAAGCCTGCCGCCCTTGGAATTCACCTACACCGCATTTAAACCCGAACAGCAACCCTTCAAGCCCCTATTGTCCGAAAATGGCCAGCCCTTGCCGGGCTTGAACCTGCCCCCCGATTATCAACTGGTCGATTTGTACGGCGAAGGCATACAAGGCATCCTTTATAGCGACGGCATCAGACTGTATCCGCCTCACTCTGGCTTCATAGGGTGAGTGTCGGAAAGCGTAATGGGTGTAAACCGTATTTACTTAGATTTTTATATGACCTATATAAATTTTATTCAACAGCATAAGATATAAACTAAAACAAGCGAGAAATAATTATGTGTACAAGTATTATCGTGGGAAATGGTGCGACAGAGCATGGTTTGGTGATTTTGGCGCGTAATGAAGAATTCACGACAAATAACTGGGACAAGCTTCTCAAATACCGAGAGCAACCAGAGTATGAGCCTAGAGAAAACAACCTTGTCGTGGAAAATGGAAATTGGACATTAGGCAATGGCCTTAAAGTCCCAGTCCCTGAAAATTCATTCAGCTATACTGCCATGCCAGATGCCGAGGGTTATCAGGAAGTGAAATATGCCATCGGCGAACATTTCTGCTTTGAGGCGCGAGGCATCAACGAGCGTAATGTTGCCATTTCTGCGACGAACACCATGCAGATCAAGGCAAAGGCACAAAATGCCGATCGATTGGTTGATGTGGGAATTTGTGAGCCAATCATCCCAAGTTTGATTTTACCGCAAGCAGAAAGTGCGCGCCACGCCGTCAAGTGTTTGGGCGGATATATTGAACACTTCGGTGCCAGTGATGAAGGAGCCGGTGTCTTGATCGGGGATCCGGACGAGTCTTGGTATCTTGAGATCGGATCGGGCCACCACTGGATTGCCGTCCGGGTTCCGGATGATGCCTATCTAGCTGTGGCCAATAGTATGCGCATTCACTCGGTGGATATTGACAGCGATGAGGTCCTGCACTCGCCTGGCTTATTTGAATTCGTAGAAGAGCATGGACTCCTAGAGAAACCAGACAGGCATAATTTCAACTTTGCCAAAGCCTTCGGCATACTGGGCGGCGACCCCGAAGATAAACACGACATTGGGTATAACGTAGACCGGATATGGTTAGCCCAAAAAATATTAACGCCCTCGTTGGCTCAGAAACCACGGCAACCCCAGTATCCACTCTTTTTAAAGCCCGACAGAAAGATAGGTGTTAAAGATGTGATGACAGTAATGCGGGCAAACTATAAGGGTACTGAATTAGAATCGGCAAATCCACCCCCCACTCGACCAATTGGAATCGATAGGACGGCGGAAAGCCATATCATAAGCTTTAATCCAAAACTTCCGAACAAGCTCAAGGGGGTGATTTGGCAGGCACTTGGCACTCCGCTTGGGTCTCCCTATATGCCGTTATTCAATGTGATGGACTTTATCCCGTCGGTTTATGATATCCCGTCTGGCTATGTAATGGGCGGTAGTCAATACAATCCGTTGTCGGCCTACTGGTCATTTCGAGGGCTTTATGCACTTGCCCAGGCGAATGGCGAAGAACATCTACCGGAAATCCAAAAAATGTGGGGGCAAATGGAGTCACAATTCATTGACGAGTATGCATATATTTGTGAGATGCTTATAAAATTGGAACAGTCGGATGACCACATGGCGGTAAATTTTGCCAAACATTATAGCAGTGGCATTGCCAGCCAAATGGTTGAACGCGCCAACGCGAAACGGAATGACATAATGACAGCTTTGACAAAAAGGACGGAAAAACACTAGGCATTTCCGCCATTACAGTACCGCGACATTCAAAGCAAGACCAAAACACCCTATCAGTTTTACTTTTAAAGTAGGATAAAGAATATGCCAAATCTCAAATTGCCACGCCGCCCCACCCCTCAACAAAGCGCCTTACAATTCCGAGCCAGTCTAAACCCACTGCCCAACAAAAAACTCCTCACCAGCGCAAGCGACCGAACCGCGCCCCCCACATTGGTTAACAAAACCTATACCAATCCCATACCTTCCTCCGTCCGCGCCGTTCCAGAATACGACGACATGGGAGGGGTTGTGATCGCCTACCCTGGCACTGTCCCTTACAGCAAGAACCAAGTGCAACTGCCGCCGGGTGGCCCAAGGGCTTTCGGCATCCCCAATGAGCTTATTGTGCGCATGCAGCAAAACGATTCCAAAGAGCCGGTTCATATTTTTGTCATGTGTGCGGACTTCAGCGAACGTAACAATATCATTAGCGACTTGCTACAGACCGCTGCAGAAATAAATGTTGTTTTTAATCCTAATAATTTGCACTTGATCCCTTGGGATACCGACACTTACTGGACTAGGGATTATGCCCCATGGTGGATTTATAACAAAAAGACCGAAAACTACGGCATTGTCAAACACGGCTATACCACTTTGGGTGGCGGTTCGGTGGGATTGGTCGAAGGTGCCGAAGACGTTGACCCCCGTGTGGGTCAAGGAATCTTCAGACCCAATGATGACTTTGGTGCCGTAAAACTGTCGGATTATTTGTATGGCCCCATTCGCAAGTGGAACAAAGCCAGTTGGCCTAACCATGATACGGCCGACACCATGAAGTTGCAGCCTATCAAAGAGCATGAATGGTATTACTTGGGTCTGCTGGATGTGGGAGGCAACTATATGGTCACAGGGAACGGCACCATCGCATCGTCCTATCTGGTGGCTAAACAAAACGAATTGCCGCTTGGGTCAGTGCCAATTGGGCCAGTGCTAAAGGGCACCGACCCAACTCAACAAATTGTTGACGCTCGCATGGAATACATTTTGAGCCAGTTCAACCGCTTCATGGGCCTCCATAACTACCATGCGTTGTCCGACCCCACTGGCACTTACATCGGCCATATCGATTGCTGGGGGAAATTCCTAGCCGACGATAAAGTGTTGATTGCCCAATCGGAAGACCCCAAAATCAACCTTGAACTCGATAAGATATCTAGCTATTTTGAACACAAAGGCTTCAAGGTTTTCCGCGTGTTGTGCCAGAACATCTATGTCCCCGATACCGATGATGAACCGGCCACTACGGCAGCCTATACCAATAGCCTCATCCTTAACAAACACGTCTACGTCCCTCTGGCCGGCCCCAAAAACGACCCATTGTTCAATAAATTTAACGACGATGCCTTGCTTGCCTACCGGGCTGCGCTGAAAGATGACCAAGGCCATGATGTCTATACCGTCGTTGGCATTTACGGCAAGCCCGATTTCCCTTGGTTAGGCACCGATGCCATGCATTGCCGCACCAACGCCATACCGAGGCAAGTAGTGAACAGATGGCTCAGAAGCCAAAAAAACTCAAGGCCGGTAGAGTAATCAAACGATTCAAGGCTTCATTAAAACGCACTAGAGGTAAAAATCTTATGAGCACTCAAATCAAGACTCAAGCACCTTTCCGTGTCGGTCAGTGGCTACCGTCCGACCATACAATCTTAAAACATTGGCTGGACAACCTGATCACAGAGGTAAAAGAACAGCACCCACCTCATGTTAAGAAGAGAGCGATGCTTCTTGGCAAGGAAAAGATTGGGGAGGAGGAGGTTATTAATTGGAAATCCATCCTCATGGAAAGGATTAAGAACAAGACAATTCATCCTGTCATTCGGGAGTTCAACAACTTCATTGAAAGCAATCCCGAAGTCTTCCTGCTGTTTAATCAGATGTTTACCCAAGTTCCTAAAAAGCCGCCATACGACAAAGACCCAACTGGCAGGCCCCAAGTGCCTAACTACCATGCAATGCTGGTACTGTTGGATCAGAACATGACTAAGGCGCCTCAATACGAGCGTGACGGCTTGGTCGGATTTCCCATCAATGCCATCTTGGACTGGTCCATGGGAACCGTGAGCGGTTACGCGGCCTTTTTAAATGAAAAGGTAAACACCCAATTCAAGCGGGTTCTCAACGAGTGGGCGAAATTCCTCGATTCCAGCGACTCCGCTTACGTCCTAGGTGATGATCCAAAAACGGGTTGGTTTGGGAAAGACGCCATGGAGGACATGCCTAATTTCGTTGACAATTTCGTCTGCGACCCCAAAAAGACCCACTATGGGTTCAAATCATGGGACGACTTTTTCACCCGTCAGTTCAGGGAAGGTCGACGCCCCATCTCTTCTCCCAATGACGATGCGGTGATTGTCAATGCTTGCGAGTCGGCACCCTTTAGGCTCGCCACTAAAGTACAAAAGCATGACGACTTCTGGATCAAGGGTCAACCCTACTCTTTGCAAGACATGCTTGCCAATGATGAACATGTGGATGAATTTGTCGGCGGAACTATCTACCAAGCATTCCTCAGTGCGTTGAGTTATCACCGCTGGCACAGCCCTGTCAGTGGCACTGTGGTAAAGACCCGCAATATTGAAGGCACCTATTATGCGGAACTTTTGGATGAAGGCTTCTATGCACCGCCGGATATCTCTTGGAACAGCCCCGATGGCGACAAAATGGTCGGTGTCTATATTAAATCACACGGGCCTGATCCTTACGCCCCCAACAACTCTCAAGCTTACATCACCGAAGTGGCCGCACGTGCATTGATCTTTATCAAGGCAGACAATCCTGCCATAGGTTTGATGTGCTTTGTGGCTGTCGGCATGGCCGAGGTCTCATCCTGTCAGATCACTGTCAAAGCAGGGCAGCACATCAAAAAAGGGGAACAACTTGGCATGTTCCACTTTGGCGGATCCACACACTGCCTAATTTTCAGGCCTAGCGTTAATCTCGAGTTTGAACTGCTCCAAACCCCGGGGCTTAATGCAATTAACATCCCGTTAAACAAGAAGATTGCCACGGTACAAACGTAACTGGTCGCTTCCGTCCACAGCAACAAGAGGCTGGCTGGGATTGCCCGCCGATAGCCCAGAGCATCCAGCCGCTACATTTGTGCGCGGCTGGTTCTAATAGACTGATGAATTTGAACTAAGCCAGACTGCATTCACCAGTTTGGTGATATGATTATTCAGATTCCCTTTTAATTCACTAATCTAAATCCATTCAGCAATAAGTAAGGTCACCAAATGGCACTTAAAACAAATTTATCACTGCCTGTTATCAATTTTTCCGTAACATTTCTACTCTCATTGTCTACTTATTCTGGTATATCATCCGCTGAAGCGGTGAACAGTATCCCGACAAACGCAGTAGCTTTTGATAAGACAATTCAGAATACAGATATATTTACCATGCCTGCTGAATTTGATGAAATTGAATCCATTTGGATGGCA
>CAIYXP010000394.1 GCA_903930145.1 uncultured Methylococcaceae bacterium
AGACGGCAATCATGGGCGCTATTTTTCACTGATCGCAATACTTTAATCTCACCCGATGTGTTCGTTGCAGGGTTTTGCCAAGTTTTTGTTTCGTTATCCTGTGCATTATCGAGAGTGTCAAAAATGGCCTTTTCAAAGATTGACCAATCCTGCTTATTGAAAGTCTCGGCTGGAGTTCCTTGCAAAAAACTCCAAGTCCCAATATTTGCGATGGCATGGCAAATATTCGGAGCTACTAGAATGACAGTTGATAAAATGCTTGCTGTCAAGGCTTGCTTAGTTATTTTCATTTGTTATTACCTAAAATATATCAATGTTAAATCGATTCCTATTAGTCCGTCATGTCAGATTAATGGAAAGTAAGAATCTGTCAAGATTGCCCATAATGGCCCTTCCTATGGCTTCCGTTTTTTTTCATCATGGGGAATGGTATCATTCTTTAAGTTTATCAAACAAGCCCATTCCGCTAGAGAGTACACATGAGCAAATTTCTCTTTTCGATTGCCTTCCTGTCGGCAGTAACATTGCTTGCCGCTTGCTCCATCTCAACCAGTTCGGAGAGTTCATCAAGGTCTTCAGGGAGCATTTCAGACTCGGCTTCCAGCCCTTCATCATTAGTCCCGTCTTCAAAAGACAAGAAGCAGTCAGGTTTCGCCAATGATATTCGTGATTACACCGCTGAGTTCGCCAAATCATCCGACACCAACATTGAGGCATTCCGCGTAAAGCTCGGCAAAATTGCCTCCAAATATGGAGTGACCCAATGGGATCAGGACAAATCCACTTACGTTGCCATTGGTAGGGGTTTACGCAAAGCTGCTGTCAGCAAGGCAGAATATGATTCCTTCAAATCTAGCCTAGGCGACTCTCAGCCATGGAAGATGGATGCGATTGAGGAAGGATACAAGCAATAACGCCATAATAACAAAGTCATTGATTGTCATAAATATTGGTGTGGCGAGGAGAGTTTCCCCCATTCCGGTGTGGCTTGACTTGAGGTTATGTTGTGAGCCTATCATGCTGCCGTCCTACCCAGCCTATGCCTTTGTCCATCGTAGGCATGTCCCACGCTTACTTAGCTTGGCTTTGGTGTGCTTGATCTTCGCCTTGATGGGCCATTCTTCGTTTGCCTCCACTTATGTCCAATTCCTCTATATGAATGCGAGTGAAGACGGTGCGAGTGGAGGTCATGCGGCACTTAAAATAGAAGACGAAGTCTTTCATTTCGAGCATATTCCGCCGGGTTGGTTGAGGATCAAGCGGGATGGGTTTGCACAATTCCGTGACCAATACATTACAAGGGAAAACCGAAGTATGGATGTGCATCATGTTGAAGTCTCTGAAGACACCAAAAATCTACTTCGTGAACATTTCAATCGTATGCTGCTAATTGAGGATGAACAATTTGATCGGTATGATGCTCTTGAAAACGACCGAAAGTTGTTAAACGCTTTGTTGAACCTATCCAACCACGGGGATAGGAAATTGGATAACGCAAAGCGGATAGAATTGAAAGGGGCGGGTTTGTTCTTGCCTGAAGGATGGCAATTTACTACAACTAATCAGACACACCGAACACATGTCGAAGATGCCAGTATCGCCCGATTGAAGGGTCGTGTCCTATTGGCTTATGGAAACGATTTTGTTCATAGCAAAACCCGCGAGATTTTGTCTCAACTCGAGACATTAAAGCCGACGAGTTATCCATTTTCCGACGTGGGACTCGCCGAAGATAGCTTTCGGTCGGCAGGGTATTCATTCTCCAACCGCTATGCCGATCTTTTGAGTAGGTTGGTGGCTTTGCAAGTCCTTGAGTATGGCCTGCCGTTGCACGAAGGCGTGATAATTCATACGAATGGCAATGACTTCCAATTGACTGAGAAGGAAAAGCTCAGTTTGAGTTTTTACCGGGATCAATTGAAAAACCAACTTGTGGAGCTTTTGATTAAACCTAGGACAGACTGGGGATATCCATTTCTACTCAGCATGGCTAGGCTGATTGCTTTGGAACAGACGATAAGCTCCGGCCAATGGGTGGTGTTGAATTGGGCAACCCTCGGCAAGGATGCAAGACCGGGAAACCCGAGGAATCTGGCAGAATCCACGTTCGAGGCTTACACTTCGGCCAGAGCGAGGTTCGAAACAGCTAAAGCAATATTAATCGGCAAGGATGTGGTCGACGAATGGTCTTATCTCCATCTTGAACAAGCCGCTAACCAATTCATTGAACTTGGCAATGCCATGCGTGAGGGGAGGGCGGTTAACTGGCCCGGAATGAATTTTCTGCCATCGTATTCAGCCTCGGTGGGCTTGGTGCCGATTGCGGTGGCGCCCACTGAATTGCAAGCTGCCCTTGACGGTTTGAAAAACTATAGTACCAATTATGAAGACAATTTGACGAAGCTCTATTCGTATCATTTGATTGGACGAAATTGTGCCAGCGAGATTTTTCGTGTGATTGCTCAAGCAATGGAGCAGGCATATCAGATCAACCCAGTGCAGCAAAATCAAACTCCATTCGATGAAGCAATTGAAACTGAATCCACGCGTAGGTTAGGAGGCTATATTTCCGGGCAAGGTTTGGAATTCATACCGTTTGTGTCATCGCGGATTGTCAATGGCACTTGGCGGGTTTCCTTTTCTGAACGGGAGCCTTCTTATCGTTTGCGTTATTTGGAGCAAGCAAAGCAACAGGAAAATCCATTGTGGGTGTCTTGGCGCGAATCGAATGTGTTTAGTTCCAGGCTTTATCGATGGCATGGTCATGATCCGGCGTTTGTGTTTTTCACCGACGATCTCACGTTGACCCGCCCATTGGCAGGAGGGTTCAACTTGGTAGCCGGTTTGGCGCAAGGTGTGGCGGGTTTGCTGACCTCGCTTTGGGATGGAGGTGAAAACCTACATTTAGGTGTCAAGGGTGTTATCATCAGCCTACCCGAATTGTTCTTTTTTAATATTCGAAAAGGCACATTCCCTGCCACAATAAACTGGGTTGAATGAAGTGTTTGCCAATATATAAAATCTCAACGGCAAGGCTGGAGCTTGAAGATGGCTAATGATGAAAGAAAACGCACTTGTTTTGTGGTCATGCCTTTTGGCGAGAAAAAAGACGCTGACGGAGTTGACATTGATTTTGACGACATTTACCGGTTTTTCTTTAGGAAGGCCATTGAAAGCTTAGGCTTGGAGTGCATTCGTTGTGATGAGATTGCCGAGGCAGGTTCCATCCATGAAAAAATGTTTGAACAACTCTACAAGGCTGATGTGGTGGTTGTCGACATTACGTCCCTAAACGCCAATGTGTTTTATGAACTCGGAGTGCGCCACACCCTGCAAAAATCTGTGACCGTGCTGATCCGACGCAAAGGAACGACTATCCCTTTTAACATACAGGGTCTTCAGGTGGTTGAATACGATCAAATGAAGTTCGCAAGTATAGAGAGGGCCAAAGAAAGAGTCCTTGAGATTATCAAGAACGGGCTGAATGTCAAAAAAAATGATAGTCCGGTTCATGCGGTCCTTAGCTTAAATATTGGCACTGAACCCAAGCCCCTAAGCGAGACCAAAAAAATAAAGTTTCCCCTTAAAGCCAATAATAAGAAGTCAGTTTGCCTAGTGACTGGTGAACTCCATAATGTCAAAGATATTGACGTATGGGTCAATCCAGAAAACAATGGTTTACTAATGGCCCGACCATTAGATAACACCATCTCGGGCATCATCCGCTATCTGGGTGCAAAGCGGGAAGAAGGTAAAATTGTAGAGGACACCATTGCCATCGAACTTCGTAATCTATTGGCAGAACGCAATGTCACAACTGTCGATCCAGGCGAAGTGTTTGCAACCTCATCCGGCAACCTATATAAAACCAATACCGTGAAAATGATATTTCATGTGGCTGCGTTTATAGGCCAGTTTGGCAAAG
>CAIYXP010000395.1 GCA_903930145.1 uncultured Methylococcaceae bacterium
AGATAAAGCTCGCGCTTTTCAATCATTTCATCATCTGTGTTGCTGGATGAATGCACTTCCACACAAATTTCGGGAGCAATTGAACACTCGATCTCATTTTTAATCAATTTAACCCGTTCTTTTGAGGCCCATGCGACATCGGCAACTTTAGTTCCACGAGGAGTTTTGATCGCACATTCCGGCATCGTCCTGCCGGTTTTCAGCAAAGACCGCAGAATAAACTCAATCTCGCCCTGATATAGGGAGTGAATGACTTTAACTGCATTCATGATGATTTCCCCCCGCTCGTTTAATTCAATTTTGAAGGGCAGATTCTTCAAGCTTGGGTGTTCGCAAACCTCTTGCCATTGCATGATTGCCTCGATTGAAATTCTTTAAAGAAATAGGCCGGGTAGGGTTTGCCACCCCACCCGGCAACACAAAGGGTGGCTATTATCCCTTCAAACTCACCAACACCTCATCCAACATTTTCTTGGCATCGCCGAACAACATCCTGTTATTATCCTTATAGAACAGCGGATTGTCCACACCGGCATAACCCGATGCCATGGACCGCTTCATGACGATGGAGGTTTTGGCCTTCCACACTTCCAACACCGGCATACCCGCGATTGGGCTGTTCGGGTCGTCTTGTGCGGCAGGGTTGACGATGTCATTCGCGCCAATCACCATGACGACATCGGTTTCTGGGAAATCTTCGTTGATTTCATCCATTTCCAATACGATGTCATACGGAACCTTGGCTTCCGCCAGCAAAACGTTCATGTGTCCGGGCATGCGACCGGCGACAGGATGAATGCCGAAACGCACTTCAATGCCTTGGTCACGCAAGAACTTGGTGATTTCATAGACCGTATGCTGGGCTTGGGCGACCGCCATGCCATAACCGGGGACGATGATGACGTGATGGGATTCTTTCAGCAACTCGGCAGTGTCTTGTGCGCTGATGGGCTGCACTTCGCCTTGTGGCTCTGCACTGCCCGCTGCGGCGGGCGTTCCGCCATCCGTGCCGAAACCGCCGGCGATGACCGAGAGGAAATGGCGGTTCATGGCCCTACACATGATATAGGACAGAATCGCACCAGAAGAACCGACCAATGCACCTGTGACGATCAGCAAGTCATTCGACAACATGAAGCCGGTGGCCGCTGCGGCCCATCCCGAGTAGCTGTTAAGCATGGAGACGACGACCGGCATATCCGCACCTCCAATCGCCATGACCATGTGGATGCCGAACAACAGGGCGAGTACGGTCATTAATAGCAATGGAATCAGGCCAATTTGAACGTCTTCAACGTTCAAAAACCATTTACCCAACACAATCGAGCCTATCAACAAGGCTAAATTTAAGAAATGGCGCGCTGGCAATAACAGTGGTTTGCCGCTGATTTTTCCCGCCAACTTGCCAAAGGCGATCAATGACCCGGAGAAGGTCACTGCGCCGATTAATACACCGACGAAGATTTCGACTTCATGGATGGTTTTCTCTGCACCGACAAAGCCGGTATTGGTGTCGATGAAAGTGGCATAGCCCACTAGTACGGCGGCAAGACCAACTAGGCTGTGCATCAGCGCAACCAATTCCGGCATTTCGGTCATTTTGACCTTGACGGCGGCATAGATGCCGACGCTACCGCCCACCGCCATGCAGATCACGATGGTGAGGAGTGAGCCTATTCCCGAGACTTGCGGGCCAAACACGGTGGCAAGGATGGCAATGGTCATACCGGCGATGCCGAAGTAATTGCCTTGTCGCGAGGATTCCGGGTTGGAAAGGCCACCCAAACTCTTAATGAAGAGTATGGTGGCGATGATGTATGAAATTGTGACTAGTCCTACTGACATGGTGTGATCTCCTGTTTATTTCCTGAACATGCGCAACATGCGCTGAGTGACCCAGAACCCGCCAAACATGTTGACTGAGGTTAGTACAAGGGCTAACGCGGCCAAGGCGGTGAGCATCTTGCCGGGCGATGAAATCTGGATCAATGCGCCAATCGCGATGATGGAACTGATTGCATTGGTGACAGACATCAAGGGCGTGTGCAGGGCAGGAGTCACATTCCAAATCACCATGTAACCGACGAAACAGGCCAACACGAACACAGTCAGATGTTCCATGAAAGCGGTAGGCGCGCCGATGCCGATGCCGTAAGCGGCAAAAGCTGCTAGGGCGATCAACAACCCATTGCTGACCACAGGAGGCAGCTTGAAACCTTCCTTCTTTGGTTCGGCAGGCACGGCGGCAACAGCTGGCTTAGCCGGGGCGGCAGAGAGTTTTGGGGGCGGCGGGGGATAAGTGATGCTCCCTTCTTTGATGACCGTGGCCCCACGTATGACTTCATCTTCCATATTTATGTCAATGATGCCGTCTTTAGTCTTGCACAGTTCCTCCAACATGCGCAGCAAGTTGGTGGAATAAAGGTTGCTGGCCTGACGTGGCAAGCGGCTAGGCAGGTCGGTATAGCCAATGATCGTCACGCCATGACGAACCACTACTTGATTCGGCACAGTCAACTCGCAGTTTCCGCCTTGCTCGGCGGCGAGATCAACGATGACGCTGCCCGGTTTCATCGATTCCACCATTTCGGCAGTAATCAAACGCGGGGCGGGTTTGCCGGGAATCAACGCGGTGGTGATGATGATGTCCACCTCTTTGGCTTGCTTGGCGTACATTTCGCGCTGGGCTTTTTGATAACCCTCGCTCATGACTTTGGCATAACCGCCAACGCCAGTGCCTTCTTCCTTATAATCCACATCGACAAATTCAGCCCCTAAAGACTTCACTTGGTCTTTGACTTCGGGGCGAGTGTCGGAAGCGCGGACAATGGCACCCAGGCCATTCGCCGCACCAATGGCGGCAAGACCGGCGACACCGACACCGATGATGAAGACCTTGGCAGGTGGCACTTTACCTGCGGCAGTGATTTGGCCAGTGAAAAACCGACCAAACTGATGCGCGGCTTCGATGACCGCCCGATAGCCGGCAATGTTCGCCATCGAACTCAAAGCATCCAGCTTCTGAGCGCGGGAAATGCGTGGAACCATGTCCATTGCCAATACGCTGGCTTTCTTTGCCGCCAGTTTGTCCAAGAGTTCGGGGTTTTGACCCGGCCAAATGAAGCTAATCAGATTGCCGCCTTCGCGCAGCAAGTCCACTTCGCCCCTGCCTAGGTCCGGGGCACGGACCTTGAGTACGATGTCTGACGTGTCGTACAGGGTCTTCGTGTCATTGACAATTTCAACCCCGACAGCCTTGTAAGCCTCGTCGTCATAGTCGGATGCCGCACCAGCGCCACTCTCAATAGCGACCGTGAAGCCTAGCTTTTGCAGCTTGTCCGCCACTTCCGGCGTGGTTGCGACTCGTTTTTCCCCTTCATGAGTCTCTCTGGGTATGCCTATTCGCATGATTTATCTCCTCATAGTTGATAAAGCACCGCTTTAACGGTGCAGCTTGTTTACAAAACAACTAGAGAAGGTTAATCGTTTTTGGGCGATGGGGGAAGACTAAGCGGGTAAACTGACTTGATTCAATTGGTGTCTGTGTTGTCGTCCAGAGGTAGTGTGGCGAAAGTTAGGAATTGATACTAACGCAGTGGCACAAGCTTGGAGCATCAAAGCCTGTCCTGAGCGGAGCCGAAGGGCTTGCTTTGTCCGTCAAGTAGGGCTTGGACAGTTTTACCATGAACCGAATGAGCAGGCAAAGCTGAGAAGGTAGTCAACTTTATCGTTCGCCCACATTACAATCTTGCGTTAAGCATTGACAACTAAGGATTTTGGGAAGTAAAGTGCGATCTATACACCTCAGAGATGCAAAATAATGTGCCTGTTGGGGTGTCAAATACAAAGCTGGGCCGCATTGGTCAGTTGCAGAGGCTCCAGATAGTCAACCCCCAAACATTACGAGAATAGGAAATGATGGCGTTTAGAAAAATACGAATGTGCTTGGTAGTGACAACATTAGTCATCGGCGTTGTTACGACGACTTCGGCCCAGACCTTCAAGATGACGACCCCGACCGCGCCGGGCGTAGCTATACCCAACCGGCTCGATACCTCGCTTGGTACGTTGAAGCTGTCCGACGGCTTCCCCGCACCGGACACCATCGAGAAGATATATGACAATTTGGATCGCTCGCGAGCGCTGCAAGCCTATCTGCTGGGCATCCCAATCGTCAATCAGGCAGGCATGAGAGATTCGCTCCGCAAATTCGGGCCTGAGAACCAGACCAACGTGATTTGGGAGAACTTGGTCGATCCGAAGACTGTGGAACTGACAGCCAACGACAATACTGTCTATAGCTTCATCTGGCTTGATACCAAGAAAGGTCCGTTGGTAGTCGAAGTTCCCCCCAAGGTGCTTGGTGCAATCAATGACTTCTGGTATCACTGGGTGGCTGACATTGGCATCATGGGGGAAGACAAGGGTGCAGGAGGCAAGTACCTGTTTCTTCCGCCGGGGTATCAGGGCGAAATTCCACAAGGCTATGTCGTTGTCAAGCCGAAAACCTATGGCAACTGGATGTTCTTTCGTTCCTTTCTCGTTGACGGTTCCCCCAAACCTGGAGTTGAGTCGGTCAAGAATCATCTGAAAATCTACCCGCTGGCCGATGCGGTCAACCCACCGCCAATCAATTTTGTCAATGCCTCGGGTGTACCAGCGAACTTTGTCGCCCCGGGTGACTATTCGTTCTGGACCTTACTGAACCAAGTGATTCAAGAAGAACCGACGGAGGGTTCAGACCCCACCACACTTGGCCTGTTCGCCTCGATTGGCATCGTAAAGGGCAAGCCTTTCAATCCCGACGAGCGTATGAAGAAGATTCTGATCGATGCCGCAAACATCGGCGCGGTGACGGCTAGAACCCTCGCCCTCAAGATTCGCGAGCCGGAAGCCTTCTTTTACCCCAACAGCTCGTGGCGTTTGCCGTTCTTTGGAGGCTACAAGTTCGAAGTCGCTCCTGGGGTCGCTAATCTGGATGGGGCAATTTTCTATTACTATTTCGCCACCGGTGTTACACCAGCCATGGAAGTAAAAAGTGTCGGCCAAGGCTCGCAGTACCCTTGGGCCTCACAAGACTCGAAGGGTAAAGCCTTCGACGGCGGCAAAACCTACAAGCTGCACCTACCGCCGAACATCCCGGTGAAAGATTTCTGGTCAGTGATCGTGTATGACACCCAGACGCGTTCGATGCTACAGACTGATCAACAGGCTCCCAGCGTGAGCAGCCAGAACAAAGGCATCAAAACCAATGACGACGGCTCTGTTGATGTCTGGTTTGCCCCCAAGTCCCCTGTCGGCAGGGAGAATAACTGGGTGCAGACAATACCGGGCAAGGGCTGGTTCATGATCCTGCGGCTCTATGGTCCGTTGGAGCCTTGGTTCAACAAGACTTGGCGACCCGGAGAGATCGAACTCCAACCGTGATTTGTCCGTAGCTGCTCGTTTGGGCGCACATCCGAGTGAGGCGGCTCAGTGAAACGTGGCGGGGTTTGCAACCCCGCCGCTAATGTTTTTTGCGGAGTCATTGCATCCAAAATGGCTTAAGGGACAATGTTATTTTGCTTTGCCTAGAAACTTCATGCAGTCGGAAAAAGCACGGCATGATCCTTTTTGAAAGCGTCAATGGGTGCCCAACAGGCATCCGCGTCGTTTGCCAATCGAATCGCTTCCGACTTCGCGAACAGCCGACCTTGGATGGCATTCGCCAGCATGACCACATCAGAAGTCGCCCGCCAAACCGAATCGTCCATGTTGCCGCGTGTGTAAAGCGGTGCGAGGTTGCCTATCACCCCGAGCATTTCATTGCAGAACAGTAGGTAGGTGTGGTCAAACCTCAATCGGGCGCTGTCGGGTGAGGCACTGGATTTATATAATTCAGGCGTATAGTAAAGCTGGGTCACGTCGATAAGCTGAATGAACTCAAGCAATTCCCCGATGTGCGCCAAAGCCTGCTTGCGCTTCACCCGTGCCTCGATTGTGACCAGAAACCACAGAATGCCCGCCAGTCCGACCAGCATGTTGAAACCGGCATCCGCCGCTTCG
This sequence comes from uncultured Methylococcaceae bacterium, assembly GCA_903930145.1. Taxonomy (GTDB): domain Bacteria; phylum Pseudomonadota; class Gammaproteobacteria; order Methylococcales; family Methylococcaceae; genus Methylumidiphilus. The sequence continues at coordinate 6,046 of CAIYXP010000395.1, forward strand.
AAAAGATCGCTGATGTTTCCGAATTCCAAGTGCGCGTTTAGAAGGTGCGTTTGGATATGGTCAACAATATACCAAAGCCCCAAAATACACAGCACGCTCGCTAGCCTGCCCGTTCCGCGGATGAGCCTGTTGGGTCTCCGCGCTTGGCGCGCACGTTCATCGGTCACCCGAGCTATCTCCGCCAAATCGGCAGTAAGCCCAACCAAGGTACTTTCCGGGAACTTATCACTCACGCGGTGAGCCAGATTCTCCGCAGTTTGGATAATCTTTTCCGGATCAAGCCGGTGCTGCTGTATTGGATTCATTTTGATACACGTTCGGCCAGTAATTGTCATGATAATCAACATTATAATGATTATCCTGCCAAAAATCCAAAATCATGAGATGCGGATTAGTAAGCAAAATTTAAGGTAACTTTGCCGTACTGATACGCCACGGTTTGCTGCGGTCGTCGGGGTTGATGAGATATCTGGAGCTTTAAGGACAAGGGTTTACAAGCCGAGGGGGAACAAACCACACTTCGCTTTTATACGGATTGAGCCTTTCCTAAAATAAAAACTTGACATTTTCAACAACAGGCGTATAAACCTGTGAAAAAGATTCCTTGTCAGGATTATGTTTATCCGAGTGGCGTGGTCAAGATTTGAGAAGATCATTACGCGCCACGCAGAGGGGTAAGTATAAACAGGTAGTGAGAAAACTCGATTGCCGTCTATGGCAACTCAAGCCACTCTCGCCGGAAACAAATCGGTTTGCTTTGGAATGCTTAGGATTCAGCCGTGCTAGTTGGACACCTTGCCACATCAACCCAGCAGTCATCACGCTTTGATGGGTGCTTTTCGATCTTTGCTGATGGCTCAACGAAACTCGATGGGCGGTCAGTCGCCATTGGTGCGCAATTATCAATCATCGATACGCACTCCTCAGCCTTCGATGAGCAAGGACCAATCATCGATACTCACTCCTCAGCCTTCGATGAGCAAGGACCAATCATTGATACGCACTTCTCAGCCTTCGATGAGCAAGGACCAATCATCGATACTCACTCCTCAGCCTTCGATGAGCAATCATCAATCATCGATACGCACTCCTCAGCCTTCGATGAGCAAGGACCAATCATCGATACTCACTCCTCAGCCTTCGATGAGCAAGGACCAATCATTGATACGCACTCCTCAGCCTTCGATGAGCAAGGACCGATCATCAATACTCACTCCTCAGCCGTTACTGACCGCCCACCTTACTTGGCGGAAGCTTGGAAAATCACAGGAAACCCATTAAATACAACACATTTTTTCTAGGAGACCAAACACCATGTCCACTTCACCCTACATGCCCCATGACGACGCTGGCAAGGCCGAATTGCTCGAACACCTTGCCGCCATCCTGCCCAAATATGCCGAACTGTTGGAAATCAAGCCTGAGGACA
>CAIYXP010000396.1 GCA_903930145.1 uncultured Methylococcaceae bacterium
AGGCTGCCGCGTCCCCTGCCCACCAAAAAAATGCCCAGAACGAAAAAAACGACAGCGGCGAGCAAATGAATGATGGAACTGAAAGGGTCGGCGAATCCGGGTATTGAATAAATAGACAAGGTTTAACTTTTTCCTAGACCAAGAGATAACACACTTTTAAAGCATGTTATCTCGTAGGTTTGAGCTGATGCTTGAATCCTTGTTGGCTACTAACCATCAGCCAATCAGCATCTATTTTACCGAGTCGAGTGCAGATTGCAGTTTTTCCTCGTCTTCATGAGACAGGGAAGTCTTCAGAATTTTGCCACCCGTTCCCTTGATTTCTTCCAGAACTTTGTCGGCAGTCATTTTACGAACCAGAACGAACAAGGCGGAAGAATTAGGCTTGAGAGTCGCCGCCAGTTCTTTCATGAAGTCGTCATTGATGCCCACATCGGTCAGTGCGCCAGAAATTGCGCCAGCCCCAGCCCCGACAGCCGCGCCGAGCAAGGGGTTTAAAAACAACAAGCCAATCAACGCACCCCAAAAACCGCCACTGATGGCACCGGCTGCGGTCAATTGATAGGCTTGATTCAATTTGACTTTGCCTTCGGCACTCTTCACTGCGACAACGGCATCTTCCAAGTCGATGAGATAATCACGCTGCATTTTAATGAGCTTGATTCGGACTTCTTCCGCTTCAAACGGGTTTTCGTAAGCAATGACGATGAGTTCGCTCATAGTATTCTCCTAAAGTGTTTGTTGGGTTAAATCAACGTTAAGTCTGTGCTGAGGGCAGTTGACAATGTTGAAAGCTTATAGACCTACAAAATAAATCAAGGTTGCAGTGTCAATCCACCGACTTTCTTTAATTCCACCGTGATATTGTCGTCTTTGGCTGCATTGACAAAATCTTGGATGGTTTCCATGATGTCTTGGTCAATGAACTGAGCCTTGCTGCCATCGATGATGAGATAGCTGTTGTCAGCCACGCGGCCTAGATAGGTGCGTAGTAAGGCTTTGTTCAAAAATGAAACATCCTTCTGCAAACGAAGCAGATAATGGTTGCCGTCTTGGGTTAGGCTTATCGCGGAGTGGAAGTTCGCTTTGATGACGAAGAATAAACCGCACACCATGCCGAATGCCATGCCCTTCAACAAATCAATCAGCAAGATGGCAATCACCGTAATGATGAAAGGTGCAAATTGATTCATGCCCTTGGCATACATGTCCATGAACAACTTAGGCTTCGCCAGTTTGTATCCTGTCAGCAACAAAATGCAACCCAAGCTGGCCAATGGAATGTAATTGAGATATTCGGAGAGGAACATTACGCTTAATAGCAATAATAGACCGTGAAAAAAACAGGAGAACTTGGTTTTTCCACCCGCATTGACATTGGCTGCACTGCGGACGATAACGGCTGTCATTGGCAAACCCCCCATCATCCCGCTGATGAGGTTGCCTATGCCTTGGGCTTTCAATTCCTGATTCGTGGATGCCACTCTCCTCAGAGGGTCTAGCTTGTCGGTGGCTTCCAAGCTCAACAGAGACTCCAAGCTTGCAACTATCGCAATCGTAATGGCTATAAAGTAAATTTCGGGGTTGGCGAGTTGCGAAAAGTCGGGGAGTCTTAATTGCTGAGCAAACCCACTAATGCCTTGGATGGGAGGCAAACTGACCAGATGCTCTTGATGAATCGCCAACACAGGGTTGTCTAGGGTAAACAGGTTAAATGCGACCCCCCAAAGCACGGCGACCAGCGGACCGGGTATTAACGACAAAATCCGGTTACGTTTGAACAGCGAACTTTCCCATGCCAGTAAAATAATGATGGCTACCACGCTGACGACGACCGGACCCACCGAGAAAGCCCCAAGAGATTTGAATATTTCAGAAAAAGTCGATTCTGCATCGGCCGGCATGTAGGCTTCGTCCCCTTCAAAATCCGCGTCGAAACCGACCACATGGGGGATTTGCTTCATGATCAAAATCAAACCGATAGCCGCCAGCATGGCTTTGATGACCGCCGATGGGAAATAAGCGCCGATGATACCCGCCCGGAAAAAACCAAGTGCGAGTTGGATGCCGCCAGCGATGACGACGGCAAGCAAAAAGCTTTCAAAATTGCCTAACTTTTGGATGGCGCTGAACACGATCACGGTTAACCCCGCCGCGGGACCGGAGACGCTCAGTTGGGAACCGCTCAGCCACGCCACGATGATGCCGCCCACCACGCCGGAAATGACACCGGCGAACAAAGGCGCGCCGGATGCCATTGCTATACCCAAACAAAGCGGCAAGGCGACCAAGAACACCACGACCCCAGCCGGAATGTCGTCGCCTAAATGATGGAAATAATAGTCTACATGCTTATGAATCATCGAATGTTCTCCATTCATCGTATTTGTTGATTAGCCATTTAGTTCAGCTAAATCCAAAAAAGCCGTCATCCCGGCATGGAGCTACGGAATCCAAGCTCCATGGACGGTAGAGCGTGAAAGCATCCTTGCAATCTGGATACTGGCGATCCCGGCCGGCATGACATATTGATTAGTTTGGCTAAAGAATCCTGCTAATCAGATCAATTAATGCTCGTCGGTAAATTGGTAGATCGAATTGACATGGGAGCCAGGTGGCAGGGTGATCAATTGGCTGATGACCCCGTCGTTCAAGCCATACACCCAACCATGCAAGACCGGGCGTTGCTCGTGCTTCCAAGCGTTTTGGACGATGGCGGTATGCGATAAACGATGGACTTGCTCGATGATGTTTAATTCGACTAGCCGGTTAATTCTTTCAAACTGGGTTTCCAAGTGTTCGATTTCATCTTGGTGAAGCCGATAAATATCTTTGATGTGGATCAGCCACTTGTTGACCAAGGTCAAATCTGAACGCTGCCTGGCAAGGGCTGCTTTAATGCCGCCACAGTCATAATGACCGCATACGATGATGTGCTTGACCTTGAGCACGTCAACCGCGTACTGCAATACGCTTTGGCTGTTGAAGTCGGTCGCAATCACTTGGTTGGCAATGTTGCGATGGACAAAAATCTCGCCTGGTTCGGCATTGACGATAATTTCCGCCGGCACACGACTGTCCGCACAGCCAATCCAAAGGAAATCGGGTGTTTGCTCCTTGGCTAGTTCGTTAAAGAAATTAGGCTCCTGAATGATTTTCTCGGCAGCCCATGCTTTGTTTTCGATTAAAAGCTTCTCAAATGGTTTCATAAGTGTGATCTTCTCTGTCAGTCAAATTACTTGTCGACCAGTTTTCACTGAATGGGCGATTGGCTACTCAGAATAATACTACGCTTTGCCGTATGGCTGGAATGTTCTTAACTGATGAATGCTAACTGTTTGGCGATTTGCAATTGATTTGCTATGAACGATTTGTGTAGGATATGGATGGAAAGGCACATAAGCGCCGTTCCCCTGAATTCGAATGCCGGGGCTCATCCACCCTCCACACATCAAAACATTCCTAACATAATTCACAGGATAATAACATGGTCAGAACAATCGCAATCCCCCTTTTGGCTGCCGTAGTCGTACTTCCAGGCTGTGTTTCGCAAAGAACCTATGACAGGGATGTCGCTGCGGAACGGCAGTTTAACCAGCAACTGAGAGCGGAAGTGCAGGCCGATCAGGTCAAAATCACCCAACTGCAAGATCGCTTGAGAGTGACCATGGAAGACGAACTCCTTTTTCCAGAAGGAGGCTGGGAACTTCACGCTAAAGGCAAGGCAGTGTTGGATAGAATAATACCGGTTTTGCAGAGTTCAACCACTCATCGCATTGAAATAGAAGGCCACACCGATAATTTACCCATTGGTGGACACCTACAACACCACTTCCCAAGCAATTGGGAATTGTCCGCCGCCCGCGCCATCGAAGTGGTCAAGTATCTACAGAAAAAAGGCATAGACCCTAGCCGTTTGACGGCAGCGGGTCACGGCGAATATCAACCCGTGGGTCCCAATTCGACACCTGTGGGACGGCAGCAAAATCGCCGCACGGACATTGATTTGATGCCTATCTACATTCAGTAGTCAAAGCCTTATAAATTCCCAATAATCTAAATCATCAACAAGGATGACCACAGATGCAGGCTTGTCTTGCCCTTGGCAAGCAGGCTTGCGGTCATGGCACTAAATTTTATGACGATCACATTCAAATCACAGGTTATTGGGAATTCTTTCGAGATGTACTGCATTACTAGTGTCAACTTAGGCATTATGTCGATAATGATGGCGGTGATTGCCGCTTGCAATTCATTTTTCGTTAAAAAATATTGCCTGCACTGTGTGTGGGTCGCCATTTGGATGTGCCAATTATGGGTCGCTCCTGCCAACGCCAGTGTGGAGAATCCTCTTCAGCCAATCGACACCTCCAGCCCTAGGGCAACGCTCCAAGGGTTCATCGACAGCATGAACGAGGGCTATACGGGATATGGGATGCTACGAGACTATATGGACTCGTCTAGGCTATATCTTTCGCCTTCGGAAGTAGCCACCATGAATAATACGCTACAGCATGTGGAGTCAGCCGAACGGACACTGGACTTGAGCGAGTTGCCGCCAGCCACGGTTCGTGAATCCTCACGACGATTGACCATACAACTTAAGGAGATACTCGACCGCATTGGCCTACCGCCAATTGAATCCGTTCCAGACGAACAGGCGATGGCTAAATCCGAGTTCAAACGCTGGACCATTCCCGGCACTGAGATACGAATCGTGCGGATCGAAAAAGGGCCTAGGGCGGGCGAATATCTGTTTGGCACGGAAACGGTGAGTCGCATCCCCGACTATTATCTCAAAGTCAAGGACATGGCCTACAAGCCTGGCGCATCCGCCGGTTGGTACGATTTCTCCACCAATAGTCCCGGCGGGGTGGCGATTGCATTGCATAGGCTCATTCCGCCCCGATGGGTGCTCAATGCAGCGGAGGGATTTCGAGCGACATTCCTCGATCAGCCGCTATGGCGCTGGTTTGGCATCGTGATTATCTTAGGGTTGGGCTTTGCGTTCATCCTGCTTTGCAAATACTTGAGTCGTCGCTGGGTTCGGCGGGCGGGCCGATGGGCACATTTACTGCTGCCGCTCAGTGTGGTGGCGGTGACACCCGTTGCAGCATTTATTCTTGCCGTTGTGCTGCGGATTTCGGGCGTGGTTTACCAAACCATCACCATTTCACTGTGGACAGTGTTTTACATTGCCCTGACTTGGGCGGTCTGGGTGGCCGGGAGCGCGATTGCCGAAAGTGTCATCGTTCACGAAAGACTGCGAGTCAGTAGCGTCGACAGCCAACTGATCCGTCTCGTATTGCGGCTAATCACCATCGTACTGGCGGTCGCCATCCTGGTCAGAGGGGCGGATCACATCGGGTTGCCGGCTTACTCGGTGCTGGCCGGCCTGGGTGTCGGTGGCCTAGCCGTCGCCTTGGCGGCGCAGCAAACCCTTGCCAATCTGCTAGGCTCCATTATCATCATGGTCGAGAAACCTTTCAGCATCGGTCATTTGATCAAGGTGCAAAACCTTGAGGGCGTCGTCGAGGACATCGGCTTTCGCAGTACCCGACTGCGAACAAATTACGATTCGCTGGTGACGATTCCGAGCAGCCAACTGGTGGGCAGCACGATTGATAACATGGAATTGCGTCACTATCGGCAAATGAAGACCTTCCTCAACCTGTCTTATGACACGCCAATTGAAAAAATCGAGGGATTTGTCGAAGGGGTCAGGCACATCATTCTTTCGCACCCGGACACTCGCAAAGACAACATTCAAGTGGTCTTCAACGAACTGGGGGCGCATAGCCTGGATATTCTGGTGAACTTCTTTTTCAAACTGCCGAGCAAGATAGACGAACTGAACCAGAGAGAGAGGATTCTTTTCGACATTCTGCGCTTGGCAGAATCCATGCAGGTGGAATTTGCATTTCCAACCCAGACCTTGCACATCGAGAGCCTGCCGAGTGAACCCCGAACCTTAGTGGAAGACTCCATTGAATTGCCAGCCGATACCGGCCTTAATGCATAAAGCCGGAGCGCCAAAGGCGGAGTGTCAAAGCTCGCTTTGGCAGTTAAAGCAAGCTTTTGATCGTTCCCACGGTCTCCGTGGGAACGCCTACGGTGGCGCTCCCGTACCATGCACCGCCGGAGCGGTTCTGTCTGCATTCCCACGCCGGAGCGTGGGAACGATCAAACCGTTGTCAAAGCCAGCTTTGACGCTCCAACCGTGGTCAAAGCCAGCCCTTCGGCTTCGCTCAGGACAGGCTTTGACGCCCCAGTACACGATATTCGTCAAGACGGGGCTTTCTGATCTTTCTTAGCAAAGGCCAGCACTCCCAATCCTAATCCAACCAGTAAGAAGGTGGAAGGTTCGGGCAAGCTGGCAGGGGCGAAGGAAACCAATTGCATCCCGTCATCATTACCACCATTCGTGCCGACTTGGAATGGATAAATGCCATAAGGCGCGGCACTGCCGGTTTTGGCGAAGAGTTGGAAGTCGCCTGTGTAAAAAGCGGGTGGGTTGGACAGCGTTATCGGATCATCCTGCCCCCAAGTCTTTCCGTTGGGGCTAGAGGTGGCTTGGCCCATCAGTTGCTTGGCAAGGTCGAGCGCGATGGTGGAGGTGTCGAACAGCACCGCATCGAAATCGGTAAGATTGAAAGTGCCATCGCCCAAGCCTCCGGTCAAGCCGGTGACGGTGACGCTCAAGCCGGTGACCAGCCCGGCGGTCGCCGTGCCGTAGCTGCTGTATAGGTTATTTGGGTCCCACAAGTTGCGGCCCGGATTGGCAAGCTTGGTGTCGTCGAAAGTGATGGTGCCATTCGCCAATGCGGTATTGCCGCCATAGGCAGCACCGGAGAAGCTGAAGTTGAAGCTGATGTTGCTTGCCCACGCGGGTTGGGCGGCGGCAAGGAGGGTTATCAAACAAAGGCTATGCAAAGTTTTCATGTGTTATTCTCTATTAGAAGATTTTTTAGGAGCGCCAAAGCTCGCTTTGGCAGTCAAAGCAAGCTTTGACGCTCCCGTTAGCAGTAGGCCGGAATAAGGTCGTGCAACGACCGTTTCCGGCATTCGGCCTGTCGGTTTGCCGGAAACGCCCGCTGGAGCGGGCTTATTCCGGCCTACTTCTAAAGGCCGACTCAGTTTGCAAACCGAGTCGGCCTGTTATCCAAGACAGGTTTGGAACCCGACCCTACTGCCCCACCCCCACCATCGGCGTGGTTCCGCTGGCCGCGCCGCTGTTGGCGCTGTAGCCGACCGAGGTATTGAACTTGGCCAGCTTCACGCAGCCGCTGAAGTCAACCGACACTACCCCGGTTTGCGAGCCGCCGGGGCTGATGTCGCCCAAACTGACCGGGAAGCTTGTAGTCGCCGTAGGCTGGCAACGCCCGCTCAGCGAAATCCAGAAGCTGTCCAGCTTCGCCCCCGAGGCGGTGACGCTGCCGTTGTTGGTGACGGTCACGGACCAAGTGCGCAAGCCGTTGTAGGTCCCGCTCTTGCCGGTGATGGCGGCACTGAGATTCGTCGCTTGGCCTTTGAAGCTGGCGGACACCGTGTTTGGCCCGTTCATTGTCACCGTGGTGGAGGCGCTGGCGGTATTGGCTATCGGCCCGGAACCGCTGGCTAAGGTCCAAACGTCAAACGCATAGCCGCCGTTGGCAGTGGCGCTGATGGTTGGCGTGGACCCGGCGGAATACCAATTGCCTGAAACCGGCAACACCGAGCCATTCGCCCCGGCGCTGGTCGTCAACTGGTACTCAGTGCCGAAGGTGGCGGTGTAAGTCGTCGGGCTGGCCGGCACGGTGATGCTGTGGCTTTGCGCCCCGCCGTCCGACCAAGTGCCAAAGGCGTAGCGAGTTCCGCTCGCCCCGGCTTGCGGCGAAGAAACCGCCAGCGTGTGGCTGCTGCCTACCGTCCAGTTGAAGATCTGCGGTGCGGTGTAGTCGTTGCCGTCCGCAGTGATGGTCAAACCCACCGGGTTAGTCGCCACGCTGATGTTGACAGCGGGGTTGTTGACGGTTTGCGTCAAGGTTGGCGAGGTGGAGGTGTTGTAGGCGGCATTGCCCGAGTACACCCCGGTGATGCTGTGGTCGCCTGCGCTCAGGGCGGCGGTGGCAAGCGTCGTTTGGCTGCTGCCGTTGAGGGTTCCCGTGCCAAGCGAACCCGCGCCGTCAAAGAACTGCACCGTGCCGGTCACCGAGGGCGTGACGGTCGCGGTGAAGGTGACGGAATCGCCGACGATGGACGGGTTCAGGCTGGAAATCACCGCCGTGGTGGTGTCGGCCTTGTTGACGGTTTGCGTCAACGGATCGGACGTGGAGCCACTGTAGTTGGTATCGCCGGCATAGACGGCGGTGACGCTGTGGCTGCCAATGCTGAGGGCGCTGTTGACGTAGGTGGCGGAGCCGCCTGACAAAGGGGAAGTGCCGAGATCGGAACCGCCGTCTTTGAACGTCACCGTGCCGGTGGCGGAGGAGGGTATGACGGACGCGGTCAGGGTGACCTGCTGGCCGAACTTGGACGGGTTCAACGAGGAACCCAGCGTGGTGGTGGTGGTGGTCTTTGGTATCGACACGTAGGCGGCATAGGGCGAGAACTTGGCGCCAGCAGTGTAGAAAAGACCGCCGACGTAGAGGGTGCTGCCAGAGAGTGCCAAAGCGTTGACTGAGGGGCTAATCCCTGCGGCGCTAACCCCACTGCCTAGGCCAGACCAGGCACTGCCATCCCACTTAGCGATGAATCTGGCGGAGACCCCGCCGGCCGTGCTAAACAAGCCCCCGGCATAGAGGGTGCCATCGCCAGCCACGGTCAACTCGTTGACCCAACTATTCATCCCCGTACCCAAGGCCGACCAATTGTTGCCATCCCACTTCGCGATGTAGGCGGTGTTGGCGACCCCGCCGGCCGTAGTGAATTGACCGCCGGCATAAAGGTTGCTGCCCGACACGGCTAGGGATTTGACGGTGCTGTTAACCCCGTTGCCCATATCTGACCAAGCACTACCATTCCACTTGGCGATATAGTCGGTTACGACCCCGCCGGCCGTGGTGAACGCTCCACCCGCATAGAGAGTGCCATCGCCCGCCAGTGCCAAATCGAAGACATGCCAGTTCATCCCCGTACCCAAGGCCGACCAATTGCTGCCGTCCCACTTGGCGATGTAGGCAGTGTTGGCGACCCCGGAAGCCGAAGTGAATTGACCACCGACATAAAGGTTGCTGCCCGACACGGCTAGTGCGTTGACGTTGCTGCTAACCCCGCTGCCTGTGCCGACCAAGTATTACCATTCCACTTGGCGATGCGGTTGGCGGTGTTCCCACCCGCCGTAGTGAACAAGCCACCGGCATAGAGTGTGTTGCCCGACAGGGCTAAAGCATTAACCGTGTCGTCCATCCCCGCACCCACAGCCGACCAGGTGCTGCCGTTCCATTGCACGATGCGGTTGGCGGCAGTCCCTTGGGCATTAGTGAACGCACCGCCGACGTAAATGATGGTGTCCGAAACCGCGATGGCGTTGACGTCTCCATTCATGCCCGAGCCCATAGCCGAGAAATTGAAACCGTCAAATTTCCCGACCCGTCCGGCGGGTGAACCATAAGCCGTTGTGAAACTGCCACCAAAGTAGATAGTGTTGCCAAATACCGCTAAGGCCCTGACTGCGTCATTCATCCCTCCCCCGGAAAGGAGAGACGACCAAGTCGAGCCGTTCCACTTGGCGATGCGGTTGACGGTGACCCCGCCGGCCGTGGTGAAGTCGCCGCCGGCGTAGAGTGTATTGTCGCCCGCCACCGCCAAGGATAAGACGGTATTGTTCATACCGCTGCCCATTGCGGACCAAGAACCGCCACTCCAGCGGGCAATGCGGCTGGCACTGACTCCGCCCGCCGTGCTGAACGCACCGCCGGCGTAGAGCCAGCCGTTAGACGACGGTGCCAAGGCATAAACGTTGCCGTTTATCCCCGTACCCAGGCCAGACCAACTGCTGCCGTTCTATGAAGCAATATGAAGAGTGTTGGGCGACCCTCCGGCCGAGGTGAAGATTCCACCGGCATAGAGACCGCCGTTCCACACCGTCAAAGCGTAGACTATACTGTCCATCCCGCTCCCCATGCTCGACCAGGCACTGCCGTTCCATTGGACGATGTAGTTGTACGTGACCCCGTTGACCTGGTTGAAGGCCCCGCCGACGTAGAGGGTGCCGCTCGACACAGCCAAGGCGAAGACAGTGCCGTTTGGTCCCCCAGAAGAGCCAAAGGCCGACCAAGCGCTGCCGTTCCATTGCGCGATGTTGCTGACAGTGACACCGCCCGCCGAAGTGAAGTTCCCGCCGACATAGAGGGTGCTACCCGACATGGCTAGGGAATTGACGCCACCGTTAACCCCGCTGCCCAGAGCCGACCAAGTGCTACCGTCCCACTGGGCGATGAAATTGGCGAGGACTGTGCCGATGGCAGTGAAATTACCACCCGCATACAAGATTGAGCCGCCAGTGTTCAGAGTCAAGGCGTTGATGTTGGCATTAGCCCCAAGCATGCTTGGATTCCACACCTGCCAGTCAGCATCGCTGATGGTCGGGTCGATGGTGAGGGGGTATATAGCCCCGGCATCCTTGACGGCGATGTTTAGGGTGTGGTCGTCGCGGCGCGTCAGCGTGGCGTCCAGCACCTTGCCGCCGGCGTCGGTGACCTTAAGGCTGTGATAGGCCAGTTCGCGCTTGCCGGGCAGAGTCAGCAGAACCGACTCGCCGCTTTGCCGCGCCGTGGCTCCCTCGATTTGTAGGCTCAAGCTCAGGTCGCCTTGGCCGGGCGGACGGGTTTTGACGATGAAATCTTGGCGGATGCCGTCGGCGGAGGCAGTGAACACCTCCTGCACCGGGCCGCGATCCAGCAGCACCGCCTGATCGCGGGTGAAGACCGTGCCGGTCGGGACGGTGGTGGATGCCCCGCCAGTGTCGAGCCGCGTCGGGACTAGGCTGAACACGCCGCCGCCCTCGCTGGCCGAGGTGGACTCGACCTTTAAGCCTTGGGGGCTGATTTTGCCGCGCAGCGCCTGCAAGGGTGCGTTCAGCGTCACCTGCCCATGTTCAATCAATGGCTTAGGGGGGGCTTGTTGCTGGTCGGCCTGGTGGCCAAGTTCGGTTAGCGGGATGGCCGGTGTCTGTTGTGCGCCGCCCCCTGCTGCCCAAGCCACTGGCAACCATAGTGCCAGCAGCCACACCCAGATGACGGGTGGGTGCAAGTGTGTGGAGAATGAAACCGTTGTTGTTGTTTTCATATCGATCACCTCTCAAGCATATCAGAAAAAAGTTCTGTTAGCCTATCTGAGAAGCAGGATGTTCGAAGTCTCCTATACGTGTTTCTTTCGGCACGATTGACGGAGAGTGTGTTGCCTAAACTAAACCGGGCGAATCCCGCCTCACCAAAACATAGGCCGGGGGTCGTTGCCCAACTAGTTAGCTCTTTATGGATAGAGTTACGCTACACACCCGAACTAAATAAAATATTATAAATTGTGATGGCCTTTGTCAATATGCGCGGGTGGTACGCAGCAATTTTTATTATGAGGTAAAGAGTCGACACGTAACCCGTCATTCCTGCCGGGAAGCAGGACAAATCGGCAGGACAGCCGATTTTGATCGTTCCCACGGTCTCCGCCCATCTTTATACACAAGTCCCGCCAAGCCGCAGTACCGGCATCCCTGACCGGAATGACGGGTCTCCAACACTTGTGTATCACGATGAGCGCCGGAGCGAAAGGAACGATCAATTGGCTTTCTACTTCGACACCACCGCTTCGACGATGGGGCTGGGCAGGCCGGTTTCTTCGTCATCCAACACGCCTCTGCATAGATATTCCCGAATCTCGGGGATGTCCAGATTGAGCGGGGGGATTTCGTCATAAATCGGGTAGCGACGTTTGCGCACGGCGATTTGAACCCAAGAAATTTCGCCTTTGCGGCGCATGTAGATATTGACGGCTTCAAAGCCCGGCTTGGTGCCTTCGATCTTGACGCGCAAGCCCATCGCCGTCGCGGTGATGGTTGGTTGCGAGGTGGCGGAATCCACCTCATGGCGCTCGCCCACCCAATGCATTCGCAAGCCGATGCTGGGAGTATATTCGGCATGGGTTTTCAACCGTCTGACCTGTAGATGCAGATTCGGCACTTCCACCGCCATCAATGGTTCAAAGTCGGCTTTTAAATGATCGAGTTGATGGGTCAGATCGACAATGGGTTCGACCTTGTCCAACAATTTTTGCACCGAGGCGAGATAAGCGGTTTGCTCGTCGGCAGTCATGCCTAGGGATGCGCCGACCTCGGCGATGTTGTCTTTTTGGGTTTGCAGCCATTGCTGAAGGTTCGTATAAGACCGGGGTATGTAATCGCTAGCCATGTTGTGATTCTCCGAATGTGTGAGTGATTTTTCGCCAGAATTATAGCAATCAAACTATGGGATGATGTGTCCCAGATGGTTTTTTTTGCATCCATTATGGTTTTGTAGGTCGGCTTCCTATGCCGACAAGATGGATGAGAGGCAACGGATTGCCGCCCTTCATTATTCAAAGACAATTCTCCGAGATTCAAAGACATTTCTCCCTGACTTAAAGACGTTTCTCCGAGGCTCGGAGACAGTTCTCCCTGAGTCAAAGACGATTCTCCGAGGCTCGGAGACAATTCTCCCTAGCATTGGCTACGTTGTCCGCTCGCACGGAGACGCTTCTCCGAGGTTCGGAGACAGTTCTCCCTGACTCAAAGACGTTTCTCCGAGGCTCGGAGACAATTCTCCCTAGCGTTGTCTACGTTGTCCGCTCGCCCGGAGACGCTTCTCCATAACTCGGAGACGATTCTCCCTGGCTCTAAGACGTTTCTCCGTGGCTTGGAGACAGTTCTCCCTAGTTTAAGCTACATTGTCCGCTGGCCCGGAGACAGTTATCCGAACTTCAAAGACAGTTCTCCCTGACTCAAAGACTTTTCTCCGTAACTCGGAGACAATTTTCCCTGCCATTGGCCCGCCCGTGTGAACGCGGCCCGCTCGGCGGTCACTCGAAAAGGCACGGGGTTGTTATCGCCTTGCTTTAACACGCCATTAAGGATTAACAATTCGGGTATCAAGTCGCTTGCCGCTTGCATCATTTCTTCCAAGGTTGCCGCTTCCAAGCATAGGCCGGTAACGTCCTCGCTGGTTCCTATCCAAACTTTTGCCTCATCATCCCAAAACGCCAAAACATGATATTCATTCATTGGTTTAACCCTGCCTTTAACTGGTTTTCGATTTTACCGCCCGTATGGGTATCACTTGCGCCCCGGCCTTAAGCCCATCTAGGTAATCTCAGCAATTCTCATTTTGGCAAAATCGTAGGGTGGGCTAGGTGCGCATTTCAAGAACCCTTTAATTTATCGCTAAGCTTGGAGCGCACCGTAGCCCACCATTGCCAATCCGCCGCCAGTTTGGTGGGCTACGGCGCACGGAAAGCACCGAG
>CAIYXP010000397.1 GCA_903930145.1 uncultured Methylococcaceae bacterium
GCCGCTGCTGCTTCTGGGGCAGGGGCGTTTGCGGCTGGATTGATGGGTTTGGGTGCGTTAGCCACTCAATCACCATAAACTGACATAGGAGCATGTAGCATGACTGAATCGATTTATGACGTGATGGAAGATTTCAACGACGACCCAATAGGCTCGATGCGTAAAGCTGCCGAATATTTCGAGCAAAACCCGGTGATGTATACGCATCCGATTAGCAAAAAAACCAAGGCGATAGCCCGTATTGGTCTACGTGCCGTTTTTTTTCTTCCTGCCCGCGAGCGAGAAGTCAGAAAACGTGGGCTTGAAGCGATGGAAGCCGTGCGCGAAGCTTTTGGCGACAGGCTCCGCTGGATTGCTTTAGAAGGAGGCAAAACCAAGGCTTACCGTGCTGAACCGCTTGCCATTGAGTCTTTACTGGATCGTTACGAAGGTGCTATGGGGGTTTATGTGGGCAATTCTGAACCCGAAAATGCCGAAGATTTACAAGAATACCAAGCTACCTTATTTTGCGGAAGCAATTACGGCCCCAATGCCCCCGAATTGCCAGATTGCTTTGAGTTTCATGTGCCTCTGTCTTGGTCTATCAATCATGGTTTGAACGGCGGATTTACTGCTCTTGCCGCACAAGTGGTTAATATTTTGCGCCCCGAATGGGGAATAGCAGGTTTTGCGTTATGTGTCATGAGCGGTCATGTTAATCCTGAGCCGCGTGTAGCACTTTACCCATTACTAGAAAAATATCCGGGGCTAGATTGTGGACAGGGATATGAAGATTCGACTGATTACCCCGACGGCATGGGTTCAGTGAACTGGCTGACTTGGGTATCGGACAAATTATTACAGCGCATCGGCGGACGTGAGGCGGCGAGGAAAAATCTTCGCGAACAACCCGGAAGCGATCAAGTCAAAGTGGCGGAACTGGATTGGGGCATGGTGTTTCAAGCCGGGGCGCTGCCGGGTTTGGGCGACAACGGCGATCCCGGAACACTACCCGCTTATCAAGCCGTGGCCCGAACCTTGAAACCGCTTCGTTCACCCAATGCCAGAGGCTTCACAGCTTCACCCGCTGCGTTAGACTCTGATGATGAGGACGAAATTTGGGACAGGGAAACCCGCGCTTGGGTGGCAAGGTTTGATTGAAAGCCCTATGCCTCAAATCCTACATTTGGAAGAAATCAACGAAGTTACAATAAGCTTGATGCGAAAAGCCGCTGCCTACTTTGAGGAAAACCCAATCATATGGGTCGACCCATGGGATAGAAAGCCTGAAATTATTGCCCGTATTGGGCTTCGATCTGTATTTTTTCTTCCTGCCCGAGACAGGGAAATCCGCTTGCGATTGCTACAAGCTATTGAATCCGTCCGTGAAGCATTTGGCGATAAGTTGCACTGGATCGTCTTGGAAGGAGGAAAAGTAAAGGAATATCGAACTGACTCATTGGCTTATGATTCTTTGCTTGACCGGTATAAAGGCGATTTCGGTGTTTACATTGGTAGTTCGACCCCAGAGGATGCTCATGGGTTACAGGATTTCCAAGCATTTTTCTTTTGTGAACGATACTTTGGACCTAACTCCACAGTGATGGATGGTTTTGAGTTCCATGTACCACTTTCATGGTCGATAGATCATGCTGCACAGGGTGGTTTTTCAGGTCTCGCCTCAAAAGTAGCCAGCATAATAAAGCCCGATTGGGGAACGGCTGGTTTTGCATTGACGGTTAAGTGCGGTCACATGAATCCTGAACCGCGAGTTTCACTTTACCCTTTGCTACAAAAATATCCCGGTTTGGATTGTGGGCGAAGCATTGGCGATGCCAATGAATACCCCGACGGCATGGGTTCAGTGAACTGGCTGACTTGGGTATCTGACACATTATTACAGCGTATTGGCGGACGCGAGGCGGCGAGGAAAAATCTTCGCGAACAACCCGGTAGCGAACAAGTCAAAGTGGCGGAACTGGATTGGGGCATGGTATTTCAAGCCGGGGCGCTGCCGGGTTTGGGTGACAACGGCGACCCCGGAACACTACCCGCCTATCAAGCCGTGGCCCGGACCTTGAAACCGCTTCGTTCACCCAATGCCAGAGGCTTCAC
>CAIYXP010000398.1 GCA_903930145.1 uncultured Methylococcaceae bacterium
ACTAAAAGTAATTAACTTATGCTTTTAAAATCTAAATGCATAGGATAATAAACCTTATAATCCAACTAATAAAACTTTAGTTGGAGGACAAGCATGACACATTGGTACGAAGACAATTCCCGCTCCATCGGTCACACGCCCTTAGTAAGACTTAACCGCGTCACTGATGCCGCCGACGCAACGGTGTTGGCAAAGATCGAGGGCCGCAACCCTGCTTATTCGGTCAAATGCAGGATCGGCGCGGCGATGATTTGGGATGCGGAGAAGCGCGGACTGCTCGGTCCGGGCAAAGAACTAGTCGAGCCAACCAGCGGCAACACCGGAATTGCTTTGGCCTTTGTCGCCGCCGCCCGTGGCATCCCGTTGACCCTGACGATGCCCGAAACCATGAGTTTGGAAAGGCGCAAGCTGCTGATCGCCTACGGTGCCAAACTGGTGTTGACGGAAGGCGCCAAAGGCATGAAGGGCGCGGTGGCGAAGGCCGAGGAGATCGCCGCCTCTGACCCGGATCGTTACGTATTGTTGCAGCAGTTCAAAAACCCCGCCAACCCGGCCATCCACGAAGACACCACCGGGCCGGAAATCTGGAAGGACACCGAAGGCGCGATAGACATTCTGGTATCAGGCGTGGGTACGGGAGGAACAATTACCGGCGTATCCCGCTACATCAAACTCACCCAAAGCAAGCCCATCGTTTCCGTGGCGGTCGAACCCGCGGCAAGCCCCATCCTGACTCAGCACCGGGCAGGCGAAGCCTTGCTGCCGGGACCGCACAAGATACAGGGCATAGGCGCCGGCTTCGTGCCGGATGTACTCGACTTGTCCTTGGTCGACCAGATTGAGCAAGTCAGCAACGATGATGCGATTCTGTTTGCACGGCGGCTGGCCCATGAGGAAGGAATACTCTCCGGCATTTCATGCGGTGCTGCGGTGGCTGCGGCGGTGCGGCTTGCCAAAATATCCGAAAATTCAGGCAAAACCATCGTCGTGATCCTGCCAGACTCCGGCGAGCGCTACCTCAGTTCCGTGCTGTTCGAAGGCGTGTTTGATGCCAATGGGTTGGCATCATGAGCAGCAATGTCAGAGACATCAGCAAACACCTTCACCACAAGCAACTGCATTTTGAAATCGACTCGATAGTCGCCGAATTGGGGGTGTTGAGGCTAAATTCCTTAGAAGAGCGCCAGCGCAAGGACAGGCCGCCATGGCTGCCGTCGCGCAAGGGCCTAGCCAGCATCCTGGAAGGCTTGAGCGCGGTGTTGTTCCCGAACCGGTTGGGATTGCCTGCCTTCACCGAGGGCGGAACCCATTATTTTGTCGGTCACACCCTAGACGTCACACTGAGCAAATTGTTTGAGCAAGTGCGGTTGGAATTGCAGTTCGTCTCCGGTCAGGATGGACTGAGCAAAAACGAATACGACCGTGCCAAAGAGATCACTCAGGCGTTTGCCACGCGACTGCCTAAAATCCGCGCATTGCTGGATAGCGACATTTCCTCGGCCTACGAAGGCGACCCGGCGGCGACCAGCGTTGACGAGGTGCTGGTGTGCTATCCCGGCATCACCGCCATCCTCCACTACCGGATCGCGCACGAGTTGTTCCAGTTGGGCGTACCGCTGATTGCCCGGATGATTGCGGAACTTGCCCATTCGACGACTGGCATCGACATCCACCCCGGCGCACAAATTGGGGGCAGTTTCTTCATCGACCACGGCACGGGCGTTGTGATTGGCGAAACGGCGGTGATCGGTCAGCGGGTGCGTCTTTACCAAGCCGTTACTTTAGGCGCGAAACGCTTCCCGACCGACGAGAACGGCGTATTGATTAAAGGCAACGCAAGACACCCAATAGTCGAGGACGACGTAGTGATCTACGCCGGAGCCACCATCCTAGGGCGCATCACCATTGGGGCCGGTTCGACCATCGGTGGCAACGTCTGGCTGACCCGCAGCGTCCCGCCCGGCAGCAACATCACCCAGGCGCAGGCACGCAACGAGGTGTTCGAGGCAGGAGGAGGAATTTGAAAGGATGTCGGACAAATCGGCAGGACAGCCAATTTGTCCGGCAACTTGGGGTGTTTGCTCAACGCCCCCAGCAAGGTTTCATTATCTGACTGGAATGGTCAAAGTCGGGCCTATCGACTTGGCAGCACCCGCTTGGAGACGGAAAAGCTGTGTTAGGAGAAGAAACGTGGACTTAGATTCCAAATCATCCTTGGTAATGTAATACCAGTGTGACTCATAAGGAATCGCGACAAACGCATTCTCCGGCTTGTCCTCACTTACCTTGATGTGAAACAGCTTGCCGGCAGGCGTTTGACCCCAGTCGAATGTTGATCCGTCTTCGTTTTTAGTGACGATGACCCAGCCCGATTTTTGATGTTCTTCAGGCGCATCGACACGATGAGACAGGTAAAAAAAGGTGCTCATGAGTGGCCTGGTTATTATTCGGATGGTATCGGCGCTTCTTTCAATTGAATCGCCCTCTATATTGAAGACACTCAGCTTTTGATCCAACTTGAGGAGAGACTTGATTTCCCGAATGTCTGCCTCATGCTCGGGCGTAGACTGAAATTCGACTTTCAATGTCTTCGTCTTTGGGTCCAGCCTTGCCTCGATGAGGTGGTCTTCCTCCAGCCTATTGAATACCTCAATCAAGTGGTTCCAATCCTCAAAATGCTTTGGGGCTTTAGCCGGAGTGGGTCCGGAAGCAGAGGGGGCGTTCTGAATGCCGTTAATGCGTTCTACGCAAAGCCCAAACACTCTTTTGAGCGACCATCCCGACCCAGTCAACGCTAACAGAGCGTCAATGGAAATCGGGGACAGCAGACTCTTTACAAAGTCCTCTCCCTGCAAAGGCGCGTAACTAATGGTGGGATAAATCTCGTAAGACGTGTCGGCTCCCAATGTGAGAGGGGTATCTGTGTCCACTTGACCGGCTATTGAACCGTTCACGCCCAGTTTCACCGTTGCGGCAACATTTGCAACATCTAGGAAAAAGGTAGGGTCCCGGTAATGTAAACGCACCAAGTTGTTCAGAAACTGTTCATTGATACTGTCTACGATGGCTGCATTATAAAGTGGATGGGTGCTTCTGAGATAATTCGGGCCAATTGAGTTGCAACCGCTGGTTAGCAACATGACCAAAAGCAAACTAGAGGTTTTGCGAAAAGTGGGTATCATCGAGTCGTTAGTGGAGAAATGAATGAGAAAATTATCCAAAATAATCCGTCAAATTACGACCTATCATTGGTCAGCTTTCCCAAATTCAATCGAATTGGATTCGGCGATGTCTCCAATCGCACTCATGATTTGATCCATTATTTTAGTCCGTTCCCGTTCGTCCCTTGCGGACAGGGTATAATCGACTATCAACTCAAAACCATTCAGACCGATTTCATTGAGTGCCACTTTGACGGTTTCGGCCTTAATGTCTTTATCGTCCAGAAGCAAGGCTTTAACTTGAGACTTGAAGTCACGAATGTTTGACATAGCCGTGCCGAACTTCAGATAGATAGTCCGTTTAACACGCCAAGACTTCCTGAGTGTGAGATTTTCAATGGTGCTGTTGACCAACGAGGCGCTTGGCACAATGACCAATGTGTTATCAGGTGTTCGCATACGGGTACTTCTAAACCCGATGTCCTCGACCCGTCCTTCAATACCGGATGTTTTAATTGAATGACCCACCCTAAAGGGCTTTTCCAGCATGATGATAAGCGAGCCTAGTAGATTCGCCAAGGCTTGTTGACCGGCTAAGGCCATCGCCAAACCGCCAATGCCTAATCCGGCAATCACAGAATAGGACGGCAAACCCACACGATTGGCTCCCTCAATGATGATGCCAATAGCCAGAAGAATCGAAACCAGGCGAAACCCTAAGCGAATCAGTTGGGCATCGATATTTTCTGTCGGAATACGTTCATTACCGATAATCCATTCGGCGAAAACACCTCCGACAATCCAAATAACCCAAGGCAAGGTTAGATAGAAGATAACCCAAGGCGCAAGGGTTATCCCCGTGAATAGCGTCGGCGATAGCCGTATGACTTCGCCTAGAAGATATTGGGTGATGGGTATCAGTATGAGTATCATCAGACTGGGAAGAACGGTCCAGAGTTTTGTTTTGGGATCATCCCTCCGCAACCGATGTTTGGCATAGTGGTGTAAAGACCAGATCGCAGCGGCAAAAAACCCAAGAACGACAATAACGCACAACCACTGCCAGAAGGGTTGGCCCAGAATCGGGGTGCGTATCCATTCGGGAAGTGAAAAGAACCATCTGGGCGGAATGATTTTGCGCAGTGCAAGCGCCACCCCTGTAGGGTGACCAAAAACCATGTCATACATTCCTTCTGTATTGCCTCCTTTGTAGGGAAGATCCTTCACTCGCTCGTAGAACGCGGGAATTTGATTGACGGTGTCTTGGGTAAAGACAAATTCGCCCACTCTAGGACCCGACTCGATGAGTCCAATTCGAATTTCAGTTCCTGGAATAGTCCACCTCTTGATGGGTTTGGATTCAAGCGATGCGTCATCTGGAACGTTGTTGAGGGGAGGCAAGTCGATGCGATCCAGTATCTCTTTAAGCTGGATACATAACCGCCAAGATGCCTCGTCCACGGTGGCTGGAGGGAGATTGGATAAATCGAGATATTGGGTACTTAGTGCTTTAGCCCTGAGCATTTCGGCAATGGCTGGCTGGAGTTCCCGTTCGTCTGCATAAAGATTTCCTGAATCCAGATAACGGCGCAGGACCCCACCTTTCCCAAAAGTGACATTGAAGCGCTCATCCATGGTACTCAAGAATCCTTCAAGAGTGCTGCGCGGACTTTGGGTGTGAGCCGGTTCTAGTGGATTGGTAACGATACTGGGGTCAATAGCCGCATGGCTTGGGAGTGCGCTAGTGACTAAGAATAGCAGCAAAAACAAGTTAACAGGTTGTCGGTTAACTCTATCCCTCACTGGGAAAAAAAGGAAAAATACACAGTATCTGAAGATAAGGCTAAATGCTTGATTAACTTGGTGCATAAGTACTGAGTTAGGAATGTTCTTTTGTTTGTATGTAACAAAAGTGACGGGCAACAATGCCGGGTATTCATAGAATTTGCTCTGATTATCCATTCGGCGGATCACATCCCTATATCCTCTATGGCCCTAGGCGGATTTTTGCAATTGGTGAAAATCTTGAATTGAATCCAATAAACTTTTTTCTGTGACTTGCGTATTAAAAATATCTCGCCTAACTTGTAAATTGAGCCAGAATTCCGCTGACACACCGAAGAATTTGGCCAAGCGTAATGCGGTGCTTGGAGTTATACTGCGTTTTTGGTTTACAAGTTCATTTATATGCTGATAAGGGACATGGATTGCGTTTGCAAGATCACGCTGACTTATATTCATAGGAATAAGGAACTCATCACGAAGCATTTCGCCAGGATGCGTTGGTTCTCTGTTGGTTGGAACACGGAG
>CAIYXP010000399.1 GCA_903930145.1 uncultured Methylococcaceae bacterium
ATAACCCAGTGGGAACACGAGAAGGAGATGCCGATTTTGATCTCGGATTTTTTCCGAGTCGGTTCTGCGCTTATCTAACCAGTTCCAAAGCAGCACATTGAGCGCAAAGCCCATGAATTTCGATGGCTTTGCGATGGACATGAAATCCAGCTTCGGCAATTTCCTTGGCTACGGCATTCATGACCTCCAAGGCGGGTCTTTCCTCGACTTCTTGGCAGCGATTGCAGATCAGCAATAGCAGTTCATGTTGATGATCCGAGCAGTTGCAGCCAATGAAAGCATTGAGGCTTTCCACCCGGTGAATCAAGCCTTGTTCGATCAAAAAATCCAAGGCCCGGTAGACCGTGGCGGGTTTGGCCGAGGTTTCCAAAGGTTTGATCCGATCCAGCAAATCATAGGCTTTCACCGCCCGATGGCTTTCCCACACCAGTTCCAGCACCTTGCGGCGTATGGGTGTCAAACGTACGCCACGGTCATTACACAAAGTCTCAGCTATTTGAATGGCTTTGTTGATGCAGCCGCCATGGTCATGGCGGGGCAGTTCTGGCAAGGTTTGTGTGGGTAACGCTCCGGTAGTCATGTCGAACCGATAATGATAAAATGTTACTATATAACATAACGGTTACTGAATTCAACCGTTGAACTTGAATATTAGGCAATATGTCCATACGCTATGCACTTTTGCTGGCTGTATTGAGAAGAACTCATGATACGTTCGCTTTTTCCGCGCACTCCTAGCTTGTCAGGCACTGATGTCTCGGTGATTCGAGAACGACTGTGCTTTTATTTCCATAGCACCTTTGATTGTTATGAAGAGCTATTCCAAGTGCTGAATTGCGACGAGGCTTACTACAAAAAACCCATAAGCCTCAGGCATCCGCTCATTTTTTATTTTGGCCACACCGCCACATTCTTCATTAACAAACTGATTCTGGCCGGATTGATCCAGCAGCGTGTCAATCCGCGTTTTGAGTCTCTATTCGCGGTGGGTGTGGACGAAATGAGTTGGGATGATCTTAACGAAGCCCACTATCACTGGCCGACAGTGGCGGAAGTCAAGCGCTATCGTGACCAAGTGCGGGAGGTGGTGGATTCGGTCATTCGCACGGCCCCTTTGAACATGCCATTGGACTGGAAAAATCCTTGGTGGGCAATCCCCATGGGCATTGAGCATGAGCGAATTCATTTGGAAACCTCATCGGTGTTGATCCGTCAACACGAGCTTAAATACGTGAAACCCCATGAACATTGGCAGCCCTGCCGACAAACCGGTCCAGCGCCGAATAATGAAATGGTCAACATTCCGGCGAGTTCGGTCAATCTGGGCAAGGACAAGGGTTCACCCTACTACGGTTGGGATAATGAATATGGGCATCACACTGCCGATGTTGCGGCATTCCAAGCATCGCGTTATCTAGTTAGCAATGGCGAGTTTTTGCCATTTGTCGAGGCCGGTGGTTATGCTGATGAAACAGTGTGGGAAGAGGAAGGGCTTGGTTGGAAAAAGTTTGCAGAAGCAACCCATCCCACGTTTTGGGTGACTGATGCCGGGGCTTGGAAGCTTAGGCTGATGCTTGAGGAAGTCGCCATGCCATGGGATTGGCCGGTGGAAGTCAATTATCATGAGGCCAAGGCGTTTTGCAATTGGAAGGCCAAAATCACTGGCAAAACTGTTCGATTGCCAACCGAAGACGAGTGGCAATGCTTATTTGCACAATCCAGTCTGGAAGAGGTGCTGGAAAATATCATTGCCCCGGCCAATATCCATCTGGATCATTTTGCCTCGCCTTGCCCGGTCAACCACTACCGTCATGGTCAATGGTACGATGTGCTTGGCAATGTTTGGCAATGGACAGAAACCCCGGTTTATCCGTTTGACGGTTTCGACGTGCATCCGCTTTATGATGATTTCACCACGCCCACTTATGACAATCGCCACGCAATCATCAAAGGCGGCTCGTGGATTTCCTGTGGCAATGAAGCCATCAGCAGTTCCCGTTATGCATTCCGCCGCCATTTCTTCCAACATGCTGGCTTTCGCTATGTCGTTTCCAATGCCCCAGTCACTCAGGTGGCTTCCAATTATGTGACTGACCTCTTGTTGTCATCCCATCTTGAGCAACATTATGGTGACAAGCATTTTGGTGTTCCCAATTTTATGCAAACATTGGCTGAATTTGCCATTCAAAGCATGGGTGACAGGCCCGCCCATCATGCATTGGACATTGGTTGTTCGATGGGACGCGCCAGCTTTGAATTGGCGAAACATTTTGAGCAAGTGACCGGGCTTGATTTCTCGGCTCGCTTCATTAGCCTTGCCGATCAAATGGCAACGCAGGGCTTGATACGCTATACCCCGGTTGAGGAAGGGGAGTTGGTGAGTTACCAAGAACGTCGATTGGCCGATTTAGGCTTGGACAATGTCAGGCACAAAGTGGAGTTTTTCCAAGGCGATGCCTGCAATCTCAAGCCAATATTCAAGGGCTATGATTTGATTCTAGTCACCCACCTGATTGACCGGGTTTATAGCCCAAGGAAATTCTTGGAAAATGTCCATGAAAGGCTCAATGCTGGCGGAATTTTAATCATAGCCTCTGCCTATGACTGGTCGAAAGAACATACTCGACGAGAAGAATGGATAGGTGGGTTCAAAAAGGACGGTGAAAGCTACACCACTTTGGATGGCTTGAAGGAAATACTGGGTGAACATTTCGATTGTGTCGGTAAGCCATCAGAAATTCCATTTGTATACCGGGAAACCCGGCGCAATTTTCAGTATATCTTAAAGGAAGTGACTGTTTGGGAGAGAAAACATGTCTATTGATTTTGATACCATCATTCCCCGCGAAGGCACTGATTCGGTCAAATGGGATGGTAGGCAGGGGGTTTTCAATAGTGAAGACCTCATTCCCATGTGGGTGGCGGATATGGACTTTGCCGTGCCGGAGGCCATCAGCCGTGCGCTCGTGGCTAGGGCCGAACATCCCGTGTTTGGTTACACGCTGGTGGCGGATAGTGTTTACGAGGCATTAATCCACTGGATGCGCCAACGCCATGGCTTTGAAGTGCAACGGGATTGGATCATCTTGTCTCCAGGCGTCGTGCCTACGCTCCATGCTTCGGCCTTGGCGTTTGCTCAAGCAGGGGAGGGCGTAATCGTACAACCGCCCGTGTATTTCCCGTTTTTTAGCGCCGTCACCGAGACAGGTCGAAAACTGATTCTAAACCCATTAAAGTTGGACAGTGGGCGGTATACCATCGATTTCGATCATTTGGAGCAATGTGCAGGGCAGGGCGCTAAATTATTAATGCTATGCTCTCCGCATAACCCGGTCGGAAGGGTATGGTCCGAGGATGAATTGCTTAAGATATTGGAGATAGCTCGTCGGCATGATTTGATAATATTGTCCGATGAGATACATCACGATTTGATATTCCCGGAGGCTAGGCATATTCCCTTGCAAGTGTTGGCAGGGGATGCGGCTAATATTGTGACTGCCGTTGCCCCTAGCAAAACTTTCAACATCCCCGGTTTGGGGCTGTCTGCGCTAATTGTACCCAACCCCAAGCATAGGACGGCTTTGCGCAAAGCATTTGAACTATTGCATACCGGCGCATCCAATCCGTTCAGCCTAGTGGCTTTTGAAGCCGCTTATCGTGAGGGCGAAGAATGGTTGGAGGCATTATTGGTTTATTTGACCGAAACCCGTGATTTTGTCGCTCAATATCTAGCCCGGCATATTCCGAAAATTAAACTGATTCAGCCTGAAGGGACTTATCTGCTTTGGCTGGATTGCCGGGAGTTGGGTATGTCCGATAGTGAATTGAGGCAGTTTTTCATTCATCAGGCCAAAGTTGGCATGAACCCCGGCACGGTGTTTGGCGAAGGCGGCAGTGGGTTTATGCGGATGAATATCGGCACTTCAAGGCTGGTGGTTAAGGAGGCGTTGGAGAGAATACAAAAGGCTTTGAAGTGAAGCCTGTCGCGCCTTGGCGTCTGGTCAAGGTGGAGGCAGGGAATGAATATCGCTTGGATGTGACTTTTATGGATGGTCTTAAAGGGTTCGTTGATTTAAGCCATTCAACAAACAGGCTGCTGGAAACCTGAATTGTCTCAATAATCGGTGCAATATCCCTATTGGGAGAATGCCAAAAGACGATAAACTGAAAATCAGGTTTATTCGTGGCTTGCTGCCCCTATCTTTCTATAATGCTTGAGGGTAGGGGCAACTTAGTTTACTACCATCAGAGTGAAAGAATCCAATCCACCAGATTTTGGGTGTCTGCAGGGCTGTCGGATTCCAAGATTTTATGGCCTTCTTCATGACCATCCGGGAATTTGACTTTTTCCCCCGATGTCAGATGGTGGGTTAGCTTGGCTTCTGCATCGGGCATTGCCTTGTATTTGGCGGCAATTTTTTTCCAAGCAGGCCCTACTTTATCTTTGTCGATGCCGTGGCAAAGTAGGCAAGTGTTTTTCTTAGCCAAAACTTGTGCGGCTTCAGCATCGAACGCATAGGAATTGGATGATGAGGTAAGTGCGATAATTGCTGTCAGGCTGTTGAGTAAAAGAGAAAACCGTATTTGTTTCATGAAGTTCTCCCAAAACTGGTTATGTAATTTTAAAGGGCGTGGTTTGGCTAAAAGTGGCTAGGCAAAAAAAAGCCCAGTCATTGACTGGGCGTTTTTTATTTCGGCCTCGGACTTCACCAGTTATACATTAACTGTATAGTGGCGTCCCCAGGGGGATTCGAACCCCCGTCGCCGCCGTGAAAGGGCGGTGTCCTAGGCCTCTAGACGATGGGGACTAAAGGCTTTCAAGCAGCTTTGGTGGAGCCAGTGAGGATCGAACTCACGACCTCTACAATGCCATTGTAGCGCTCTCCCAGCTGAGCTATGGCCCCAAGCAACTTGAGCCACCCATTATAAGGGGTCTTGAACCTCGCGTCTAGTCTGTTTAGGTGGATTTTTTTAGATTATTTGCAATATAGTCAACCGCCCGGTCTATCCTCGCCAAGGTTTTGCTTTTCCCTAACAAGGCAAGGGTGACATCAATCGGCGGTGAAACGGTAGTGCCGGATACGGCAACGCGAAGCGGTTGCGCGATTGCACCCATTTTGACCTCCGCTTCCTTTGCCATTGCTTCGATGGCAGCATGTATCGATTCCTTGTCCCAAGCTTGCAATTCAGCCAAACTGTCGCGCAAATCTTGCAATAGCAGGGAACTGTCAGCGGTCAGGTTTTTTTGCGCGGCCTTATCGTCATAGGCATCGAATTCCCGGTACAGAAAAGCGCTGCTTTTCGCCATGTCCACCAAGGTCTTGTTGCGTTCACGTTGGGCTTTGACCACTTCCACCAAGTCCGGCCCTTCGGCAGGGTCAAGCCCTAACTGACCCAAATGCCAGCGCAGATGATGGGCGACATGCAACGGGTCGGAATGCATCAAATAATGATGATTCAACCAGATCAATTTCTCTGGGTTGAATGATGAGGCCGATACGTTGATGTCTTCCAATTCGAACAATGCAATCATTTCATCCACGGAAAAAATTTCTTGATCCCCATGCGACCAGCTTAAGCGAACTAAATAATTCAACAGGGCTTCAGGAAGATAGCCCTCATCGCGGTATTGCATCACACTGACCGCGCCGTGGCGTTTGGAGAGTCTTGCCCCGTCCGCTCCCAAGATCATCGGCACATGGGCGTAGATCGGCACCTCCGCGCCCAAGGCTTTGAGGATATTCATTTGGCGCGGAGTGTTGTTCAAATGGTCATCACCCCGGACGACATGAGTTACCCGCATGTCCAAGTCATCGACGACAACGCAAAGGTTATAAGTCGGCGAACCATCGGAACGGGCGATGATCAGGTCATCCAACTCCGAGTTACTGACTACTACACGGCCTTTGACTTTATCCTCGATCACCACCTCGCCGTCATCTGGGTTGCGGAAGCGGATGACCGGGGACACGCCAGCGCGGGGCGAGGGGTTGTAGCGGCAGCGACCATCGTAGCGAGGTTTTTCCTTGTTTTCCATCTGCCGGTTGCGCAGATCGTCCAATTCTTCTTTGCTGCAATAGCAATGGTAGGCATGGCCGGTGTCCAATAATTGATGGATGATTTCCTTGTAACGGTCGAAACGATGGGTTTGATAGAATGGCCCTTCCTCATAATCCAAGCCCAACCATGTCATGCCTTCCAAGATGGCATTGACCGATTCTGCCGTGGACCGCTCCAAGTCAGTGTCTTCTATCCTAAGAATAAACGTGCCGCCGTGCTTGCGGGCATAAAGCCAAGAAAAGAGCGCCGTGCGCGCTCCGCCGATATGTAAATAGCCGGTGGGGCTGGGTGCGAATCGTGTGCGTATGCTCATGGACGGGTCCGATTAGGGTGAAGCGGAAATGCGTAATGATACCAAATCGAGCGGTTTGGAGCGTCAAAGCTTGCTTTGGCACAGCAATTTTCAGTAATGAGTTGCAGTCCCGCCGCCCGTCAGATTTAACGTGGATTATTGCTTGGATTTAGCCAGCTTGGGGTCTATGCGGTGTTTCATGGTGGGTTTGCGAGATTCCACTTACTGGTAATAAGTTGTAGAAATAAACTCATGCCGCTCGTAGCTCATCGCCTATTTCTATAGGTAGCAACCCTGCCTTTTTTGCATCAAGGATGACAATTTCACCAATTCCTTGTTCAGTCATGCCGATATTGACATTCCAGTTTAGGGAAATATCGCGGACTATATTATCCTTATTAAACTCAATCACAAGAATATCATCTTCGGGGTCATAACTCATTTTCATGGAGTATCCTCCTCTAATCGCCAATCTACCATAACAGTTTTTACAATAACTGCTTGGGCTAATAACACCGCAGTGCAAACTAGATTATCTTTTCTATCGCTGTAATGTTTGAATATCCAAAAATCCGAAGTTGAGGCGCGGCGTAATTCTCCTGTTTCGATCAAGTCCATCAACATCGCTTCAGATACTCCTCTTTTTTTCATTCGGTCGCGCACATGATGCGTCAGCCGAATGTTTCGCCCAAAGCGTTGACTATACGGAATAATTTGGCTCATACACAAACCTTGTCATTAGGGCAGGAACGTTTTATGGATTTTGTCGTACCACTTTGTATAGGTTTTGTTGCTTATACTTTGATTGAAGATACAATCGAATCATTCACTCAATGTTTTGCGCATTTCATTATAAAGCATCCAGCGCAAGCTGTGTTCCGCCATCAACTTGGAACCGCTCATTCGGCGCAATACACAGTGGAGCTGCTCGTGGGTTTGGCTTTGGGGCATCACAGCAATTCTGATTATGGCAAAAATGTCGTCATTCTGGCATGGATGCCAGAATCCAGTGCCATGGAGGGTAATTTGTCGATTGCATGAGTCTTTGATTAAGCCAACGATATAAACCATAGTTTGCCATCCTCGGACGCTGATTCCGTCGTCCATGACGGAATGACGGTTCATTTTCAACGCGTTAGCTCATAATGAGAATTGCTGGGGACATCCACAAACTCCTTGTTTCAATGAGGTGATAGGAGGAAAATATTGCCGGGTTCGCGTCCGCGCCTGAACGCAAACTCTTTTCTCATTAAATTGAAGGAATATCCAATGAAAGCGTTACCAAATCCATTGACTGCCCTCGTCCTGCTGGCCGGGATGGGCCTTGCCTCCACTGCCGAAGCCGCGCTGATGTCCAGACTCGGCGGGTTGGCCGTGTACGACACTGACTTAAACATCACATGGCTGGCGAATGCCAATGCCAACGGCACAATGAATTGGACTGCCGCCAATGCCTGGGCAGCCGGCTTGAATGTCGGCGGCTACACCGGCTGGCGTTTGCCGACCGCGCTGAATGCCGACGGCAGCGGTCCATGCGGTCCCGACTACAACTGCATCAACAGCGAACTGGGGCATTTGTTTTACACCGAAGGGGGTTTGACTCAAGGCCAGAGCATTACCAGTTCTGCTGTTTTGTCAAATTTATTTTCTAATATGCAAACCTTCATTTACTGGTCCGGTACTGAGTACGCGCCCAA
Organism: uncultured Methylococcaceae bacterium; assembly: GCA_903930145.1. Taxonomy (GTDB): domain Bacteria; phylum Pseudomonadota; class Gammaproteobacteria; order Methylococcales; family Methylococcaceae; genus Methylumidiphilus. Next base: position 8,050 of record CAIYXP010000399.1, read on the forward strand.
TCCTAATAGCGCGTGGTACTTCAGTACTATCAATGGCGTCCAGAACTACGGCAATAAGGACAATAACCGCTATGCGTGGGCCGTGCGCTCTGGCGATGTCCCAGAGCCGGGCGTGATGGGGTTGTTGGGGATTGGCGCATTGGCTTGGGCGGGTACTAGGCATAAGCGGCGTGGGTGATTTGGGTTTCTGGATGATTCGACCCTTTGGTGGGTTCCGGGGTCCAATGCGGTTGACTCAGCAGTAGGTCGGCATCCCCATGCCGACAACAGACTTGTTTATTTCTGTGGCGGCAAAGGCTTGTCGGCCTACTGCTAGCGGCAACTTTCATCAGGGGTAGAGAGAACCGCAACAGTCCTAGCGGCTACCTTCATCAGGGGTAGTGAGAAACGCTACAGTCGCAGCGGACACCTTCATCAGGGGTAGTGAGAAACGCTACAGTCGCAGCGGACACCTTCATCAGGGGTAGTGAGAAACGCTAAAGTCGCAGCGGACACCTTCATCAGGGGTGGAGAGAAACGCTACAGTCGCAGCGGACACCTTCATCAGGGGTAGTTAGAAACGCTACAGTCGCAGCGGACACCTTCATCAGGGGTGGAGAGAACCGCAACAGTCGCAGCGGACACCTTCATCAGGGGTGGAGAGAAACGCTACAGTCGCAGCGGACACCTTCATCAGGGGTAGCGAGAAGCGCTACAGTCGCAGCGGACACTTTCATCAGGGGTAGGGAGAAATGTCTCCGGGCAAGGGAGAATTGTCTCCGAGCTAGGGAGAACCGTTTCCGGGTCATGGAGAAGTGGAACAAGCGCGGGGTAAGCGTTAGAAATGATTTATCGTTGCGCCTTTGCGTCGTTGCGTGAGGTTTTCTTTTGGAACGATGACATCACAATGCCTAAGCCATAGTGCTTCAGGCCATAATGAGAATTGCTGGCAAAGGAATCCGATGATTTGCCAAAACAGCCAAGACGGATTACAGTCTAAGCGTTTTTAGCGTTTAACGAGGCTGTTTCCATGGATGCCATCATCAATCCTTCCGAGGCTTTTCCGACTCGCCATTGGCGCAAGCTAGACGACGGGCGAGTCGAATGCCAAATCTGCCCGCGTTTGTGCAAGTTGCACGAAGGCCAGCGGGGCTTATGCTTTGTGCGTGGCAATGTGGGCGGTGCGGTGGCCTTGCTGTCGTATGGCCGCTCCAGCGGGTTCTGCATTGATCCAATAGAAAAAAAGCCGCTCAATCATTTCTTGCCGGGTACACCGATATTCTCCTTTGGCACAGCGGGTTGCAACCTTGCTTGTAAGTTCTGCCAGAATTGGGACATCAGCAAATCGCGGGAAATGGACCGCTTGATGGATCAAGCATCGCCGGAAGCCATCGCTTTTGCCGCCCAACAGACGGGTTGCCGTAGCGTGGCCTATACCTACAACGACCCGGTGATTTTCCACGAATATGCCATTGATACCGCGATAGCCTGTCGGGAAGTCGGTGTTCGGTCGGTGGCGGTTTCCGCCGGCTTCCAGTGCGCCGAACCCCGCGCCGAGTTTTACCAGTACATGGATGCGGCGAACATCGATCTGAAAGCCTTCACCGAGGATTTCTACCATCGCTTGTGCGGCGGGCATTTGCAAGCGGTGCTGGAAACTTTGGAATATATCAAACACGAAACCAACGTATGGCTGGAAATCACTACCTTGCTGATTCCCGGTGAAAATGATTCCGAGGCCGAATTGGAACGCTTGACGCAATGGGTCGTCGAAAAGCTAGGGCCGGATGTGCCGCTGCATTTCTCCGCCTTCCACCCTGATTGGAAAATGTTGAACACGGTAGCCACCCCGCCGTCGACCCTGATTAAGGCAAGGCAAATCGCCCTGAAAAACGGCATCCATCATGCCTATGTCGGCAATGTGCATAATAGAGATGCCGCCAGCACTTGGTGTCATCAATGCGGTCATTTGTTGATAGGTCGGGATTGGTATGAGCTTTCCGAATGGAACTTGACCGACAGCGGAACCTGCCGCCATTGCGGTGCAAGTTGTGCCGGGGTGTTTGATACCCATCCGGGGGCTTGGGGGGCGAAGCGTCAAGCCGTCAGGATGGGTTAGTCGGACAGAATCCATTCGTCCGTAGGCAATTATCAGGAGTCCTTTGCAATCTGGCTAGGGATTATTTGGCAATGGTGATGCTCGGTATGCCAACCCTTGGCACCTCGGAGATGGTCATTTGAAAGATTTGGGCCAATAAGACGAAGGCTTTTTTATTCCATTGGTAGCCGTGGTCGGGTTTGAGGCTGTAATAACGCCCTTTGTAGGCGATCCCATCCTCAAGATTAAAGAACGTGTTCCTGCTTTCGTCAATGGCTAGAGTGAAAGCCGGGTTTTCCGTCACAGGTGGGGTGCGGGGGTCTCGTTCAATCGGGCGTTCCGGCGTGTCGGCAATCGTGTCCCCGATGAAAGCCAAGATATTGCCAAAACTGCGCAAGCGGAATTTTCCCCGCATGGGATATTCCCCGCCGGGATACTCGGGGCGGATGTCGATGAACAGTTCATTTGGGGCAAAAATCTCGTTCAGATCATTAAGTTGCTTACGTTCCTCATCAGACAGCATCATGGGATCATAGTTTGTGATCAAAATTTCGCCCGTAATGAGTTTGGAGAGTTGATATTCATGTTTCTTGGCCTCAAGGACGACGGAATACTCCGCCGCTTTCAAGGCTTGGAAACCTTCGGCGGTGAATTCGCTGACTGGCAAGTTCCAACTGCGTTTAAAAATCACTGGCTCGGCATGCAACTGGTGGCGGTCTTGAATCGACGACAAGTGCAAAACCACTTGGCGGAACTTCTCATAACTTGGATCGTCGGGGTGGTTTTGGTAAACCACCTCCCGTCCGTTTTCCCAGGAGCGAAATTCTTGGGCCACAAGGCGCAATAACAAATCCACATCAATGTTCTGCCGCAGCAGCAAGGTCATTTGGTTTTCTTGCAGCGGCCTTAACAAGCGTTTAGTGAACTCCTCACCTTCCATCGGGACTATGCTGACGGTGGGGTTGTCCGAGGCTGACACGCCTAATTGCGGCGTAATTAACGAGCCAATGTCTCCGGTGGCTGCCGCCGCCATGCCGGCGGTGGCTTGGAAATTGAAGGTAGCCGCGATATTGGAAATGCCGGAGAAGGAAAACGGGTCATTGTGTCGGGCGCGGGCAATATTGAGTAACAATTGCTTGGTCAATATGTCGGCGGAAGCTTGGTTATAGGCGATGGTGGCGTGATCCAAGGCAATGGGCGACAGGCATCCCGACAGACCCAGAAATATTACCAACATGATTGAGCGCAAGACAAGCAGATGAGTACGTTGCTGGGAGTTTGGCATGATTGGGTTTATAGTTCGCTATTATTTTGACCCTATGATAAGCCTTCTTTCCGGGAAAGTAAGCTAAGCGAACTCAAATGTTTTCCAAAGATTCCACCAATACCGAATCCCCAAACATTTCAATGCCCAGACGCTCCCCCACTTGTCTCGCCCGCGCATCAATCATGGGCGATATGACGATAAGCCGGCTGGCCTTGCGGTCATGGCGTTGCTCATAAAACCGGGCTTTGCGCTCGAAGATGTACATGCCTGCCTTGTCGATGGACGATTTAAGTTCCATCAGAATCAGGGTTCCGTTCACGATAATCACATCCAGTTCGATCTGATCTGGCCTGCCAAACACCGTGCCTAAGTCATCATATTCCGTGACATTCAGCACCTTGATGTCGAAGTTCTTTTCCAACACCGAGGCTAAAGCATCACGGAAGGCTTTTTCGGATGACAGCCCCCAACGCGCCCCGAGTGCGCCCACCGTGCGGTCATGTTTGCGGTTCATTGCCATGATTTCTTCATGCACTCGGTCAAATTCTTCGCGATGGGCCTTTGCCTCTTGTTCAGTTTCCTCTCGGTGTTGTTTCCATTTATGTTCGGATTCTTCCCGCTGTTCTTTTCGTTGTCGTTCGGATTCTTCGCGCTGTTCTTTTCGTTGTCGTTCGGATTCTTCGCGGTGTTCCTTCCATTGTTTTTCGGATTCTTCCCTCATGCGACGCAGTTCAGCTTGGTTTTCATACCATTTGCGGTTGTTCTCCTCCCATTTGCGGTTGTCCTCCTCCCATTTGCGGTTGTCCTCCTCCCATTTGCGATTTTGTTCCTCCCAACGCCGGTTGCTGGTTTCCGTGTCGCGTTCCAGTTTCGCAAACAGCCGGTCAAAACGGTCTTCGGTTTGCTGTTTCGGGGCGAATTCCTGGCGCGACAGGCGCAGAATCAATTCCTGTATTTCCGGGTCGGTGTGAACCAGTTGGGGAAGTTCTTGTTTGATGAGTTCGCGGAGTTCGGCGGTGTTCATTGGATGCCTTTTGCGGTGGACGGGCAGGATGAGATTTTATTCGATATTATCATTGGCATGAAGAAGAATATTATTTCCCCCACAACCAAGCCGCCCCCCTGACCCCGCTGGAATCGCCAAATTTAGGAGGGGCCAGCAAAGTATCCACCCGGTCTGAGAAGACATATTCCCCCCATAATTTCGGCACGTTGTCATACAAGCGGCGACAGTTGGACAAGCCGCCACCCAGTACGATCACATCGGGGTCTAAGATGTTGATGACATGAGCCAAGGCACGGGCGAGACGGTCTTCGTAAACCTTAAGACTATGTTCACAGTCCACATTCCCGCTTTCAGCATTTTCGACGATTTCCACGGAGGTCAGCATCTGGCCTGTGGTTTCCCAATGAGAGTGGGAAAGGCCGGGTCCCGACAGGAAGGTTTCAATGCAACCCATGCGCCCACAGTAGCAGGACGGTCCAGGCCGCTCGTCGTCCTTAGGCCAAGGCAAAGGGTTATGCCCCCATTCCCCAGCAATGGCATTAGGGCCGGAAAGCGGTTTGCCATTGACGATAATCCCTGCGCCCACTCCAGTTCCAAGGATCACCCCGAATACGATGCCTGCTCCTGCTGCCGCTCCATCGGTGGCCTCGGACAGGGCAAAGCAATCGGCATCATTGCTGATGCGGACGGGGCGGCCTAGCCGTTGTTCCAAGTCTTGCAGTAAAGGTTTGCCGTTCAGGCAAGTGGAATTGGAGTTCTTCAACAAGCCTGTCGCTTTGGAAATGGCTCCGGGGGTGCCGAACCCTACATGGCTTTGAACGCCGATCTCGTCCCAAGCCTCATGAACCAGTTGCGTAATGGCATCCAAAGTGGCTGCATAGTCGCCTTGTGGTGTCGGTATGCGCTTGCGCATCCGTTCCCCACCTGCCGAATTCAAGCCAATCAGTTCGATTTTAGTCCCTCCCAAATCAATGCCAATTTTCATGTCATGCATGACGCAAGCACTCACAAACCCATGATCTTGACTACACGTTGCCCCGGTTGCGGTTCTGCGGCCACGACTCGGGTTGCCGGTTTCTCTATCGCCATTTCAATGCCGCCGCCCAAGGTTCCGGCAGTTCTGACAATGACGACGGAGTTGGGACTGATCAACTCGTCGTGAATCAACCGGTTGAGGGTGTCGAGAAGTTCTTGTGTGGTCATGTGTCATCCTTCAATCTGGTTTGTATAACGGCCATGAGGTTCAAAACATAGAGAAGATATACACCTAATCGCTGAAAATTCCGGTAATCGATTCCCATACGGTCTTTTCTCTTTGAATTTTGGGAATCATGACGGTGACATCCTTTTTCGCATCGCTGGCGGGTGTGTCGGAAGGCCGCATGTCGCCTTCAACCCCGATCAATTCGTCATTCCTGAAGAGGGTAGTGAGCCTCTTTTGGACGCGGTCTTCATTGCCCGGTTCGTTGGAATAGACATAATCCCATCGATTGACATGGAAAGTGTCTTGGATTAAGGGTGTACCCATGACAAAGGCAACTTGACGCTTGGTCATGCCGGGTTTCAACTGGTTGACCATATCTTGCGTGAAGATGTTCCCTTGGTGTATGTCGATCCGGTAGATAAACGGCATCCGAAAATCGTTTGAACAGGAGATGGTCGCTAAACAGGCGATTAGAACAAGATGCTTACGCATGGTATGATAATAATGTTTGTTGGTGCATAGTGCGCCATGATACCCGATTCGGGTGAAAAAAAGAGCAGGAGGTTTGGTGTCATGCCAGAAAATATCGTAAAAAAGGAAAGTCAGCACATCAAAAAGGCTGGGCTTAAGGTCACCTCGCCCAGAGTTAAGATTCTTGAAATGCTGGAAAACCGTTCCAACTCCGAACGCCATCTGACCGCCGAAGAGGTCTACAAGACCTTGTTGCAAGAGGGCGAGGAAATCGGTTTGGCGACCGTCTATCGAGTTTTGACCCAGTTTGAAACTGCCGGTTTGGTCAAACGGCATCATTTTGAAGGCGGCAATTCTGTCTTTGAATTGGAAAGCGGAAAACACCACGACCATTTAGTCTGCGTCAAATGTGGGCGGGTTGAAGAATTCAATGATGAACTGATTGAACAACGGCAACGGGAAATTGCTTGCAACCTGAATTTCAAATTGACCGACCATTCGCTTTGCCTCTACGGCTTATGCCAGCAATGCCAGACCTGCTTGAACGAAGTCTGACTTCGCTTTTTCGCGTCAAACCCCAAAAAACTCTGCGTCAACACCCTATTCTAGGAACATGTTTAAACCACTTATTGTTTACATTGGTCTGCGCTACACGCGGGCCAAGCGGCGTACCCGTTTTATCTCTTTTATCACCCTAACCTCAGTGCTGGGCATCGCTTTGGGGGTCACTGCGCTCATCACGGTATTGTCGGTGATGAATGGCTTTGAGGCCGAGTTGCGCGAGCGCATTCTCGGCATGACCTCCCATGCAACGATTACTGGGGAAAATAGCGTATTGCGCGATTGGCCGAGCTTGGAGTCATCGCTAAAACAAGAAAGCCGCGTGTTGGGTTGGGCACCCTATATCGAAGGCCAGGCCATGATAAGTTCCGAGCATCGTGTTAGCGGAAGCATGCTAAGGGGAATATTGCCTGAATACGAATCCAGGGTTTCGGAAGTGACCAAGCATATTGTTGCGGGCAAGCTCGACGGCCTGAAGCCGGGGGAATTTGGCATTATTTTGGGCGAGGAATTGGCTAACTATCTTGGGGTCATGGTCGGTGACAAGATTACGGTCATCACCCCTCAATTGACCTCGACACCCGCCGGCATTTTGCCTCGCTTGAAGCGGTTTACCGTCGTTGGCATGTTTAAGGTGGGTATGTTTGAATTCGACCGCAACTTGGCCTTGATCCAAATCGACGATGCCGCCAAATTGTTACGCATGGATGATGCCGTGTCGGGACTGCGGCTCAAGCTTGACGATCTGTTTTACGTGCATGAGATTGTTAGGGAAATTAGCCCAAAACTACCGGGGAGTTACTATATTTCCGACTGGACCCAGGCGCATAGCAATTTCTTTCGCGCCATTCAAACGGAGAAGCGCGTGATGTTCATCATTTTGTTGCTGATCGTCGCGGTGGCCGCTTTCAACATTGTGTCCACTTTGGTGATGGTGGTGACCGACAAACGCGCCGATATTGCGATATTGCGCACTCAAGGCATGACTCCCTCCGCAGTGATGGGCATTTTTATGGTGCTGGGTACGGTCATTGGCTTGTTTGGGGCATTATTAGGCTGCCTAGGCGGTATTGCTTTGGCGCTGAACGTGGAAACCATCGTCCCCTTCATCGAACGTTTGTTCGGGACGCATTTCATGTCGGCTGATGTGTATTACATCAGCGAATTGCCCTCTAAATTGCTATGGTCGGATGTCTGGCAAATCACTGGCATGGCTTTCCTGCTGTCATTGCTCGCCACCATTTACCCGGCTTGGCAAGCATCGCGTATCAAACCGGCCGAGGAGTTGCGTTATGAGTAAGCCAGTGTTGGAATGTGCCAACCTGCACAAGAGCTTCAATCAGGGTGGGCTCAACGTGGATGTGTTGCAAGGTGTCAACATTTCCGTCAATCCCGGAGAAAGGATTGCCATCATGGGGGCTTCCGGCTCGGGCAAATCCACGTTGTTGCATTTGCTGGGTGGCTTGGAATCTCCCTCACAAGGCAAAGTGGTGCTTGATGGTGTGGACATCGGCACATTGAGTGAAAAGAAATTAGCCCAACTGCGTAACCGTGCCTTAGGTTTTGTCTATCAATTCCATCATTTGCTGGGTGAGTTCAGCATCTTGGAAAACGTCGCGATGCCTTTGTTAATAGGCGGTGAAGGTGTCGTTGAAGCCAAGCGGCAAGCGGCTGCAGTGTTGGACCGGGTTGGCTTGGGCAGTCGGGTTTTGCACAAACCCGGGGAGTTGTCTGGGGGCGAACGCCAACGCGCCGCTATCGCACGAGCCTTGGTGACCCGCCCACTCTGTGTATTGGCGGATGAGCCTACGGGCAATCTCGACAGTAAAACGGCCGAAAAAGTCTATGAATTGATGCTTGAGTTAAACCGGGAGTTTGGCATTAGCTTCCTAGTGGTGACTCATGATTCTCATCTTGCGGGTCGAATGGATCGCGTACTGCACATGGAGGACGGGTGTTTGGTTTGAACCAGTGAGGTGCAACATTTACCCATCTGCATGAAAAACCCTTTCCTTCATCCCTTGCTAACCCGGCGCGTTTGGCTGTCGGGGGGGCTGTTTGTCGGTTTTGCCTATTTCTTTGTGCTTTATGTGCAATCGGAAAAGCAAATTGACCAAGCCAACTATCTGCGCTTTCAGTCATTTTTGCTGGCAGATGAATTGCGACAGTCTTCGGATGATTTGTCACGAATGGCCCGAAGTTTTGTCGTGACAGGCCAACCGTCCTACCAAGCCTATTATCGAGAAATCCTAGATATCAGAAATGGCCAAATTCCTAGGCCCGAGGGTTACCAGTTTTATTACTGGGACATGGTCACCTCTTATAAGAAACCAAGCCGTTTTAATTCCCAAAGTTCTATTCCATTGATCGAGTTAATGCGCGATGCGGGTTTCAGTGCGATGGAATTCAGCAAACTTGAAGAGTCCAAGGCCAATTCCGATGCTTTGACGGCTATCGAATTTGAAGCCATGCGATTGGCATCGACCGTGGGTGCCGAGGCTGAATCGCAACGGGACAAGGCCATCAAAATGTTATTTGATGACCGTTATAACCAAGCCAAAGCCACCATCATGAAACCCATAGGGGAGTTTTATGAAATGTTGGACCAACGCACATTGGAAGCCATCCACCGTGCTGAACAGTGGGCCGAAGTTCTTCGTTATTGGGTTGCTTTGATTGGCTTGGCCTTGGTGGTCATGGTATGGAACACCTACAAGCTTTGGCGTTCCACCTTGGATGGCATCATTTTTGACCGTCAGCAAGGAATCGTCGCGCTGAGCGAGAGTGAACAGAAATTAAAAGCGGTAGTTGACATCCTGCCCATTGGTCTATGGATACTTGACGAGAAGGGTGGGATCATCTCGACTAACATGGCTGCTGAGAAGATTTGGCATGGAAAACGTCATCCGGGTATTGGGCATTATGCTGAATACCGGGCTTGGTGGCCTTCTGGAAAACTCATAGGGCAGGATGAATGGGCAGCGGCTCGGGCTCTTGGTCAGGGTGAAACCACACTTGACGAGCAGATCGAAATTGAGTGTTTCGACGGTGCGCGCAAGACCATTCTTAATTCGGCCTTGCCTCTCTGTAATAGTGAGGGCCGTATCACTGGCGCAATTGTCCTCAACAGAGACATCACGGCCATCAAACAAACTGAAGAAGCCTTGCAACGGATTCAAACCCTACTCAACGAAACGGGTAAAATGGCCCATGTCGGTGGATGGGAATTTGACATTATAAGCAAGGAGTTAATTTGGACGGAGGAAGTCTACCGAATCCACGAAGTGGATTTGACTTACTGCCCAACAATAAGCTCGGGAATAGCTTTTTACACACCTGAATCCAGGCCGATCTTGGAAAAGGCCATAAAACGTGCCATCGATAACGCCGAGCCGTTTAATCTGGATTTGCAATTCATCACCGCCAAGGGCAACCGCCGTTGGGTTCATTCCGTTGGCAAGGCAGACCATGACCGGGGTAAGGTGTTGGGCGCTTTTCAAGACATCACCGAGCGCAAATTTGGGGAGGATGCCTTGCTGTTTTTGGCAAAATCTGGCGGTCAGACAACTGGGCAGGGTTTTTTCGAGTCATTGGCAATCTATTTAGCCGAGAAATTGCACATGGATTTTGTCTGTATTGATCGTTTGGAAGGGGACGGTCTGAATGCCAAAACCTTGGCTGTTTGGAATGATGGCAAATTTGAAGACAATATTATTTATGCATTGAGGGACACCCCTTGCGGTGATGTCGTGGGCAAGGTGATTTGTTGCTTCCCTGCTTCGGTTTGCCAGTTTTTCCCAAAGGATGAAGTGCTTAAAAATCTGAATGCGGAAAGTTATGTCGGAGCGACCTTGTGGAACCATATTGGGAAACCCATTGGGCTGATCGCGCTGATTGGTCAAGAACCCCTGCAAAATAGGCCATTGGCAGAAGCCGTATTGAAAATAGTGGCGGTGCGAGCCGGCGCTGAACTGGAAAGGCTGGAAACCGAGCGTGCGCTGATAGAGAGCGAAAAACTATATCGATCTCTGTTTGACAACATGCTCAACGGGTTTGCTTATTGCCAAATGTTGTTCGAGCAGGGCCAGCCGGTAGATTTCATTTATTTGAGTGTCAATAATGCATTTGAAACCTTGACTGGATTAAACCAGGTCGAAGGTAAAAAGATATCCGAGGTGATTCCCGGCATTCGCGAATCTGACCCTGAGTTGTTTGAAATCTATGGCAGGGTGGCCTTGACAGGGGTTACCGAGCGGGTTGAGATTTTTTTGAATGCCTTGGGAATTTGGCTTTCGATTGCGATTTATAGCCCCAAACATGAATATTTTGTGGCGATATTCGAGGATATTACGGATAGAAAGCGAGCGGAAAATGAAATCAAGCAACTGGCTTTTTATGATGCCTTGACGGGCTTGCCCAATCGACGCTTATTGTTGGATCGTTTGCGTTTGGCCTTGATGTCCAGTATGCGCAGCCGTCGCTCTGGCGCTATATTGTTCATTGATTTGGATCACTTTAAAGTGCTCAACGATAATTTTGGGCATGATCAAGGCGACTTATTGCTGCAACAAGTGGCGCAACGCTTGATGAGTTGTGTCCGCGAGAGCGATACCGTGGCTCGCATGGGAGGGGATGAATTCTTAGTGATGTTGGTGGACTTGTCCGACAAGACGCAAGAAGCAGCCATTCAAGCTGAGAGCGTCGGTGAAAAAATATTGGCCGTCCTGAATTTGCCTTATTTTCTGGGTAGCCATGAACACCATAGTTCGACCAGTATCGGCATCACCCTGTTCGACGGCCAAAAGTTCAGCGTGGAAGATTTGCTGAAACAATCCGACCTCGCCATGTATCAAGCCAAATCGGCGGGACGCAATACGCTGCGCTTTTTCAATCCAGATATGCAGGAGGCGTTGGAGGTGCGGGCCACACTGGAAAAGGAATTACGGGAAGGTTTGAAAAATGAGCATTTCAGAGTGTATTACCAGCCTCAAGTGGATCAGCGGGGTGTCCTCACGGGTGCGGAAGCCTTGGTGCGTTGGCAGCATCCCAGCCATGGCCTGATGTCCCCCTGTGAGTTTATTGCCCTAGCCGAAGATACCGGGTTGATACTGCCCTTAGGGAATTGGGTATTGGAAACTGTTTGTGTATTGTTGGCTAGATGGGGGAGCGAAGAGCAAACGGCCAGTGTGAGTTTGGCGGTGAATGTCTGTGCTCGCCAGTTCCACGCCCCCGATTTTGTGTCAGAGGTGTTAAGGGTGTTGGAGCAAACCGGTGCCAACCCGCAACGATTAAAGCTAGAACTTACTGAGAGCCTGTTGCTCGACAATGTGGAAGATACCATCGTCAAGATGACGGCATTGAAGGCTCATGGCGTGTCTTTTTCACTGGATGATTTCGGCATCGGCTATTCTTCGCTCAGCTATTTGAAGCGCTTGCCCTTGGATCAGTTGAAGATCGATGTGTCATTTGTCAGGGATTCGTTGACCGACCCCAATGATGCGGCCATCGTTCGCACCATCGTGGCCTTGGGCCAGACCTTGGGTTTGGGGGTGATTGCCGAGGGGGTTGAAACTGAGTCGCAGAGGGATTTCTTGATCCAACTGGGTTGTCACGCTTTTCAGGGCCATTTGTTCGGTAGGCCAGTGCCGGTGGAGGAGTTGTTAGTGGCTTAGCCTGTAACCATGCCAAACTGTTGAATTAAGCCGTTCGTGGTAAGCCTGTCGAAGACTCTCCCGAGCGAAGTCGAAGGGCATGAAGGTTCTTAATTTTAGTTACTTGGCATTTTCCATTCACCCTTCGACTTCGCTCAGGGCGAACGGAAAATTCCTGTGTCAATAGCATTGCCATTTTAATAGCGTTGCCACCCTATTTGCCGATTTCTTCCCTATGCTTCAGCATTCGCATGAAGTTGCTGTAGGTCTCCCTGACCATGAGCGGTGTGTCCAAGGCGATGTTTCTATATTTGCGCAGTTGCAACTTATGCAATACGGCCCTGCGCCACAGAAATTGAACGCCAAAATAGCCTAACACCGCCCCTGCATTCATTAGAATGAAGCAGCCTAATAGTAGGGGTGTGCCGAGTTCCATGGCTTTTTCTATGGAAAAAAGTTGGGAAAACTGTTCAAATTGGAAAGAGCCTTGACCTAACACCCAAGAACCGATTTTGTACGCCACATAATACATGGGCAGCCAAGTCACGGGATTGGTGATCCAGACCAATGCGACAGAAATCGGCAGATTGGCGTTGAAATAAATCGCAAGGACGGCAGCAATCACCATTTGCCAAGGCAGGGGAGGGGTGTACATGGCCCAAAAGCCTACGGCAAATGCCATCGAAACGGAACGCCGGTTGAGATGCCACAAGTTGGGCCTATGCAATTTTTCTCCGAGAAATTCCAATCCTTTGATAGCTTTTATTTTTTCTCGGTCGGGCGTGAAGCGCAGTAATAGTTTTTTGGACATGGGTTCAGTTTTTCCTGAAAGGTACGGTGTTTTTGTTCTTAAAGCCTTCATTCTACGTCTTGGATAATAAAAGTTGAATGAAATTTTGTCTTCCAACAAAGCTTTTTCTCTACGACTGCATTTGACCGCAGTAGCGGGGATAATTTCCGCGCAACAATTTTCGACACTCCCGCCGTTTTGGGTCATCGTTTGTGGCTTGATTGTGGCTGTGAGTCTGTGGTTTGCACAGTGGCGAATGCTTGCCGTTTTCTTGCTTGGAATGGTGTGGGCGTTGAGTTTTGCCAGTTTACGTCAGCAAGACCTGTTATCTTCGGTATTGGAAAGGCAGGATGTGTTAGTCGAAGGCAGGGTTGCCGGCATTCCCGTTGAGTTTGACCAGGGTTTGCGGTTCGTCTTACGTACCGAGTCGGTCTTGGAACCCATGGGGGCACAATTGCCGTCTCAGTTCCGTCTCAGTTGGTATAAGAAGGATGCAAAGGTAAAGGCCGGCGAGCTTTGGCGTTTGCGGGTTCGCTTGAAGCGCCCACATGGTTTTTTCAATCCAGGGGGGATGGATTATGAACTGTGGATGTTCTCCCAAGCGCTTGGGGCCAATGGCTATGTCCGCGAAGATGCCACTAACCAGAAGCTGGATGATGCCCCTAGTTTTTCGCTTCAGGGCAACAGGCAAAAACTTTATGATCTGCTGAGCAAAACCCTGGCTGGCAGTGATATGGCCGGCATTGTCATTGCCTTGGTCATGGGTGCGGAAAATGCAATCAGTCAAGCGCAATGGGATGTTTTGCGACGCACTGGCACGGCCCATTTGGTGGCTATTTCCGGTTCCCATATCAGCTTAATCAGCGGCATGGTTTTCTTGCTGGTGCGCTTTGCTTGCTCAAGATTGGGTATCAAGCGCCACCCGCCTCAAAACATAGCGGCATCTGCGGCTTTCATTGCAGCCTTGTGGTATTCGGCATTGGCGGATTTTGCCATTCCCACGCAAAGGGCGTTGATCATGATCTTTATCGTCATGGCGGCGATCATCACCCAGCGCAATGTCAGGCCCATACCCACGCTTGCCTTGGCTTTGTTTGCGGTGAGTCTACGCGACCCTTGGGCAGTGTTGTCACCGGGCTTTTGGTTGTCCTTTGGTGCGGTTGCGCTCATCCTGCTGGTGATTGCCGGTCGTCTGCGACCGTCGGGTTGGTGGGCAGACTTATGCAAGATCAATTGGGCCACGTCGTTGGGCTTGGCACCGCTGTTACTGATTTTTTTCCAGCAAGTTTCTTTGATTTCCCCCATAGCCAATCTGTTAGCCGTGCCAACCATAGGATTTGCGCTAACGCCGGTATGTCTGGTGGGTGCGCTCTTGCTCGGCATTATTCCGCCGGTGGGAGAGTTAATATTGCATGGGTCGGAATTTATGCTGGGATGTATTTGGTGGGTGCTGGAAAGGCTCTCCGACTTGCCTTGGTCGCAGTGGCAACATGCCTCGCCGCCCGCTTGGACCTTGCCGCTGGCTTTGCTAGGTTCGGCACTTTTATTGGCCCCAAAGGGCATTCCGGCCCGTTGGCTGGGTTTGGTGTTGCTGATTCCTGCTTTGACCCATGTGCCGCCACCGCCCGAGACAGGCCATTTCCGGCTGACCCTGCTAGATGTCGGTCAGGCGTTGGCCGGTGTCGTGCAAACTAAACAGCATAATTTAGTGTTTGACACGGGGGCCAAGCTAGGCAAAAACTTTGACACGGGTGAAGCGGTCGTTGGGCCGTTTTTAAGGCAGCAGGGCATGAATGTGATTGACGTGTTGGTGGTCAGTCATGGTGACAATGACCATATAGGCGGGGCGGACTCCCTTTTACAAGATTTTGCCGTTGGTCAAATCTATAGTAGTGTGCCAGACAAATTGCCCGCCCCAGTGGAACCTTGTCGTAACGGATTAAGTTGGGAATGGGATGGTGTCCGTTTCGACCTACTGTCGCCATTTGGCACCTTGGGCAACGAAAATGACAATTCTTGTGTGCTGAGGGTCAGTTCGCCCTTCGGTTCCACGTTGTTCACGGGCGACATCGAAAAGAACGCGGAAGCCAAACTGGTGGAACACTATGGCGAAAACTTGCAGACCGACATCTTGATCGCCCCGCACCATGGCAGCAAAACCTCATCCAGCAAAGCATTCCTGGATGCAGTGAAGCCGTCTTATGTGTTGATTCCCACAGGTTATCTCAACCGCTGGAATTTCCCGCATCCCGATGTCATGAAGCGGTATCAGTCAATCAACGCCACTGTGTTGGATTCGGCGCATTCTGGGTCCATCACGGTCGAGCCAAATGTGTCATTGCCAGAATCTTACCGTCAAACCCATGGACGTTATTGGAATGCCAAACCCGATCATTGAAATCAGGGTCTTGCCTGACAGTAAACGCCAATATCCTTGGTCTGGGTAACAACCCAGCCAATCAGTGGTCTCATGCTATTAGTCCTAAACATTCGTTAGGAATAAAATTTCTTATAAGGCTCATAGTGCCATATAAGGTAGAATAGATGTCTTAAACGTATCCAAAGAGTAGGGTCAAATTATGTATAGCAAGGGTATGGAAATCGCCGGTTTCGACGATGAGTTGTGGGCCGCGATACAGAACGAAGAAAAACGGCAAGAAGAACATATCGAACTGATTGCTTCAGAAAATTACGCCAGCTTGCGCGTGTTGCAGGCGCAAGGCAGTGTGTTGACCAACAAATACGCTGAAGGCTACCCAGGCAAACGCTACTATGGCGGTTGTGAATATGTTGATGTGGTGGAGACGCTCGCCATTGAACGGGCCAAAAAGCTATTTGGGGCAGATTTTGCCAATGTGCAGGCACATTCCGGTTCGCAAGCCAACGCTGCCACCTATATGGCGCTGGTCGAGCCAGGCGACACCATTTTGGGCATGAGTTTGGCCCATGGTGGACATTTGACTCATGGAGCCAAAGTCAACTTTTCGGGTAAGATTTACCATGCCTATCAGTATGGCTTGGACCCGGCGACAGGTGAAATTGATTACAACCAGGTTCATGATTTGGCTCTTCAACATAAGCCGAAAATGATTGTGGCCGGTTTCTCAGCGTATTCCCGAATCGTGGATTGGCAGCGCTTCCGCGACATTGCCGATGAAGTTGGGGCCTATTTTGTGGTGGACATGGCTCATGTGGCGGGTTTGGTGGCCGCAGGGCTTTATCCAAACCCAGTGCAAATAGCCGATGTAACCACTACCACGACGCATAAGACCTTGCGTGGTCCTCGTGGAGGCTTGATTTTAGCCAAGGCCAATCCAGACATTGAGAAAAAACTCAATTCACTGGTGTTTCCGGGCATTCAGGGCGGGCCGTTGATGCATGTCATTGCCGCCAAGGCAGTCGCTTTACTGGAAGCTTTGCAGCCCGATTTCAAGCATTACCAAGCCCAAGTGCTAGAAAATGCCAGGGCAATGGCCGAGGCATTCATCGCTCGCGGTTTCAACATTGTCTCTGGTGGCACAGACAACCATTTGTTCCTGGTCGATCTGATTTCCCACGGATTGACTGGCAAATTGGCGGATGCAAAACTGGGTGAAGCTTTCATTACCGTCAATAAGAATGCCGTACCCAACGATCCGCAATCGCCTTTTGTCACCAGCGGCATACGCATAGGCACACCTGCCGTGACCACCCGTGGCTTCGGCAAGGATGAATGCATCGAACTCACTGGCTGGGTTTGCGATGTGTTGGAAAACCCAGAAAGCGACGAAGTGATTCATCGAGTTAGGAAACAAGTGCTTGAGCTTTGCCATCGATTCCCGGTTTACCCGCAATAATAGTGGGGGCGGGTTCAAAACCCGCCCTTTTGCTTTTGGGGTGTGAGTCTTCAGCATTCCTATTTCATAGGAAAATGGTGATGCAGCCAACCCATGACTTTCTCTTCAATGCCAGACATGAAAATCACTCCTGGAGATGCGCAATTCATGGCCCAAGCCATACGCTTGGCGGAACGCGGTTTCAACACGACTTCACCCAATCCCCGGGTTGGATGTGTGATCGTGCGAGACGGAAAGGTCGTGGGTGAAGGCTGGCACGAGCGGGCTGGCCAACCCCATGCCGAAGTGCTGGCTTTGCAAGCTGCCGGTGAACTGGCGCGGGGAGGGACTGCTTATGTCAGCTTGGAACCCTGTTGCCATCAAGGCAAGACCCCGCCCTGCACACAAGCCTTGATTCATGCCGGGGTTAGCCGGGTAGTAGCAGCCATGACCGATCCGAATCCTTTAGTGTCAGGCAAGGGCTTGTCTTGTCTTCAGTCTGCCGACATCAAAACCTCCGTCGGTTTGTTGGAAGCAGAGGCCAAGGCACTCAACCCCGGATTTGTTAAACGCATGACGACGGGCCGACCTTGGTTCTTCAGCAAATTGGCGATGAGTTTGGATGGACGCACGGCGATGGCCTCCGGGGAAAGCCGCTGGATCACCGGCCCGGAAGCCCGGCACGATGTTCATCGTTTGCGCGCACGGAGTTGTGCGATTCTGACCGGCATTGGGACCGTTTTGGCTGACGACCCATTTCTGACCGCACGTGTTGCGGACACCAACTTAGAACGCCAACCGGCTCGCGTGGTCGTGGATTCACGCTTTAGATTGCCGCCTACTGCCAAACTGCTCACTCAGCCGGGGCGTACCCTGCTGTTAGGTTTGGAAGCAGAAGCAGCGAAAGCTCAAGCTTTGCAGGAAGCAGGGGCGGAAATCCATTTTCTACCCGCCGGCTTGGATGGAAGAGTGGATTTGAATGCGGCAATCGAATTGCTTGGTGAGCTTCAATTCAACGAGGTCATGGTGGAGGCAGGCGCGACGCTAAACGGCGAATTGCTGCGTGATGGGTTGGTGGATGAATATGTGGTTTATCTGGCACCTTGTGTGCTCGGTGACGAAGGCAGGGGATTGTTTCATTTGCCGGGTTTGGAATTGATGGCGGATCGGTTTGAGTTGGCTATAAAAGATGTACGGAGCGTGGGGAAGGATATTCGAATAACGCTGAGAAAAGTTTGAGATAAACATGCATATATCCAAAATTCATGAAGCCGCTTAGTTTTGTCGGTTCGTCGCTCGATGATTTGCGAGATTTTCCTCTTGAGGTCAGACGCGAATGTGGGCGCGAACTAAATCGTGTTCAAAATGGATTGATGCCAACTGATTGGAAGCCAATGTTGCAGATTGGGGCGGGTGTCTATGAATTAAGGGTACACATATTGGGAGAATGGAGAGTGATTTACATCGCCCGACATAAAGATACCGTTTATGTACTCCATGCCTTCCATAAAAAGACCCAACAGACCCGGCAATCGGATATTAACCTCGCAAGAAAACGCTATCAAATATTGGAGATAAATCATGATAAATGAAGTCGATCAAAATGAGGAACGAATTATAGAATCGTGTGGCAATGTTTTCATTGATCTAGGCTTTCCATCAGAAGATGCTGAAATCTATGCATTGAGATCAGAGTTGATGAATCAATTGGAAATGGTCTTGTTGCAGCGCGGTTGGACTGTTGAAGAAGTCGCAAAGCGCTTGAATATTGGAGTGAAACGGGCAAATGAACTGCTCAGTGGAAAGTGGCAAAATTTTAGTTTGGATATGCTGGTTACCCTTGCGGCAAGAATTGGTTTAAAAGCTAAAATGGAATTGATAGAAACTGTTTAGTATCTTGTTATCAAACAATAGTGGCTGAAATGGGAAAGATTACCCGACTTGAATTGGAAAACTTCACCTGCTTTGAAAAATTGGGTTTGGAATTTTCCGAAGGCGTTAATGTGTTGATTGGTGTCAATGGAACTGGCAAGACGCATATATTGAAAGTGCTTTATGCGGCTTGTGCGATTACGGTGGGAGAGGATAGGGGCAAATATTTATCAACTGAACTATGTAGTATCTTTAACCCTTTTGTAAATGGACTGGGGCGTCTTTCCCGTCGTCCGATTGAACAGGGTCAAGAAACCAAAATCAAGATTTGCACGGATAATGGCGTAACTCTAGACTTATTGTTTTTACCAAGATCAGATGATTACTATTTAAAAGAACATGAGGAAAAAGGAAGCCCTAAATGGTCTGAAGAATCATTGGAAAGTGTTTACATCCCAGTTAAAGAAATGTTAGCCCATGCTCCAGGCTTTATTTCTCTGAATCATAAGCGTGAAATTTCTTTTGAGGAAGTCTACGTCAATGTCATCACGCAAGCTTATTTGCCAAAGTTAAGAAAATTGCCAAATCTTGAATATGAAAAAATCTTCAGAGAATTGGGCAAGGCAATAAACGGAGAAGTCATTCTTAAAGGCGAGCATTTTTTTCTGAAAAATGAACAAGGCGAATTTGAATTTAGTTTGCTGGCCGAGGGTGTGCGCAAGTTGGCATTAATTTGGCTTTTGATTCAAAACGGCTCATTGAATCCGGGTGCTATCCTATTTTGGGACGAACCGGAAGCCAACCTCAACCCTTCTCTGCTTGGTTTAGTGGTTGAAACTTTATTGGAATTGCAACGACAAGGTGTCCAGATATTTTTAACGACACATAATTATGTGCTGCTTAAAGAGTTTGATTTGGGTAAGAGAAAAGACGATGCCGTCCGCTATATTTCCTTGTTTCGAGAGAATGACTCTGATCCGGTTACCTCGCATTCCACTGACGAATACCTAGCCATCAATCCTAATGCAATTGCTGGAACATTTGATGATTTATACGATAGGGAAATCAAGCGTAGCCTTGCGGGAAATTAAATATGGCTGTCATCGTTGAAGGTGATATTCAAATTACTATTCCAGATAACGCCATAGCTCGCAGGTTCGATGAAAACTCCCTTCATGGTTTGAGTCATTGCATGAAAGCCGTAGATTATATATTTGAATTAACTGATAGAATTGTCTTTTTTGAATGTAAAGACCCAGACGATCCAAATGCTAAAATCGATAAGCAGGAAAAGTTTTTCAAGGATTTAATGAGCGGAAAAATTGACTCAGATTTAAAAACAAAATTTCGAGATTCGTTTCTTTATGAATGGGCTTATGGACGTACAGAAAAACCAATACATTTTTGGGTTTTGCTAGGTGCAGAAAAATTGGATCGCAGCCAATTATTGGTTCGCACCGAAGCATTGAAAAGGCAATTACCCGTCAATGGGCCGCAAGGAAAGCCTTGGAAAAAACCATTCGTAACAGCTTGCATGGTGATGAATCTTGCGGCATGGAATGACCAACTTTCTGAGTTTCCAGCAATTAGACTTTCAGCTTAGCCCAAAAATATTTTAATCCTCCTAATCTTTCATTAAATCCATTAAGTAAACGGAATCCAGATGTTCACCGGCATCATACAATCCATAGGCACACTAGCCAACATCGAATCCAAAGGCGGGGATTCCCGCCTCACCATAGCTACTGGCAAGCTTCCGCTAAGCGACGCAAAACTGGGCGATAGCATTGCCGTCAGCGGTGTGTGCTTGACGGCGGTGGAACTTGGCGACGGGCGGTTTAGCGCCGACGTGTCCCGCGAAACCTTGAGCCGAACCACGCTAGGCAAACTGAAGTCAGGCTCTCGTGTCAATTTGGAATTGGCACTGACACCCACGACCCGGCTAGGCGGGCATATCGTCTCCGGGCATGTGGACGGGGTGGGCGAGGTGGTCAGTCGTAGTGCCGATGCGCGCTCTTGGCGTTTCGTCATTGAAGCCCCCGCCAACTTGGCGAAATATATTGCCGAAAAAGGCTCCATTTGTGTGGACGGGGTCAGCCTGACCGTCAATGGCGTGGATGGCAAGCGCTTTGACTTGAATATCGTACCGCATACTTTGGCGGAGACGACCTTGGATGAATTCCAACCGGGACGCAAAGTCAATTTGGAGGTGGACTTGCTGGCCCGTTATTTGGAAAGGCTGCTGCTGGGTGAAAAAGCGGCTTGTTCTTCTGGGGGCATCACGGAGGAATTACTTGCCAATAGTGGCTTTATCAAGTAACAAAGTTTTAGCAAGGGGCATATGTAATGGGCAAGCTACTCAACGCCTATTGGCGGTCTGGCGCACTCGGGAAAATCGGCTTTTGGGGTTCAGTGGCATCCCTCGTAAGCCTGCTCATTATGTTTGTGCCGCAAAACAGTGGTTCGCAAACTGCGCCAGAACCCCAACTTCATCAAGATGGACATAATCAGGCTATTGCCATTCAAGGTAATGACAATAAAATCAATTTACCAGATGATAAAGACGAAGTTGCAGAATTGATCGAAATTCTGGAACTTAGAAGAATTGCCAATCCCATTGTACAATCAGAAATCGCTAACTATCTTAAAACAATTGGCTTGTTGCTTCCATTTATATGCACACCCGAAGAATTACTAGGAGAAGAGGATGAATGACGAGATTATTGACGAAGTTCGGTCTATCAAGGAATCCTTGGCTGAAGAGTTTGACTTTGATATTCGCCGCATTTTCGAGGACATTAAACGCTCCGAAGTCCAAACCGAGTTGGAAGGCTGGCATCATGTCCAACCGGCAGCGGTTTTGTCTGAGTCGGCATTTCGAAGAGTCCGTTTTGCCCGTGATTGAATTTGTTCTGGTTCCCACGCTCCAGCGTGGGAACCAGGTTTGTCCAGCTCCTGCGGGTATGCGACGCAGGAGCGCCGATCTCTGCATTCCCACGCTGGAGCGTGGGAACGAGAGAAAACGCTAAGTTGAAAACACCGTCAATGAATACGATAGAAGAAATCATCGAAGATATAAGACAAGGCAAAATGGTCGTCATCATGGATGACGAGGATCGCGAAAACGAGGGGGATTTGGTATTGGCGGCTGTCCATACGAGGCCGGAGGATGTCAATTTCATGGCTCGTTATGGTAGGGGCTTGATTTGCCTGACTTTGACTAGGGAACGCTGCCAGCAATTGCGTTTGCCATTGATGGTGAACGAGAACAAAACCCCGCACTCCACCAATTTCACTGTCTCGATAGAGGCGGCGTCGGGGGTCACTACCGGCATTTCCGCTGCTGACCGGGCGCGCACCATCCAATGTGCGGTCGCCCCGCAAGCCAAGCCGGATGATTTGGTTCAACCGGGCCATGTGTTTCCTTTGATGGCGCAACCGGGTGGAGTGTTGAACCGGGCCGGTCATACCGAGGCGGGCTGTGATTTGGCTCGTCTTGCCGGTTGCGAACCGGCGGCGGTGATTGTGGAAATCCTCAACGAAGAAGGTTCGATGGCGCGGCGGCCTGAGTTGGAGGTTTTTGCCAAGCAGCATGGTTTGAAGATCGGAACCATTGCCGATTTGATCCATTACCGCATACAAAACGAACAAACGATAGAACGCATTTGTTCGTGTGATTTTCCCACCGAATTCGGACAGTTCAGACTCCATGCCTATCAGGATTTGATCGACAACAATCTGCATTTGGCGCTGACGATGGGGCAGGTTTCCGGTGAAGATCCGGTGTTAGTGCGGGTGCATGGTAGAAGTTTATTGTGCGATTTGTTCAGCGGCAAACGGGAATTAACGGCTTTTCCGATACGCAAAGCCATGCAAAAAATTTCCGAAGAGGGTCGTGGATTATTGGTGGTCATTCGCAAGGAGGAAGATGCAAAATCCTTAGTCGAACGCATCCATCAATACAGCATGGAAGATATTGGCGTGGAGATTCCCGCAGGCGATGCAGACCGCGATGATTGGCGCACGACAGGCACGGGCGCTCAAATCTTGGCTGATTTAGGCGTGCGCAAGCTCCGCGTCATGGGTTCACCCAAAAAATACCTAGGGCTTTCAGGGTATGGGCTGGAAGTGGTTGAAAATGTCGTATTTGATTGAATTCTTGAGTCAATTGGCAGAAAGTTTGGGGCTAGGCTTGGTTCAAGCTTCCGACCGGCATTGGGTGTTAGTCCCCGATTGGCTGTTGCTGGTATTTGTCCTTATCTTAGGTTTGAGCTTTGCATTGTTGCAAGCGAAGCGAAAGCGAACGGAATTGGCCAAACAAGAGTTGCTGGATCGTTTTCGCAAGATTGCCAGCCGTGTTCCTGGCGTCGTTTATCAGTATCGCTTGCGTCCCGATGGCTCGTCCTGTTTCCCTTATGCCAGTGAGGGTATGCGCGATATTTATCGGGTTGATCCTGAAGAAGTCAAAGAAGATGCCTCAAAAGTGTTTGCGATTCTTCATCCTGATGATGCAGACGCTGTTGCTGAATCCATTTTGGCGTCAGCCAAAACCCTGACCCCTTGGCAGTATGAATATCGGGTCAAATTTGACGATGATACCGTGCATTGGTTGTATGGAAATGCTTTACCACAAGCCGAAGCCGATGGCTCGGTATTGTGGCATGGATTTATCACCGATATCACTGAGCGCAAACTGATTGAGGAAAAGTTAAGCCAAAGTGAAAGCCATTACCGGGAGATTTTTGAAAATTCGGCTGACACGCTACTCGTTATTGGCATGGATGGCCGAATTATAGATGCCAGCCCTAATTGCATAGCGCTTTATGGTTATGTCCGTTCTGAAATGATCGGTATGGGTATAACTGAGCTTATTCGCCGCGATCACCAAAACAAAGTCAAGGAAGGTATGGATGCCGTCACTCAAGGCCAACGCTATTACGTGGAATCGGTTGATCTGAAAAAAGACGGAAGTCTTGTATCGGTTGAGGTGTGCGCTTCGCCATTTAACCACGAAGGGAAACCAGCAATTATATGCTCAATCCGTGATATATCGGAACGAAAAAAGACAGAAGAGTTACTGCACAAAAGCCAAGAATTGTTTTCTCTGTTTATGCTGCACTCTCCCATTTATGCCTATATTAAGGAGGTGACGCCTACGGAAAGCCGGGTCATCCAAGCCAGTGATAATTTTCAACAGATGATCGGCATTTCGTCCACGGATATGAGGGGAAAGAGCATGGATGAGCTTTTCCCTAGTGAATTGGCTGCGAGGATTTCGGCTGACGATTGGACTGTTGTCAGTAAAGGTGAGGTGCTTAAGCTAGAGGAGCATTTTGATGGTCACGATTATTCAACGATCAAATTTCCGATAGTCCAAGGGGATAGAACCCTGCTGGCAGGTTATAGCATTGACATAACTGACCGCAAACTCATTGAAAATGCGCTGCAAGAAAGCGAACACCGTTTTCGGATGATGGCCGATAGTGCGCCGGTGTTGATTTGGATTGCAGGGCTAGACAAGCTGTGCTTTTTTTTCAACAAGGTCTGGTTGGATTTCACCGGTAGAACTTTGCAACAGGAAATGGGCAATGGATGGACGGAAGGGGTTCATCCAGACGATTATCAGAATTGTATAGACATTTATAGGTCTTCCTTTGATGCACGCCAGTCATTTTCGATGGAGTACAGGCTACGCCGGTACGATGGCGAATTTCGCTGGATACTTGACAACGGCGTACCCCGTTTTGATGAGCACGGAGTTTTTCTCGGTTACATCGGTTCGTGCATGGATGTCACCGATCTCAAGCAGTTGAATCAAGAGTTAACTGCAAGCCAACAACGCTTAAAACTGGCTTTGGACGGCGGTGACATGGGAATGTGGGATTGGCATATACCGAGTGGCAGGGTTCTATTCAATGAACGGTTTTGTAAGATGCTAGGGTGTTCTCTTGAAGAAATCGAACCCCACGTCAGCAGTTGGGAACAACGGGTGCATCCTGACGATTGGCCGACCATCAACGCAGCTTTAGAACCGCATCTGAGAGGGGAAACTTCGGCCTACGAATCCGAGCATCGGATGCTGCATAGGGATGGTCATTGGATTTGGGTACAAGACCGTGGCAAGGTAGTCGAGCGTGGCGACCAAGGGGAAGTTCTTCGTGTGGTGGGCACTCATGTCGACATTAGTCAACGCAAGGAGGTTGAGTCGGCTCTGCAACGGGCCAAGGAACTGGCCGAGGAAGCGACTAGGGCCAAAGGCAGTTTCCTCGCCAATATGAGTCATGAAATCCGCACACCTTTGAATGCCATTATCGGCATGGCATACCTCGCACAGCAGACTCAATTGACACCCCGGCAACGCAATTATCTGGAGAAAATCCATCTTTCCGGGCAGCATTTGCTAGGCATCATTAACGATATATTAGACTTTTCAAAAATAGAAGCTGGCAAATTGTCGGTCGATTACACTGGGTTTGTCTTGGACAATGTATTCTCCATGGTGAGGAATATCCTTAATGACAAGCTAAAGGCCAAGGGATTGAACCTTATCGTCACCATCAGTTCTGACGTACCCCATGAGTTGGTTGGAGATCCGTTGCGGATCAGCCAGGTGTTGGTCAATTTCGTCGGTAATGCAGTTAAATTTAGTGAGTCCGGTGACATCCAGTTGACGGTTAATTTGGTCGAAGACCATGATCAGGGTGTATTGTTACGATTCTCGGTGACGGACTATGGCATCGGTCTGACTGAAGAACAGCAGAGCCAGTTGTTCCAGCCATTCGTCCAAGCGGACATTTCGACCACCCGTTTATATGGCGGCACTGGGCTAGGTTTGGTCGTCAGTAAAAATTTGGCGGAATTGATGGGTGGTTCGGTGGGCGTGGAAAGTGAGTTCGGTCAAGGCTCCACCTTTTGGTTTACGGCCCAGCTTGGCAAGGCAAGCATTCGTTTGGGGGATGATGGTTTAAATCTTGATTCTCTCCAAGCGGCAGATGCCACAGGAGCAGCGATGGACGTTAAAACGCCCCTAGAGAAGCTGGAAAGCATCCATGGCGCACGTGTGCTGTTGGTTGAAGATAATGAGATAAACCAAGAAGTGGCAACTGATTTTCTTGTGGGGGCAGGGTTGGTGGTGGAAGTGGCTGAAAATGGGCGGATTGCCTTGGACAAAGTTGCAAGCGCACCCTATGACCTCGTACTGATGGATATGCAAATGCCCGAAATGGATGGACTTACGGCGACCAGGGAAATTCGCAAAGATAAGCGGTTTAAGGATTTGCCCATTGTGGCGATGACAGCCAATGCCATGGCATCTGACCGGGAGCAATGCCTTCTGGTTGGCATGAATGACCATTTGGCTAAACCCATTGTTCCCAACCAGTTATATGCCATGTTGGGAAAATGGATAAAGCCTGACTACACAAAAACCAAGCCAATTATGGATGTCATTGCCGAATCGACCACGACTTCAACCTGTTTGCTTGAGGACATACCGGGGCTAAATGTTGCGATTGGTATGAATCAAGTCATGGGCAAACGCGATTTCTATCATCGGATACTTCACAAATTCGTCGCACGTCATGCCGACGCGGTTGAACACATAAAATCCAGTCTGGATCGGCATGAATTTGAAGAAGCCCATCGCACTGCGCATACTTTAAAAGGGGTTTGTGGCACTATTGGGGCCACTGATTTGCAGGAGCAGGCTGCGAAATTGGAAAAAGCCATTAAAGACGGTCTTACAGAAGAACAGATTGATGAGCTAATAGTAATAATTAGCCCAAAATTGAAGGAATTGACTGAAAACATTATCAAATGTTTGGGAAATCTAACCTGAGCAAGGTTTAAATTCTATCATTTCGACTTATCCAATCGTGTAAGATAATCATCTTTGACTTTTGTTAGTTCCCTGTGGTTTCTTGAACTACCGAAGAGAGTGATTAGTTTGCCATTCGTTTTTACACACCGGCTTTTTTCCCTTGCCTTAGCTTATTTTGTCACAGGCAGGCTGGGGTTGATGTTGCCCTTCTTTGGTTCGAATATTACCTTGGTCTGGTTGCCGACCGGCATTGCCGTCGCTGCTTTGATGCGCTGGGGGTATGGGTTATGGCCAGGGGTTTTTATTGGGGCTTGGCTGGTCAATTTTAGCTTGGGTTCGCCATTGTGGGTGGTGACTGGCATTGCTGTGACCAACACCCTAGGCCCGCTGTTAACCGCTTATCTATTTGGCAAACTATCATTACACCCCGAACTTGACCGGGGGAAAGACATTCTTCTTTTGGTCATCGCTTCGGCGATGGGAATGTTTGTGAGTGCTGGTGGTGGTGTGGGTAGTTTGGTCTTATTTGGCTTGTTGCCCTCTCGGGATACGGTTTCAGCACTGCTATGCTGGTGGGCTGGGGATTTTGTCGGGGTATTGTTGGCCGCCCCCTTGTTGCTTAATTTTTCCCGGCAGGCATTGGCAGTATTATGGCGACAGAGATTTGAATTTGGCATTTGGCTACTGATAACGCTGGCTGTGTGCTGGGTAATCTTTTTTCTCGATTTCAGCGACTATGGCGCTTACCTACCTAGGGCATTTGTTGTCATCCCCTTAGTCGTCTGGGCAGCCTTGCGTTTTGATCTATTAGGCTCGTCTTTGGCGGGATTGATCGTTGTCATTATCGCTACGCTGGCGACGAGTTTGGGGCATGGTCCTTTTTTTACGCTAGATGAGCATCCGGGATTGTTTTCGCTGTGGCTGTTTCTGATTACCTTGGTCATACTTGGCTTGATGGTGGCATTGTTGCAGTCGGATCGAATGCGCAGGATGGAAGACTTGCGCAGGAGTGAAGCTTTCACTGTCAGCGTGTTGGATTCATTGTTGGCGCACATTGCCGTGCTTGACGGACAAGGGACTATCATCGCTGTCAACCAAGCATGGCGGCGGTTTGCAGAAGAAAACGGTTTGCCGGGGCAATTAGAAAGTTGTATTGGAGTCAATTATTTAAGCATTTGCGAGAAATCAGCCGGTCAATATAATGAAGAGGCTGAAAGAGTCAAAGCGGGGTTGCTGGCTGTGTTGGCAGGGGAGCTTGACGAATTCTATTTGGAATATCCTTGCCATTCGCCGACGCTAAAGCGATGGTTCTTGCTGCATGTATCCCCTTTGAAAGACATCGGTAAAGGCGTGGTCATGGCCCATCACAACATCACCGAGCGCAAGCTGGCTGAACAGGAAAAACAGGAGTTGCTGGATCGCTTCCAAAAAATCAACAGCCGGATTCCGGGGGTGTTTTATCAATATCGTCTGCATCCCGACGGCAGTTCCTCATTGCCCTATGCCAGTCAGGGCATCAATGACATTTATCAGGTTAGCGCAGCAGAAGTCATGGAACATTCTGACCGATTGTGGAGTTTTACTCATCCCGAGGATTTAGAGGCTCTGGAAGCTTCCATCAAAGCTTCGGCTAGAGACTTAACTCCCTGGCAGCATGAATATCGCATCAGATTTGACGATGGAACAGAGCGTTGGTTGTATGGTAACTCGATGCCGCAACGTGAAGAGGATGGTTCGGTGCTTTGGCATGGCTTTCTAACCGATATTACTCAGCATAAGAAAGCCGAACAAGCCTTACGGGAGAGCGAAAGCCGTTTCCGGCTGATGGCCGATTGCGCGCCAGTATTAATTTGGATGTCTGGGCTGGACAAACGCTGTTTTTATTTTAATAAGGTATGGCTGGAATTCACCGGGCGGACACTTGGGCAGGAATCGGGCAATGGTTGGTTGGAAGGTGTGCATAAGGAAGATGCTCGGCATGTGGAGAAAGTGTATACCACCGCCTTTGGCAAAAGGGAGGATTTCACCATTGAGTATCGCTTGCGCCGCTTCGACGGTGAATATCGATGGGTCATTGACCATGGAGTGCCACGTTTTGGGGAAGATGGCGAGTTTATTGGCTATATTGGGTCTTGCTTTGATTTTACCGAGCGTAAGCAGGCAGAGGATGAGTTGCAACAAAATCAGGAATTGTTTTCTTTGTACATACGGAATTCGCCTATTTTCACCTACATAAAAGAGGTGACACCCAGTAAGAATGCTGTCTTGCAAGCCAGCGAAAATTTCATTGAAATAATTGGGCTTCCGGGTAGTGAGATTGCCGGAAAATCCATGCATGAACTGTTCCCACCTGAGTTTGCCGAGAAAATCATTGCCGATGACTGGGCGGTTGTCGAAAAAGGTGAGGTGTTAAAATTGGACGAGGAACTTCATGGTCGCCATTTCACTTCAATCAAGTTTCCCATCAATCAAGGCGACAGAACCTTATTGGCGGGTTACACCATCGACATCACCGAACGAAAAGAGGCTGAGCTGGCCTCGCATAAGGCAAAAGAATTGGCTGAAGAAGCCATAAAGGTCAAGAGCAGCTTCCTAGCCAACATGTCGCATGAAATACGGACACCGATGAATGCCATTATCGGCATGGCCTATCTTGCCGGCCAAACTGAATTGACACCGCAACAGCGTGATTATATGGATAAGATTAGGCAGTCAGGGCAGCACTTAATGGATATCATCAATGACATTCTGGATTTTTCCAAAATCGAGTCCGGGAAGCTGACCCTGGAAATCATTGAGTTTGAATTGGCAGATGTGTTTATCACCGTTTCTAACTTGATTGGGGGTAAGGCGAAGGACAAAGGAATGGAATTGGTGTTTGACATTGCTAAAGACATGCCGGAGCTTTTCATCGGTGATCCACTGCATTTAAGACAAGTATTGGTCAATTTTGGTATTAATGCCGTTAAATTCAGTGACAAAGGAGTTATCCGTTTTAGCGTTGACATGCTGGAGGATAGTGGACAAGAAGTGCTTCTACGCTTTGCTGTGACGGATCAAGGCATAGGGCTGACTCCCGATCAAAAAAGCCGGTTGTTCCAGTCGTTTAGTCAAGCGGATGCCTCGACGACACGGCAGTACGGGGGTAGTGGCTTGGGTTTGGCCATTTGCAGAAATTTGGCGGAGCTGATGGGCGGTTCGGTGGGCGTAAACAGTGAAATTGGAAAAGGTTCCACTTTCTGGTTTACTGCCCGGCTTCGCAAGTGCCAATGTGGTTTAACCCAACCGGATTCAAGCGGGTGGTCAAAACCGGTGCAAGACGATCTAGGCTCGGATAAGGACTCTTTTGATCAAACCAGTCGGGTTGGGATTGACAGAATCCAAGGTGCCAGAATTTTGCTGGTGGAAGACAACGAAATCAATCAATTGATATCGATGGCGTTACTGCGTAGCATCGGGCTTGAAGTGGATCTGGCTGAAAATGGCAAAATCGCGGTGGAAAAAGCCATGACGGGACGTTACGATTTGGTTCTGATGGATACACAAATGCCGGTAATGAATGGTTTTGATGCCACCCGTGAAATTCGCAAGTTCAAGAATTTTCAAGACTTGCCCATCGTGGCGTTGACAGCCAATGTATCAGGGTCCAGCCGTGTTCAATGCTTGGATGTTGGCATGAACGATCATTTGGCAAAACCGATTGATCCAGACCGGCTGTTCGCTGTTCTGCTTCAGTGGATTCAACCTAAGCAAGATTCTTCCACGGCGAGTGGCCCTGACATTTTAGTCCACGCAGTCAAAGATAATAATCCAGCTCCTGTTAGTTTGGCTAAGGGAAACCATGCGGCAGTTGATTCTCCAGAAAGCTACCAACAAATCAAGCGGGTTGTAGAAACAATGTTAGTATTGCTGACTAATTACGATAGTGCTGCTTTGGATTGGTTGTCGGATCACAGAAAATCACTACAGGCAGCGCTAGGCAAGGATTTTGTGCGCTTTGAGCATGACGTACGCAATTTTGACTTTGTAAAGGCACTTCAGTTGATAAAAAGTGTTTCAAATGATGGGCGACTGCCACTCGCAGAATAGCTATTTAATTGGTCTACAATAGATTAACTGTTTACAGAAATTAAAGGTACATTATGCCAGACCGAAATTTAAATTTATATCACAAGATGACTGTACTTGTCGTTGATGACGCGACAGAAAACTTGATGTTGATGCGAGACTTGCTTAAGGATCATTATCAAATCAAGGTGGCGAAGGATGGTGAGACGGCATTGAAGATTGCCCAATCAGAAGCAAAACCGGACATTATCCTGCTTGACATCATGATGCCCTGCATGGATGGTTACGAGGTTTGCCGACAATTGAAGGAAGACAAAAAAACTTCATCAATTCCAGTCATTTTTCTGACTGCCAAGTCTGAACCGGAAAGTGAGGCTTATGGTCTGGAAATCGGTGCGGTCGATTACATCACCAAGCCAATCAGTCCCCCGATTGTGTTGGCTAGGATCAAGTCCCAGTTGCAAATCAAAGCAGCCAACGATTTTTTGGTAGACAAGGCTGTTTTCCTCGAACAGGAAGTGGTCAGGCGAAGTTTGGAAGTGTCTGCCATCCAAGAGTTGACCATGGTTGCCATGGCTTCATTGGCGGGCTCCCGACTCCATGAAACCGGTAAACATCTCCGCCGAACTCAGTATTTCGTCAAAGCGCTGGCTGAAAGGTTGAGATTTAACCCAAGGTTTGTCAGTTTTTTGTCGGATTACAATATTAATATGTTGTTTTGGGTGGCACCCTTGCATGACATAGGCATGGTTGCTGTGCCAAGCCACATTCTTCTGAAGCCGGGCGACAACCCGTTAACATCGGAAGAGTTTGAATTAATCAAAGCTCATACCACGATAGGATATGAAGCCATACAGAAAGCGGAAAAAGCATTGAAAATTAATGGTGATTATCTTGATATTGCCAAGGATGTCATCCTCTGCCATCATGAGAGGATGGATGGTAGTGGTTATCCGTGTGGGCTAGTTGGCGAAGAGATACCCATTGCAGCACGCTTAATGGCAATTGCCGATGTTTACGACGCTCATGTCAGCGACCGCATCTACAAAGGACGCGTATCACATGAAAAGGCTGTCGAAAGCATGATTGAGGGCAGGGGCAGCCTGTTTGACCCCGACATGCTGGATGCCTTTTTGGATATCAAAGACGATTTCCGGGCAATTAACGCGAACTTTCGAGATGTTCTCTGTAGTTGAGCATCAAGCTTAAGCCATGGGCTGATATGATGATTTTTTTCATCAAATATAATCGTTTATAATTTAATATCTAAAACTGGGATTCAAAATGTCAACTATAAAAACCTTTGAGGGTCACTTTGGTGCCGCTGGGATGCGCTTTTGCATTGTAGCCTCCCGCTTTAACAGTTTCATTGTCGATCAATTGGAGGCTGGAGCCATTGATGCCTTGGTTCGCCATGGCGCAAGCATTGAAGACATTCATGTCGCCAAGACTCCGGGGGCGTATGAATTGCCTTTGGCTGTACAAGCGGCGGCCGCCAGTAAACGCTATGATGCCATTATCGCTGTCGGCGCGGTGATTCGAGGTTCCACCCCGCATTTTGACTATGTGGCGGGTGAGTGCGTCAAAGGCATCAGCAGTGTTTCCTTGAAACTGGGCATTCCGGTAAGCTTTGGGGTGTTGACGGTGGATTCCATCGAACAAGCCATTGAACGGGCTGGGACAAAAGCTGGCAACAAAGGCGCTGAAGCGGCCTTATCTGCCGTGGAGATGGTCAACTTGTTGCGTGGAATGGAAATTAAATGAACCGTTCACAAACGAGGATTCTTGCACGGCGCAGTGCCATGCAAGCCATTTACCAATGGCAAATGACTGGCTACAACCTTGCCGAAATTGAACGCCAGTTCATTGAGGAGCATGGTTTGGGCTATGCCGATCCGGCCTATTTCAATGAACTGCTGCATGAAGTGCCTAAAAATCTTGATACCATTGACAATGCACTGTCTGAATTCACTGACCGTCCCATCAGCGAAATCGACCCGGTGGAGCGTGCAGTGCTTAGGATAGGGGCTTATGAATTGCTTCATCGCCCCGAACTGCCGTTCAAGGTCATTCTTAACGAAAACATCAATTTGGCCAAGACTTTTGGTTCCATCCATGGGCATAAGTTCGTTAACGGGATTTTGGACAAAGTTGCCCACAAAATAAGATCGGTCGAAATTGCTGCCTACGTCAATAAAAAAGGCTGACCCATTTCAAATCTAACAAGAATAACTTGGTAGTTTTGGTTATTCCTGCCAACTTTTTTTTGGTCTTCGTTTCTGGTAAGTCCCATGTCTATTGGAGAATTTGAATTAATCAGGCGTTTTTTTACGCGCCCCCCGCGCCGTTTCGACGTGGTGCAAAGTGTTGGCGACGACTGTGCGCTGTTAAGGCCGCAAACCGGCAAGTGTCTGGCGATTACGATGGACACCTTGGTCGAAGGCGTTCATTTCATGGCTGGGACCAACCCGGAAAACTTGGGGCACAAAGCATTGGCAGTCAGTCTTAGCGATTTGGCTGCAATGGGGGCAACTCCTGCTTGGGTCACGCTGGCGCTTACTTTGCCGGACCCGGATGAGCGTTGGTTGAACGATTTTTCCAAAGGCTTCGCCACACTGGCCGACCAGTATGGTGTGGAATTGGTGGGTGGTGACACCACCCGAGGCCCGCTGTCCATTACCGTCCATGCCATTGGGTTTGTCGGAGAGGAAGGGGCTTTGCGCCGATCTGCCGCCTGCTGGGGGGACGGCATTTACCTGACTGGCGAATTGGGTTTGGCTGGGCTAGGTCTGGAAATATTGCTTGGAAAATCAACTCAAAATGTGCCCGAGGCAGTGGCAAAGTTGGAGCGTCCGCAACCCCGTGTCAACGCGGGCATCAGCTTGGCAGGTTTAGCCAATGCCTGCATTGACGTTTCAGATGGGCTGGCAGCCGATTTGGGTCATATTTTACACGCAAGCGGGGTAGGTGCGACGCTCGATTGGACTGCCTTGCCGTTGCCGTCGCCAGTCAGGCAATACATTGACATGGGCGGTGATCGCTGGATGCCTTTACGGGCTGGCGATGATTATGAAATTTGCTTCACGGTTGCGGCTGAACGTGAAATTGAACTGGTAAGCAAGATGGGAGAATTTGGCTGTTCTTGTGTCCGCATTGGTCATATCGATCAACAAATGGGTTTGCGATTGAGGCAGGGCGGCATGGTTATTGACTTGGCCGAAATCGGCTATCAACATTTTCCTGTTGTGGACTGAAACGATGTCCAGCAAGCGTGAAAAAATCCCTGCCAAGCGGATACTGCAAAACCCTATTTGCTTTTTGGCCTTTGGTTTTGGTTCAGGACTCGCGCCGATTGCGCCGGGAACTTTCGGTACGTTAGCTGCCGTACCTTTCTATCTTATGCTTGCAAACCTACCAATTCCGGCCTATTTGGGTGTGACGTTTCTGCTATTTCTGATCGGCGTTTGGTTGTGTGGTCGATGCGAGCAAATTTTGGGCGCACAAGATCATTCAGGGATTGTTTGGGATGAGTTTGTGGGGCTGTTCATCACCCTTGCTGGTGTCACGCCCTCGCTGTTCACAGTGACAGCGGGTTTTTGCCTTTTTCGCCTATTTGATGCGCTGAAGCCTTGGCCGATTAGCTGGTTGGACCGTCGCGTCCATGGCGGATTGGGCATCATGCTTGACGATGTGTTGGCAGGGGTTTTTGCTTGGCTGGGCTTACGCCTTTTCCTCAATGTTTGGCCTGTTTGATAGTGATGTCACGTTTTTCCATGCGTCTAAGTCGGTTTTTATTGTTGGGATTGGTTTTGACAAGCCTAAGTGCTTGTGTCTGGCTACGCCTATTGGAATTGAAAAACCAGTTGTCAAATTTTGACGAAAACTTCACCACCGAGGCAAGCGACCATTTTACCTTGGTATTTAAAAACCCAGTGTTGATTAATGACGATTTTGTCACGCTGGCCAAGCTTCAACCGACCATCAAAGAATCGACACCGACAGGGAGCCGGTGGATTCAAGCCTTCCACAAGATCGACGGGAAAGGCAAAATACAACCGGGGATTGAGTTTTTTTTCACCTTGGATTTTGACCAAGATGATCGCTTGACCCGCTGGGACTTTTCTAAATTGTTCATGACCATGGTGCCGGCACAGTTCTTTGAGGACTCGATCCGTTCACTCGCCAAAGGGAAAGTCGATGAGGCAAACCATCGGTTC
This sequence comes from uncultured Methylococcaceae bacterium, assembly GCA_903930145.1. GTDB lineage: Bacteria > Pseudomonadota > Gammaproteobacteria > Methylococcales > Methylococcaceae > Methylumidiphilus. Next base: position 42,868 of record CAIYXP010000399.1, read on the forward strand.
AAGGTTGACCCAAAAGACCGGGCCAAAATATCGGTAAAACCTCCCACGTTGCAACAGATCAAGGAAGCCATGGGGGAACCTGTGGAAAAGACCAAGGAAGACGGAAAGAATGTGTATGTTTACCGGTTTCTAGTTGATTCCCCGTGGATAGACCCAGACCACCAAGACCGGCGCATTACCAATGTCAGTCTTTATTTCGACCCCAAGACTGACGAATTGACAAGGATGGGCGGGCGTTTTATCGGGCTTAAGATCAACATCAATTTGGTAAAAGATTGATTGGAATTATTGTTTCATAAACCTTGGCTGCCGTTCGCTAGGCACTGCCTCCAATAGTTTTCGAGTGTAGTCTTGTGAAGGATTAAACAATACTCGTTCGACTGGCCCGATTTCCACTATTTTTCCGCCACGCATGACGGCCACTTGATCGGCCAGTTCCGCAACCACTGCCAGATCATGGCTGATGAATAAGTAGCTCAAGCCTTCCCGAGTGCGCAAATCCTTTAATAGGGTTAAGATTTGTTTTTGCACGGATACGTCCAAGGCACTGGTCGGTTCATCGCAGACAATCAGCCTAGGATTGACCGCCAAGGCACGGGCAATGCATATCCGCTGCCTTTGTCCGCCTGAAAATTCATGCGGGTAACGCAGCCGTGCATATTTGGTCATTCCCACCGCTTCCAGCAATTCTTCTGAGCGCTGCCGCCGTTGCTGTTCCGTCATTTCAGGTTGCAAAGCCCTAATGCCTTCTTCGATGATATCGCCCACCACCATGCGCGGGTTCATGGATGAAAAGGGGTCTTGGAAGATGATTTGCATAGACTTGCACCTTTGGCGGCGGGCCTCGCCTGTGGAGCCGGTGACATCCATGCCGTCAAAGATGACTTGACCACCCGAACTGTCAATGAGGTTGAGGATGGCTTTGCCGAGGGTAGTCTTGCCACAACCGGACTCCCCTACCAAGGCCAAGGTCTGGCCTTTAGGCAAGCTGAAGGAAACCCCATCCACTGCACGGACATGATCGACCACGCGCTGGAACAAACCTTTCTTGATCGGGTAGTAAACCTTGAAGTCGTTAACTTCCAGTAGCGCAGGGGAAGTGGCCGATTTTTCACGTCCAAGGCAACTCTCCAACCTAGGTCGGGCATCAAATAATTGTTGGCTGTAAGGGTGTTGAGGGTGGGCAAAAAAGGGTTCACTGTCAGCCGCTTCGACGATTTCACCCGTGCGCATCACCGCCACCCTGTCGGCGATGGTGGACACGATGCCGAGGTCATGGGTAATCAACCATAATGCCATGCCGGTTTCTTGTTGCAGACGCTTCAATAGCTCAAGGATTTGCGCTTGAATGGTGACATCCAAGGCCGTGGTTGGTTCGTCGGCAATCAACAAGTCGGGTTCCCCCGCTAAGGCAATGGCGATCATGGCCCTTTGTCTCATGCCGCCGGAAAATTGATGCGGGTATTCGTTTAGGTGTTGGACTGGTCTAGGCATTCCAACTTGCCGCAACAATTCCACCGCACGGGATTTCACATCAGCGGCACTCAGTTCAAAATGTAGGTTTAACACTTCGCCAATTTGCTGCCCAATGGTCATGACAGGGTTGAGGGAACTCATTGGGTCTTGGAAGATTACCCCAATGCGCTTGCCTCTGATTTTGCACATTTCAAATTCGGGCAGGTTAAACAGGTCAACGCCATCCAGCTTGGCATAGCCTTGCAGTATATGCCCTCCTAGTGGCAACAGGCGTAACACCGACAAGGCTGTCACCGACTTGCCAGAGCCAGATTCGCCGACTAGGGCGAAAGTTTCCCCATGATGAATGTCAAAGCTAATGCCTTTGACGGCAGGAACTTGTTCGATGCCTTGGCGAAATGCAACATGGAGGTCTTTGACCGAAAGCAGTGGTGTGTCCATGATATGAACTTGTATGGCTGCTAAGGCGTGATTTTTCTACATTCCAAGTAGAACCGTTTTTCATCCGCTTCGCCCATGGAAAAGGTCTTGCGTGGCAATGCACCATCCTTGGCAATGCTTTTGAACAAGCTGAACTTCGAAAGGGCAGGCAGTATGAAGCCTATCGAATCGGGTTTGTTGCTCAATTTTATAACGGCCTCTTCACCATGGATGTAATCCAATTCCGCCGTTAGGCTGTGTTTCAGAAAGTCGTCCAGGAAAGCTTGAAGTGAGGCAACTTCAAGGGTTAATCTAGGGTTTTGGATCAAGGCCACCCCATAGCTACCTTGGGCTATAAAAGGGATTGCATGGGTTTTTCCATCGGTATAAGATTCGGCAATTTCTTTTGCTTCCTTAATCGATTTGCATACCTTTAGAAATAGTTCCATCCCATTATCAAGAAAGTATCGTTCCATGCGTTCCAATACCTTGTCGGGAGGTGCTTTAAACAGGACTCTGTGGATGGCTTCGAATTCCAAGCCTTCGTCATGAAGATTGACCAATTCCACCAAGGCATAACGCGATGGATGTTCCATTATCGAATCATCAGTCGCTTCAGCCTTGTTTTTCTCCCAAATGGCTTTGGCCGTGGCAAATGAATGGTTGCCATCACCCATTGCAAACAGCAAAATATTGCGGTCGTCAACGGGTTTGTCAATGTCAGGGCCAGCCAAGCGGGTTATGGCTTCGGCTATGGTTTGTATGTGATTTGGGTCGTCAATTAGATAACCCTTAATATGACCGCCATCCAGCATCAAGTCAACATCGTAAAGCTTTTCCAAACCGAGCTGGAATAATGGTTCAATGACGGTTTTGTCCGGGTCGTCGATCAGCACCATGATATGGGGCAGTTCGATTTTCGCATTCTCCCGTACTTTGATTCTCGGCGGCAAGCGTTCCACAATGGTGCCTTCCGTGGCCCTGATCAGGCTTTTGGAATCAGCGCTGTAATCATAGTGTTCCAAGTCGAGTGCGACGATCAAACCCTTGCGAGACGGGGCGTGTGAGGTTTTTCGATCCACTAAAATAAATCCAGGCGACTGTTCAATCAGCGTAGCATTATCTAGGTATTGTTCCATCGCTTGGTTGATATTGCTGATGCGTTCATTCTTGTCAGCATCTTCAAGATAAATTTCAGGAAAAGTAAGCCTCAAAGTCGAGGGAGCAGCGCCCACAATTTCTTCAACTTGATCCCAGTAATCTGCTTGTGAGGTATATTGGTCACAAGCGATGACCGCCCAGCGGGTCAGGTCCATTTCAGGGTTTGGCAAGAGGATGGTGGGGATTTTAAGACCTATGTTATCTAAGTTCATATTGGATTCTTTGTTTTATGATGTTTAATGATGGATAGATAGCCTGAGTTTTGGGGTAATCAGTCATGACTTCCCGGACTATGGCGTGATGAGGGGTTAAAGCTGCCATTGACGTTTTTATTCCGCCCGCCTTGGGTCAAACGCATCCCTGACTGCATCGGCAAACAGGTTGGCCGCCAAAACCAGTGCGAACATGAATACAAAAGCAGCCGATAGCGACCACCATACTACAGGCTCACGGGCCATTTCCAACCTCGCGCTATTAATCATATTACCCCAACTTTCCGTAGTGGGGTCTACGCCGATATTCACATAGGATAAGACCGCTTCGGCCAGAACTAAAGAACTGAAATCCAAGGCGACAGAGATCAACACCAAGTGAAACACATTAGGCAAGATATGGCGCAGCAATATCGTCGACTGATGGACGCCTAAAGCACGTGCCGCCTGAACATATTCCAATTCGCGCAATTTCAGAGTTTCAGCCCGCAATAAACGACATAAACCAGTCCAGCTAGTCAATCCTAGAATCATGCAAAGAAACAATAACCTAAAATCGGCACGTAAGGCAAGGCTGGCAAATTCGTCTTCATGTCGCGCCATGTACGCTTGCATCAACAACATGGAAGCGGCGATAAGCAATACACCGGGAATCGAGTTAAGCGTAGTGTAAATGTACTGGATAATGTCATCCACCCAACCGCGAAAATATCCCGCTAGTATGCCTAAAGCCAAAGCCAAGGGCAAGGTGATAAAAGTGGTCAATGTGCCTATGAGCAAGCCCGTGCGAATGCTTTTCAGGCTTTGGAAAAAAACATCCTCACCCACCTTGTCAGTGCCAAACACATGGTATTTTAAACTCAATTCGCCCAAGGCAAAACTCGTCAAAAGCAGTAGCAATAGGGTCAACAACACTGCCCGCCATGGCACGTCAGTCCTTCCTTCTGTAATTTCCATTGTGCAGGGGACAAATGCCATCTTGATC